>CAYHOI010000033.1:0-17750 GCA_964358175.1 uncultured Candidatus Marinamargulisbacteria bacterium | reverse complement strand
CCCCAGCGATACGTGGTAATAATCTGACAAATCTGGAAGAATCAATTATGAATATGATTCGGTCGGATCAAAGGATTTCGAAGAATCAAATTGCCAATCAATTGAGTATTACTCGTGATACAGTGTCTGAATATATTCTTCGATTGAAAGAAAAAGGCATCATTATCCGAACGGGAAACACGTCTTCAGGCTATTGGGAGATTAACCATGAAGGGAAGTTATCATGAAGCAACTTATCCAAAATTGTGAGATATGGGAATGAATAAAGACGAGTTGTTGTTTATCCTTTCCGAGCGTGAAGGCCAATTGATCGAATTTAAGGAAGGCTTTAATGCGTCTATTTCTAAAGAAATGGTCGCTTTTGCAAACGCCCATGGGGGGCGAATTTTCCTTGGCATTACAGATTCTGGCCGTATTAAAGGTATAAATGACTCTAATGATCTAAGATCACGGATTATGGATCTTGCCAATAATTGTGACCCTAAAGTGAACGTTTCGATCGATGTGGTCGACAAGGTATGTATCATCCATGTGGCAGAAGGTTTGAAAAAACCATATGCTTGTTCTTCGGGGTTTTACCTGAGAATGGGGGCCAATTCTCAGAAATTAAGCCGAGATGAAATATTTAAATTTGCGATAGCGGAAGGTCTTAAATCATTTGATGAAGAAATAAATGATGAGTTCGTTTATCCTGATGATTTTGATGAGGCCAAGTTGGAAACGTATCTGCGAGAATCCAAACTTGGTAAAACGATAGACGTGCCTTCTATTTTGATCAATCTTGGTGTAGCAAAGAGAGTATTGCATGAGCTAAAGCTTAATAATGCGGGTGTATTATTTTTTGCTAAAGATCCATCACGGTTTTTCTTGTCGTCTAAGGTGGTTTGCGCTGAGTATGCAACGAATGAGAAAGTCGACATTTTGGATAAGAAGGTCTATGACGAGGGGATACTCGAAAACATAAAACAAGCGATCCACTTTGTCATGAAACGAGTTAAAGTTCGATTTGTGATCGAAACGATAGAAAGAGAAGAAGTCCCTCAGTTTCCTGAGAACGCGTATCGAGAAGCCATTGTAAATGCGATCTTGCACCGGGATTATTTTGATAAAAGCTCGGATGTCCTCGTCGAAGTATTTCCTAGCCAACTCATTATTTCGAACCCGGGTGGGCTTGTTAAGTGGTTGAAGCCCGATGATTTTGGAAAGCTTAGTATGACACGAAACTCCATTATCGCATCCTTGTTAGTGAGAACGATTTTTGTCGAAAAGATGGGGACTGGGATCAAGCGTATCCGTGAAGCAATGTCCGAAAAAAACTTGCCAGCACCGGAATTTATGGATAGGGAATATTATTTTTATTTGATCCTGAAAGATCAGACATATAGCGATCCGGTGGAGAAAAATTCGGAGAAAACTGTGGAGAAAACTGTGGAGAAAACTGTGGAGAAAACTGTGGAGAAAATATTAGCTCTAATCCATGGGAACCCAAGAATTAGCGCCTCAGCGTTGGTTGTCGAAACCGGATTAAGCCGAAGAGGCGTCGAATGGAACTTGGAACAATTAAAATTAAAAGGATTTCTTCGTCGTATCGGGCCTGATAAAGGTGGCTATTGGGAGGTTATAGAGAAATGAAACAACTTATCCAAAACTTAAAGAACGGAAATACCGAACTTATTGATGTCCCAACGCCCCGTTGTGGACGTGGGCAGGTGCTCATCCAAACGACGATGTCTCTTGTTTCTTTGGGGACCGAGCGTATGCTAGTTGAGTTTGGTAAGTCCGGTTGGATAGAGAAGGCTAAGTCGCAACCAGACAGAGTCAAACAGGTTCTCGATAAGATTAAAACCGATGGACTACTTCCAACGATAGAAACGGTGATGAATAAACTCGATCAGCCTATTCCTCTTGGGTATTGTAATGTAGGCAGCGTTCTTGAAGTTGGGCAGGATATTCTTGACCTAAAGCCGGGTGACAAAGTAGCTTCCAATGGCGCTCATGCCGAAGTTGTTTGTGTCCCCCGAAACCTTGTCGTTCCCATTCCTAAAAAAGTATCAGATGAAGAAGCTGTGTTTACCGTTATCGGTTCAATTTCGCTTCAGGGTATTCGGCTTTTAGCCCCAACATCGAACGAGACCATTGTTGTTTTTGGTCTTGGGCTAATAGGGCTATTGGCAATACAACTCCTTAAAGCACAGGGGTGCCGAGTGATTGGTATAGACATTGCCCCTGATAAACTAGAATTAGCGAAGTCATTTGGAGCAGAGGTCCTAGCTGGTGGCGAAGATGCTGTCGAAGCGGTAATGGAACTGACAGGTCAGCTCGGTGCCGATGGGGTGCTCATTACTGCCTCTTCATCAAGCCAAAAAATTATCAGCCAGTCAGCCAAGATGTCGCGTCAGCGCGGGAAAATCGTCCTTATTGGTGTTGTTGGGCTTAATTTAAATCGTGATGATTTTTATAAAAAAGAACTAACGTTCCAAGTCTCCTGTTCATATGGGCCGGGCCGCTATGATTCTGCCTATGAATCAAGTAATCACGACTATGCTTTGCCCCATGTAGGATGGACCATGCAAAACAACTTTAAAACAGTTCTAGAAACGATTGTCTCGGGGAAATTGAAAGTAGTCCCGCTTATCTCAAAACAGGTTGCGTTTGAAAAGTATGAAGAGATCTATTCTGATTTAAAGAACCCCAATATCATCGCCGCACTCATGAAGTATTCTGAATCCAAGCCTGACATTCAACGAACGATATCCTCTGAGTCCCCGCATCCTTCACCCATCTCCAATCCTACTGTGGGATGTATTGGCTCAGGCAACTTTACTTCAGCTATTATCCTGCCAAGTCTCAAAAAAGCAGGCGCACGTGTAAAGGTGCTTTGCAGTGCCAAAGGATTGTCATCAGCTATTCAGGCTCGACGGTTTTCTATCCCAGTTGTTACGACAGATTCTGATGTTGTATTAAATGACGCGGATGTAACCATGGTCGTCATCTCAACGCCTCACAATAGCCATGCTGGGTTAGTGGTGGACGCCTTGAAGGCAAACAAACACGTATTTGTAGAGAAGCCCTTGGCCATAAGCAGGGAACAACTCGCAAATGTGGTGAGTGCAAATAAGAATTCTAAGGGGAGCGTGATGGTCGGCTACAACCGACGATTCTCATCCTTTACCAAACAAATTAAGGCAAAACTGATCGAGGCAAGTGTTCCTCTTAACTTGGTGATGACGATCAATGCCGGGGCTATCCCCAACTCCCACTGGACTCAGGATATGAATGTGGGCGGAGGGCGTATTCTTGGTGAGGGGTGCCATTTTATTGACTTAGCTATCCATTTGACGGGCAGCCTTGTGGAAAGTGTGTCAGCGAGCCACTTAGGAAACGATACAGATATTGCAAGTGACAATGTAATGATCACGCTCAAACATAGAAATGGTTCGCAGACGTCAATTAATTACCTAGCAAACGGTTCTAAGATGTATTCTAAGGAACGAATTGAGATCTACCAGAATGGACGGACACTTGTATTAGACAACTGGCGTTTGTTATCTGGATTTGGGTATAAGCGTTTTACTAAGTTGAAGGGGCGGCAGGATAAAGGTCATGCGGAGCAGTTTAAAGAATGGACAGCAAGTGTAAAAAAGGGTGGCCAACCCCTTATTCCCTTCGATGAGCTGATCAATGGGACAAGTGCAACACTCGCTGTATTGGAGAGTATTGCAAGTATGACTTGGGTTCGTTTAGGTTAGCTTGTTTAAGCTCGGGCGCCTATTTAGAACCCTTCGTTACTTAACCTTTCGACAACTTTATTTTCTTTTCCTCTATCGAGTTATTTGGAGATTTATTCCCCTCCTTCGTCTTACATTTCGAACCCTTCACCCTTCACTCTTCACCCTTCACTATTCTTCTATTGAATTGCTCCCATTGCCTGACCACTTGGACGAGCAGGGCGTCTTCAATGCAGTAGGCAATGCGAGATCTCTCGACTACGCTCGAGATGACATCTGGGATGATGAGTCACAAGGGAAACTATTTGCCTATCACCAAAACTATTGGAACTTTTTAAGAAATATTCCCCAAGGAATTAGCAAGAGCATCCCCCCAATGATGTTAAATTATTCGGAGCGTCTATCAACCCTAAAGATCGCTCTTGATGCTTACCCAACATCCCTTCGACTTTTAAATTGGATTGGCTACATGTCTATACATGGGGGTAATTTTACGGCAGAACAGCAAGACACACTTATTAACTCGATCTATTCGCAATGGCTATATCTTGCCAAAAATATAGAATATCATCTCGGCGGGAATCATTTATTAGAGAACTATATTAGCTTAGTGGCAGGGGCGGTCTTCTTTCAAGAACAAAACATGATCTATACTAACGCCAAACGGCTAGATCGCGAACTGAAGGCTCAGCTTTGTTCAGACGGGGGGCATGTTGAACGTAGCCCCATGTATCATCAATTACTCTTGGTTCGGCTATTAGATCTGTATAATTTATCCAAATCATTTTCGATCGATCCTCTAATGAAAGGACTCAAACCTTATATCGAACGTATGCTAGCTTGGTTGTCTAACATGACACTCTCAACAGGAGAGATCCCCTTAGCGAATGATTCCTTCCTTGGACAGGCTCCAACTACCCAGGACATTTTGAGTTATGCAAATGCCATGGGCATCACACCACACACCTCACGTCTCACGACCCCGCTCAGCGACAGCGGCTATAGATTGATTTGTCAGAAAGAACTAGAGCTTTTTATCGATATTGGCCCAGTTGGCCCGAATGAACAACCTGGACATGCGCATGCGGATACCTTGCAAGTTTTGTTGTGGAGAAAAGGGGTTCCGATTCTCGTGGATTCTGGAACATCAACTTATGAGCCTGGACCTTTACGAGATTTTCAGCGATCAACGAAAGCACATAATACGGTTGTTATAGATGACAAAGACTCAAGCGAAGTTTGGGGAGCCTTCAGAGTGGGACGTCGAGCTGAGGCAGAGATTCTGTCTGAGTCATCATCGCATATTACCGCAGCACATAATGGATACGTCGGATGTGCTCATGAAAGAAAAGTAGAGTGGGGCCAACAGAGTATTATAATTACAGATCGAGTCCAAGCTTCGGTTGGTAAAAAAAAGGTCGCCTATTTTCACTTTCATCCAGATGCGAACGCTATCTTGCTTTCAGAAAGTATTTCTTTCAAAGGTGCCTCAGAAATTGTTTTTTCCGACTACGACTATGCGGATCATTATGGCAAGACTGTGCCCGCTAAAGTCTTGTCGGTTCAATTTGAAGATGTTCTAATAACGACGATCTCATTATGAAAATATTATTTCTTACTGACAATTTCCCGCCTGAAACCAATGCGCCAGCGACACGGACATATGAACATTGCAAAGAGTGGGTGAAGCAGGGGGCTGAAGTCACCGTCATAACGGGGGTTCCTAACTTTCCTCATGGCAAAGTATTCCCGGGATATACGAACAAGTGGCGTCAGACCGAGTGGGTTGATGGTATTAAAGTAATTCGAGTATGGACGTTTATAGTGGCTAATAAGGGAAAATGGCTTCGTATTCTGGACTATGTTAGTTATATGAAAATGGCCATCATCCAAGGTCTATTCGTAAAAACGGATATTATTGTGGCTACCTCCCCCCAATTTTTTACAGCGGTGGCTGGATTTGTCCTTGGAACTCTCAAACGAAAACCATGGATCTTTGAGCTTCGCGACCTCTGGCCAGATTCGATCACGGCGACAGGAGCCATGCGTCAGGGATTCCTATTGCGTACGCTCTCAAAACTAGAGCTCTTCTTATATCGAAAGAGTGCGCTGATCATTGCCAACTCTCCCGCGTTTAAAACGGATCTTTTACACAGGAATATCCCCGCCGAGAAAATATACATTATTCCTAATGGTTGTGATGTGGAGTCCTTCTCAAAACAGGAAAAGGATTTGGAGTTGTTAATGAAGCTTAAATTAAATGATAAGTTCATCGTGGGATACATTGGTACACATGGTATGGCGCATGGACTGGAATTTATCCTCGAAACAGCCAAAACGATTACAGATTCATCCATTCACTTTCTTTTTGTGGGTGATGGCGCACAAAAAGAGCATCTTCTGCTCCTACGTGAAAAACTTAATCTTACAAACGTGACGTTTCATCCTTCGATCAAACGCGATGATCTGCCGGCCTGTTTATCTGTTTTAGATGTTGCGTTGGTGCCATTGAAGAAAGCAGATACTTTTAAAACGGTCATTCCATCAAAGATATTTGAGGCGGCAGTGATGGGTAAGCCTATTCTTTTAGGTGTAGAAGGCCAGGCGAAGGAGATTGTTGAGACATACGGCGCAGGGCTGTGTTTCGAACCGGAAAACGCAATTGAATTTGTTGCGCATATTATGACATTAAAACAAGAAACTCGTCTGTATACGCAACTTCAGGCGGGATGTGATAAACTGGCGGTAGCGTATAATCGAAAAGATTTAGCCATTAAGATGTTAAATATTTTGAAGGATTGTGTGAATGAAGCAAGATAAAACAGTATGTGTTATTGGCCTGGGTTACATTGGGTTGCCCACTGCAGCACTTCTTGGGAATCGTGGCTATCAAGTCCATGGCGTAGATGTCCATAAAGGTGTAGTCGATACGATCAATCAAGGGAAAATTCACATTGTAGAACCAGAGCTTGATGCATTTGTTTCTTCCGCTGTTAAGTCTGGACGATTAAAGGCAGGGCTAGTTCCCCAAGAATCAAGATATCTTCATTATAGCAGTTCCAACACCATTCAAAGAGGGATTCAAGCCTGATATTGATTATGTCTTAACGGCAACAAAGTCAATTGCTCCGTTTGTAAAATCTGGGGACATCGTTATTCTAGAATCGACATCGCCAGTTGGCACAACCCTTATCGTCAAAGACATCTTGAAAGAGAAAGGTGTTAATGTGGATGAAATCTCCATCGCATACTGCCCTGAGCGGGTGTTGCCGGGGAAAATCATGAGAGAGTTGGTTGAAAACGATCGAATTGTCGGCGGGGTTAATGCCGGAAGTACAGAAGTTGTTAAAGACTTTTACTCGACTTTTGTGAGTGGAGAGATACTGGGAACCGATTCAAAAACTGCTGAAATGGTTAAGCTTTCCGAGAACTCCTATCGTGATGTAAATATTGCTTTTGCCAATGAGCTCTCACTCATCTGTGATAAAGTTGGGGTTGATGTTGGGGAGCTGATTCGGTTGGCCAACCATCATCCGCGAGTGAAGATCCTTCAGCCCGGTGCCGGGGTAGGGGGGCACTGTATCGCTGTTGATCCGTGGTTTTTGGTGGAAGCAGACCCTGAGAATGCAAAGCTGATTCGGACGGCCCGTGAGCAAAACGATTATAAGAAAGAGTGGGTTGTTGAAAAGATAAAATTCACAGTTGATCATTTCAAAAAGAAACACAAGAAGGAACCCATCGTCGCCTGTATGGGGCTAGCCTTCAAGCCAGATATCGATGATCTTCGGGAGTCGCCGGCAAAATACATTGCCCTCAAGCTCATTGAGTCAGGCTTGTCCATTTTACCAGTAGAGCCAAATTTGGATAAACACCCCGATTTTCACACAGTGATTTACAAAGAAGCTATCTTGCAGGCTGATATTATTGTGTTCCTGGTTAAACACAAGGAGTTTGTCGGATTACCCAATGATTCCAGTAAAATCATACTTGATTTCTGCGGTATTTATAACTGATAGCTCCTGGGTGGTCATGCTGTTTTGGCTGTTGGCTATGATGACAAATCAAAACGGTTCATTGTTCGCAACTCCTGGGGCACAGGCTGGGGCGTGAAGGGGTATTTTACGATGCCCTATGCTTATCTTGAAAACCGCAATTTGTCTGATGATATCTAGGTGATACAGCGTGGGGAGCGGATGTAGGAGTTTCCCATATTCTTTAGGGCTGATATAATAACAGTATGATTAATGTGAATCGTGTAATTAATATAGTTATCGAACAGTTTAATCCTAAAGAGATTTATCTTTTTGGGAGCTATTCCCAGGGAACACAAACTGAAAACAGTGACCTAGATATGCTTGTTGTTGATGAGCGAGCATCACTTACAAATAGAGCTAAGGACCTGACCTATGAGATTAGCAAAGCTCTATATCCGCGAGACTTTCATCTGGATCTATTGACATATACTCCTGATAATTTTAACAATAAAATTAAACAGAATGATCCTATGGTTAGCCAGATAGTTAGAGAAGGGAAAAAAGTTTATGAACGAGCAAGAAATTAAGCTCTGGCTAGAGGTTGCTCAACATGATGCTGATACGGCACAACTTATTATTACAAATAAAGGTCATGCGGATATAGGGATATATCATATTCATCAAGCTATCGAGAAGCTGCTTAAGGCATTATACCTTTCTGTGAATATTCAGCCACCAAGAGTCCACTTTCTGGATCAATTAGTGAGTCAATTGGAATTTCACTTCCCAAAGATAGTTAACAGCATTGACAACATTATTCTGATAGATAAATATCTTCCGAAATTAAGATATCCAAATAGTGATCAAATAAAATTTGACGAATTATTGGATTGTTGGGATGCATTTGCCCAAATCAAGAAGACGATTGACTCAATTCAGCCCATTAAATAATATCCATCGTCTCAGCGAAGCGATCATCCTTCGTTCATCGTATTTGATCCCAGCAAGGGTGGGTATTGGGAACTCATGAATCGTGAGACGTTTTAACCATTCATCGTAAAGTAAGCAGGGGCATGAAGGAGTATTTCTCGTTGCCATACGCGTACTTAGAAAACCGCAATTTGTCTGATGATATTTGGGCGATAAGGCGTGGGGAGCGGATGTGATGACTCACCTTGACGCTCTCTGACGTTTAGCAGGATAATTTCTTCATGTTTGCCCCTGAAGAAGCATTCGAAAAAGTGAAGCGAGTGGTGAAAGAGCGATGAACGAAAAAGAACTATCCTTTATCATTTCTGAGGGTGAAGGGCAACTGATCGAATTCAAGGAAAACTTCAATGGTCGAAGTATTTCCCAGTCAACTCATTATCTCGAATCCAGGTGGGCTGGTTAAGTGGTTAAAGCCAGATGATTTTGGAAAGATTAGTAAGACACGAAATTCGATCATTGCCTCATTATTAGTAAGAACGAGTTTTGTTGAAAAGATGGGGACGGGGATCAAGCGTATTCGAGACGCGATGGCTGACAGCAAGTTGCCAGCGCCAGAATTTATTGACAGGGAATATTATTTTTATCTGACCTTGCGAGACGAGAAGGGAGTGCAAGAAAGTAGCACAAAGTTGGGTGAAAAGTTGGGTGAAAAGTTGGGTGAAACCAAAAAGTCTATTCTGCAAGCTATTCAACACGATAAATACATTACCATTCCAGTGTTGAGTAAATTGATAAACGTCAGCACTACAGCGATTGAGAATAATATTGCAAAGCTAAAGGATGCAGGCCTTCTCCGCCGTATCGGCTCTGATAGGGGTGGGCATTGGGAGATTGTGAAGCCCGAGGGATGAAGGACGAAGGGATGAGGGACGAAAATGCGAATAGGTAGTGTTAGAGAGTTAGACGTTTACAAAATAGCTTTTGAAGCGGCTATCGAAATTTACACTATTACAAAATCGTTTCCACAAGAAGAAAAGTATTCTTTAGTTGATCAGATAAGCCGACCTTGATATACTTGAGCATAAGCTAAATACTCGACCCAAAAAGTGTCTCGGGTTTAAAACACCGGAAGAGGTCTATGTTGCACTTGCTGCTTGAATCTGGGCTATTGAAAATAATTAAAATTAGATTTAAAATATTTACATGTATGTAAGCCGAAAAGCAGAAGAGTATTTTAATCTAATACGGCAACAGTTTCCTGTTGTCATCGTCACGGGGCCTCGTCAATCTGGGAAGACAACGTTTGTTAAACATCAATGCAGTGATTTGCCTTATGTTAGTCTGGAAGATCCTGATATCCGGTCTATGGTTAAGGATGATCCAAAGGGATTTTTAGCACAATATGCTAAGGGTGTAATTATAGATGAGTTTCAACGCGTGCCTGATCTGGTGAGTTACCTTCAGGCCATTGTTGATGACAATAAGTCGAATGGTCTCTTCATATTAACAGGGAGTCAGCAGTTCATGATGATGGAAAGCGTATCGCAATCCCTTGCTGGGCGAGCCGGACTTGTGGATCTGTTGCCATTCGAGTTAGGGGAGATGACACAACAAGGACGATCTATTGAGCAAGACTGGGTCACCGGAACATATCCAAGAGTCATTGTCGATGGGCAAGATCCTAAACTAATGTATCGTAATTATGTCGCAACGTATGTGGAACGGGATGTTCGACAAATAACCAATATTCGTGATCTATCGCAATTTGAACGGTTTATTGAGCTGTGTGCTGGGCAAATAGGGCAAATAGTAAATGCGAGTACGTTGGCTGTAGAGGTTGGCGTTTCTGTGCCAACTATCCAGCACTGGCTTTCAATCCTTGAAGCTTCATATCTTATTTATTTTTTAAGACCTT
This sequence comes from uncultured Candidatus Marinamargulisbacteria bacterium, assembly GCA_964358175.1. GTDB lineage: Bacteria > Margulisbacteria > Riflemargulisbacteria > GWF2-35-9 > GWF2-35-9 > CAYHOI01. Next base: position 7,203 of record CAYHOI010000033.1, on the reverse strand, counting down.
TTTCTACAAATCGACGTAAATCCTTAGTGAAGTCGCCAAAACTATATTTTGTTGATACTGGACTTGCATCATACTTGCTCGGTATTAATGATTCAGACATTTGGAAGACGCATCCGCTCCGTGGAAATATGTATGAGAATTATGTGATTAGCGAGCTTTGGAAGCAAACAAGGCATGCGGGTGAGCGCTATCCGTTTTATTTTTATAGGGATCATCATGGCAAAGAGGTGGATCTTTTGATGAATCCATATGGTACTCATTGGGTCGCATGTGAAGTTAAGTCTACGTCAACATTTAACTCTCGATTGGTTCATCAATTAGAGTGGTTACGCCATTCGGGGATAATTCCTATCAAAGATTTTTTTCTAATATACCAAGCAAAACAACCGATAGTATATAAAGAGACTAAGTGTATTAATATGAGTGATATCAAGTCAGTTTGGGCCAGCCTAAAGTGATAGCCCAACAATCTTATTTTCGTATTCGATTTTCATTTTTCACCATACCTCTCGGTCAGATTTTAGATGATTTGATTCGCAGGAAAAAACGAGGCGAGGACTTTCGTTTTGGGATTGATATTCTTTCCAAAGGAAAAAGGCTTTATGAACCGATAATACCAATCCATATGGTGATGAGATTTCTATTGATGAAGCACTGTCTTTATTAGACGGTTTTCATCAGTCAGTTGATTGTATAAAACGCATTATTTTAAAATAGTCATTGATCTTATAAATGTGTGGAATAACCGGCTTCTGGAAAACGACGACGATAATATGCCCCCCGATATTTACTTTATTTTAAAGTTGCTATATTATTTCCGTAAGTTAACCAATAGGTGTATTTATAGAAATGAAATATATAGACTTTAAAAACAAATACAACAAGCTGCCTTATTTCTACTCCAGCAGCTTTGTTGGGTTAGGTGAACCCATTAAAAGCATCCGTAAGCAGTTAAATGAGTGGTGTAAAAAAAGCTTGGTTATTCAATTGAGACGAGGTATTTATACAATAAATGATTCAGACAAACCGATGCCAACAGAAAGAACGCTCATTGCTAATTCTCTAGTTGAGCCGTCATATCTTAGCCTCGAATACGCCTTGTCCTTTTATGGTCTTATCCCCGAACGGGTGGAGGTCATGACGTCAATCACTACCCATAAAACACTGCAGGTTTCTAATGCTTATGGGCGTTTTGTCTACCACCATATAAAGGGAACAGCTTATACCGGGTTTATAGAGCAGAAGACAAAGGATGGATATGCTTTTTTTATCGCAACACCTGAAAAAGCTGTTACGGATTTTCTTTATTATAACTTGTCGAAAATATTAACACTAGACAATAATATATTTGAGGATTCATATCGGTTTCAAAATCTGGAAAGTATCGATATCCAAAAGCTTAGACAATATGGTGAAATATATGGCACCCAAAAATTATTGAAAGTTATCGAATCATTTATCTCTTTTTTAAAGGAAAGCAGCTTTGAAGCAATATGATTGAAGTACTAAAGCAAAGAATTAACTCATTTAATACACATGAGGAAAAATATGCTGAATTAAGAGAATATCTTCAATTACTTATTTTAAGAATATTGGAGATAAAAGGATATTATAAGAACTTGGCGTTTGTTGGTGGAACATCCCTTCGAATTCTATTTGGGTTAAATCGATTTTCAGAGGATTTAGATTTTTCTTTAATTAATCCTGAAGGTTACGATTTTAAGTCTATACTTGATCATGTAAAATCGATATTAAAGGGCTATGGGTTTGATGTTGTGGTTACCAAAAAAGAAGCGAATACAGTGCATAATAGTTTTATTAAGTTTTCCAATATTTTATTTGAGCTAGGGCTTTCATCTCAACAAACCCAAGTTCTATCGGTTAAACTGGAGATCGATACAAACCCTCCCACGGGATACGAACTCCTGTTTACTCCGATAAATAAACAGTTTCTGCTTAATATTCGGCATTATGATCTGTCCTCTCTTTTTGCTGGTAAACTGCATGCCATTCTTTGTCGAAAGTATGAAAAAGGCCGAGACTTGTACGATCTGGTCTGGTTTATTGCCAATAAGATTAAGCCAAATTATGACCTTCTGGATCAGGCCTTTTATCAAACTGAAGATAAAAGGATTTCTTTCGATAAACATGTGCTTATAAAAAAACTGTCAGATAAACTGAGCGGTCTTAATGTGACTGTCCTTCGTAGTGATGTTTCCCCGTTCCTCAAGGACAAGACGGAACTCAGGTTTATCGAAAAAGATGCTTTGCAAACGATCATTAACAATATTTTATAAATGTGTGGAATAACCGGCTTCTGAAATGAGTCAATTTCTGCCTATAACGCGTGCTGAAATGCACCAAAAAGGTTGGGATCAGCTGGACATTATCCTTATCACAGGGGATGCTTATATCGATCATCCTTCTTTTGGTGCGGCTTTAATCGGACGATATCTGGAGTCCAAAGGGTATCGAGTGGGCATTCTGCCTCAACCTGACTGGAAAGGTGATGCCGATTTTCAAGCATTAGGACAGCCGCGTCTCTTTTTTGGGATAACCGCTGGCAACATGGACTCTATGATTTCCAATAGGACCTCCGAAAAGAATCGTCGCAAAGCAGATGCCTACTCAGAAGGAGGGGTTCCAGGGAAACGTCCTGATCGAGCGACCCTCGTGTATTGCAACAAAATTCGGCAGCTTTTCCCAGGCGTTCCCATCGTCATTGGTGGCTTAGAAGCGAGTTTGCGTCGGCTGGTGCACTATGATTACTGGGACAATTCGCTTCGACGATCAATTTTATTCGACTGCCGTGCGGATATTCTGGTCTATGGCATGGCCGAACGTGCCATCGTCGAGATCGCTCAAAGACTTGAAGCTGGAACGCCACTGGAAGGCATTGTGAATACAGCAAGGATTTTAGGCGAAAAACCTGAGGGCGAAGACATCGTAGAGCTCCCCTCGTACGAAACGATTCTGAGTCAAAAACACGCACTTATGACAGCTACTGTCCGTTATGAGCGAGAACTCGCAGGCAAAAACCCTCCGCGCGTCATGCAGGCATGCCAAAATCGATACCTTCTTCTGGAGTCTCCCCAGAATCTTCCAGCCGATGATCTGGATTCGATCTATACGGAGCTTCCTTTCGTGCGGCAAGCACATCCCAGATACCTTCAGCCCATTCCTGCCAACGGGTTTGTAAAGGATTCGATTGTGTCACATAGGGGATGTTATGGAGGGTGCTCGTTCTGTGCACTCACGGTTCATCAGGGAAAATACATTTCCAGTCGGAGTGAGAGCTCTATCTTAAAAGAAACCAACCTCATTGCCTCCTCAGAAGATTTCAAAGGAACGATTCAAGATGTGGGAGGTCCCTCTGCTAATATGTATGGAAGTCTATGCAAGCGCGACCAGGGATGTGCGCGGTTTAGTTGCCTGCACCCGCATCCTTGTCCGAATTTACAGACCGACCAGCGTCGAATAGCACTTCTTCTTGGAAAGATCGAACAGGTGGATAGAGTAAAACACGTGTTTATCAATTCGGGTATCCGTTATGATCTGGCCCTTCAGGCCCCTGAGTATATGGAGAAAGTGGTGAAGGATCATGTCAGCGGACAGCTAAGTGTTGCGCCAGAGCACCTGTCATCAACCGTACTGGATCTGATGCAAAAGCCCTCCTTTCAGGATTATGAAATTTTTTGTAAGCAGTTCGACTCTCTCAGTCAAAAACATCATAAGAAGCAATATATGATTCCCTATTTTATTGCCGCTCATCCAGGCTCAACGCTTCAAGACATGTACGACTTGGCAGTTTATTTGCGAAGGAATCGACTGCGCGTTCAACAGGTTCAGACCTATATCCCCATTCCGATGACCCTATCCTGCGCGATGTATTATGCTGAGATCAGTCCCTTCAACTCCGAGCCGATCCATGTGGCCAAAGGTGAGGAACGCCTTCTTCAACGTGCTTTACTCCAACCCACGCTCAAAAGCAATGCAGGGTATCTTCGAAAGGCACTTGTTACACTAGGGAAGCTCTCTGAGTTCGGGTACTTATCGGGCAGGTAGCAGGGGGGGGCACACACAAACAGGGGCTTTCTCATCAAACAAAAACTTTGATCTCTGAATATCTTCAGGAATGGGAATAGGGTAGTCTCCATTAAAACAAGCCAGGCACAAACTGTCTTTGGGCAGATGGATCGCATTGAGTAGTCCTTTGAGCGACAAAAATCCTATCGAGTCCACTTTGAGCTCATCTCGAATTTCTTCAAGAGAGAGATTGGATGCAATCAGCTCATTTTTCCCCGCAGTATCAATTCCATAAAAACAGGGAGCAATGACCATCGGAGAACTCACACGAAAATGAACTTCGCGAGCCCCGCACTCTCGAAGAAGCTTTACGATCTTTTTACTCGTGGTACCTCGAACGATTGAATCATCAACGATGACAATTCGCTTCCCTGCGATGGCGTCTACAATAGGATTGAGCTTGAGTTTCACACCAACCTCACGAAGAAGCTGGTCAGGCTGAATGAAGGTGCGACCAATATATCGATTTTTGATGAGCCCTTCAGCAAAAGCGATTCCACTTTCTTTGCTATAGCCAATGGCTGCGGGTGTCCCGGAATCTGGAACGCTAATCACACAGTCTGCTTCTACCGGATGCTCACGAAATAAATTCCGTCCCATTTTGACACGAATGGAGTATAAGCTTTTATGATTAAAAATCGAATCAGGTCTTGCAAAATAGATATATTCAAAGGAGCAGAACCCACCACGCGCCTCTTGATGGAGGGCTGTGCGGGTATGGGTACCCGTTTCATCTATAGTCAGAAGCTCACCAGGAAGAAGCTCACGGCCAGAGCCTCCTCCAACAATGCTCACCGCACAATCCTCGCTGGCGATCACATAGCCACTTCCCAAAGATGAAATGACCAGCGGTCTGATCCCATAAGGGTCACGTACGGCTACGATCCGATCCTTTGCAAGAAAAACCAACGAGTAAGCCCCACGAATTTGACGCATCAGAGACAATATTGCGTCTTCCAGCTCGGTCTCGCTGGACTGTTCGAGCAGTGCTGCGATGACCTCCGTATCAGAGGTTCCCTTGAAAACATATCCTTTTATTGCGCACTCCTTACGGAGTTGCTCAGTGTTGATCAAATTGCCATTATGGGTGACAGCAACGTCGTGGCCGTGAAAGTTTGCGAGAAGGGGCTGTGCGTTTACTTTCAGAACTGATCCTGTGGTGGAATATCTGGAGTGACCCACTGCCGCAAATCCCTTGAGACTTTCGAGGGAATCCTTATCAAATACTTGAGAAACCAGCCCCAATCCTTTAACAAGATTGATCTGTTTTCCATCTGTGATTGCGATCCCTGCGCTTTCCTGACCTCGGTGTTGAAGGGCAAAGAGTCCAAAATACGTTGCTTCAGCAACATTTAACTTTGTGGACCAAATTCCAAAAATTCCACACATCAGCAAGGCTCCATGATGCTACGGAGCGAGCCTTCATACAAATCGGTTAGTTCCCTGAGATCCTGGTCGAGGTAGCTCGTCCCATTGATCTCAAGATGAAGACGACCGTTTTCGGTGACTTCACCGATACATTGACATGGAAGACCGCTCATCGTTTTCTCGAAAGCTTTTTGTTCAGATTTTGCAACAGAAAACAGCACACGACTTTGAGACTCTCCAAATAAAACACTATCGATCCGTAAATCTTCAGAAAAGGTTAGATGAATTTGAGCACCTTTTTGGCGCGTGCGCATACTCTCAAAAATAGCCACAGAAAGTCCACCATCGGAAAGGTCATGAGCCGAACGAACCTGTCTTTTTCGGATAGACTCTATCATGCTACTCTGAAGCAACTTTTCCTTTTTAAGATTCATCGCTGGAGGCATTCCCTCAACCAGACCGTGTACTATTTTCAGATATTCGGTTCCCCCAATATCGTTGTAGGTATCTCCGACCAGGTAGATCAAATCGCCGGCTTCTTGAAAGTCCAGGGTCATCGCAGGAGCCTCCGAGTCAAACAATCCAAGAATTCCTACCACCGGTGTGGGAAAAATGTTGCCCGTTTCAGATTCATTATATAGGGAAACATTTCCGCTGATTACGGGGGTTTGCAGTTCAAGACAAGCTTGTGACATGCCCGCAATCGCCTGTTCCAATTGCCAAAAAGACTCTGGCTTTTCCGGGTTGCCAAAGTTGAGGCAGTTGGTCATAGCCACCGGAGTTGCTCCGGTGCAGGCAACATTTCGAGCCGCTTCAGCGACGGCAATTTGTCCACCCGTAAATGCATCCAGGTAGACGTATCGTCCATTGCCATCCGTTTTGACAGCGATTCTCTTAGTCGTATCTTTGATTGAAATAACGGCAGCATCGGCGCGTCCCGGAGGAATCACGGTGCCAGTTTGAACCATGTAGTCGTACTGGGAGTAGATCCACTTCCTATCGGCAATGTTGGGAGAGGCGACCAATGATTTGAGAATTGAAGATGCATTTTTTGGCGTAACGTCTTTGAGCGTAGAAAGTGAGAATTGACGCGTTCTCACAAGATAGTCAGGTTCCCGGCTGGGTCGGTGATAGAGTGGGGCATTATCTGTGAGAGCACTGGCGGGAATATCCGCGACAACCTGGCCTTTATTTAACACTCTGAAACGTCCATCGGTGGTGACATGTCCCATCGTGACTGCATAAAGATCCCACTTTTTCAAAATATCAAACACTTCCTGTTGTCTGTTTTTCTCAACGACCACGACCATTCGCTCCTGGCTTTCGGAGAGCATAATCTCGTAGGGAGTCATGTTTTTTTCGCGTTGAGGGATTAAGGAGACATCGATTTCTATGCCATGTTCCCCACGGGTGGCCATCTCACTGAGGCTACTGGTAAGTCCGGCAGCTCCCATGTCGCCAAGTCCGACAACGCATCCGGTTTTAAGAAGTTCAAGACAGGCTTCAATGAGCAGTTTCTCCTGAAACGGATCTCCCACTTGAACAGAAGATTTTCGCTGAGCACTTTCCTCAGTCAACTCCACGGAGGCGAACGTTGCACCATGGATACCGTCACGACCCGTTGCCGCTCCGACGTAGATAACGGGATTACCTTCTCCTTTGGCAATTCCCTTCACAATAGGACCATAGAGAGGGCTTATGGGTTTATCTCCCGACTGAACCACGCCTACGCACATTGCATTTACAAGA
>CAYHOI010000032.1:0-18079 GCA_964358175.1 uncultured Candidatus Marinamargulisbacteria bacterium | reverse complement strand
TTCCCAGTCCGCTAAACTCCTCAGTGATCTTTCGGGTCTGAGGGGTTAAGTAGGTTGCACTTAAGGCACCTGTTAGAGGAGAAAAGAGCAATATTTTTCCCGTGGCATAGTTGATGGAGTAGTCCTTATTATGAATAAGGGGTGCCATCCCGATGGAGAGCTTGTCAGAGCCAATGAGGATGGGACTATTTGAAAGTTGCACAGTCGTATCCCGGCTAGAGATGTTTTGTTGATCGGTAATTTCCTGGTAGAGCGGCTGAATTCTGGGTTCTGCATTTCTTGAGTATTCACCAGTGAATCCCAGAAAATTGATATGACTGGCAATCGGGATAAAATCTTCTAGTGGATTTGTATATTCGTAGAGAAAAGAAAGGGAGTCTTGAGCACTTTTTGGTTTTGTGAAGACGATGGTCCCCTCAAAATAATTTACCTGATAATCAACATTCTCTACTTGCTCTGCCGTGTTAACCCACACCCTTACTGATTTCTCAAGAACGGGTTTGTTCCGCAAAGGGTAGGTAGTTCCGCCATGCCCGTTTCGGCTAAAACTATCAGGCTGGCTTTTGGCTTGGCCGAAGCCAAAATTATAGGAAAAAGGCCCTTCGGATCCCTTTACGGATACCCCATCAATTCTTTTGCTTAGGTTGGTAAACGTGCCGACGGAATAGTCTTTGGTCATATCACCAAAATTGATAAATGTTTTTCGAATTCTCAGATTGACATCCGTTTTCTGAGGGATATTCGGCTCCTGAACAATGGTATAGTTGACATCCGCCTCATCGTTAATTCGGGCTTGAAGTAGAAGATTGAAACGTGACTCAATCAGGAAATCAACCTCTTTCATTTTTCGCATTAGATCAACGTATAAGGCATCTTTCACCGCCTCATTTCGATTTCCATTGAGCCTCATAGAGTAGAGCTTTATTTCGCCAAAGCCGCTCATGTAAGGGGTAATCCGAACCAGATCCTTGGCAGGTTGTTCATCCCAATCTTCCCATCTAAAATCTCGCCAGAAAGAAGAGGTTTGAGTTTTTGCATCCACATCCCTTGTGGGACGACTCAGCGAGATACGTGAGGCAGGAACCTGAAAGGATTCGAGCTCCCCGCTACGCCTAAATATCGTTCTTACGGTTGAATGGTCTGAAATGACTCGGGTATCCTCGGTTACTTCAGAAGATTCTGTGGCAATAATCTCCAGTGTGCCCTCTGAGGAGATGGATTCCGTTGTGATATTTGCTGAAATACCGAGATTACTCGAAAGCTCTTGTGGGACTTCGACTGACACCGAGGACTGTGTAATATTGATGGGTACGGGTAACTCGGAGAGTTGTGGAATAGTCTCTCCCCCTTCTGCCCAAAGAAAGGAACTGAAAAGAAGACCCGCCAACAAGAAAGACTGAAGACGCATTATTCGTCACGAGGCTCAGAGAAAAAGCTTGATAAAGGGATCGATCAAATAAACAAGCACAATGAGCGCGATAACCGGAGAAAAATCATAAGAGGTGGTTAATAGATTTCGAAAAGGTTGTGTCAACGGAAACACGAGAAGGTCAACAATCTGCCTGCACTTTTTAACAAACGGGTTGGATATTTGCAAAAGGTGAAGAACCATTGATAAGGTGAGTAGCACATAAGATATTTTGAGAAATATTCGCAGTAATCCCATTAGAAGATCATGCGTAAGGCCAACTGTTTAAGGAGACCCAACACAAAAAATGCGACAACTGGTGATAAATCTAACCCATTAAATGAAAGTGGTAATGATCGAAAAAGATCTAAATAAGGATCGGTTATTTTATGCAAGAACTGAATAATAGGATGATTGGCATTATGTGGAAGCCAGGTCAGAACTATTCTAAAAAGCAACAAGAATTCGTAGGTTTGAAAAACAAATGAAACGAGTCCAAATAGTGTCATCATGAGGAGGGATCCAGCTCCTTTGCGCGGCCATGCGCCCGGCTGTATGACATGGTAAGGATTTCAAAAAGAGCGGGTTCGCGAAGCACCTTCAAAGCTGCTTCAGTGGTGCCTCCTGGAGAGGCCACCATTCTGATGAGCTCCTCAGGGCTTAGCTGGGTTGTTTGTATCATTTTGGCTGCCCCCAGCATTGTTTGAGTCATCATGGTAAGCGCAAGGGCGTAATCCATTCCGTATCCCTCAGCAATCTTAGCGTAGTAGTGCGTTAACAAATAATAGTAAGCTGGCCCACTTCCACTCAGAGCGGTCACCGCATTCATCAATGAATCCGGAATGGCCTGAACCCCTCCGACTGACCTGAAAACCTCTAAAACGATGGCTTGGTCGGCCTTTGTGCACTGCGGGGAAAAAGAGACCCCAGAGATGCCCTCCTTGATAAGAGCCGGCGTATTGGGCATCACCCGTGCCGAACGGTGAAGAGGAAAACGCTGCGTAAAATAGCCTAAACCTATTCCCGCAACAATCGAGACAATGAGAACCGAAGGACTCAGAGCCTTTGAGAGTTCTTCAACAACACTTGAAACGTCTTGAGGTTTGATGGCCAAGACACAGATATCGCACCTGCTGAGTTCCTGTAGATGGGTTAGCCTTTTAGCGGCGTAATTTTTGGTGATATACATTGCGCGATCTGAATCAGTCTCCACAAAATTAACCTCATAGCCAGTCCCTTTACCCAGGAGTCCCTTGATAAGAGCCTCCCCCATACGGCCTGCCCCGAGTAGTCCAATAGAAATCATCAGTTGTTGTGGATCAAGTTGACCACAATCTCTTCATTCGCATTGTTGCGTACTTCTTGCCCGCTTCCTTGAGGCATATCATCTTCGGAAATGAGTGTTTTCTCTGGTGTTAATAGAATCAGGCACTCTGACAATTTTGCCATATGTCCATTGAGCGAATAAATCGTTCCAGAGATAAAATCCATAAACCGCTTGGCATTCATCTTATCCAGATGCTCAAAATTAATAATCATAGAGGACTCCTCTTTGAGTAAATTTGAGATATGGAGTGCATCCGAATACTTTCGGGGGGCAATGATCTTTATCTCAGAAAGTCCCTTCTTAAAATAGGCTAAACTGATGGTCTGGTTTCTTGTCGGCTGCTTAGTACTACTGATTGGCTGTGTCGGTATCGGCGAACTTTCCTCGAGCCCCAAAAATAGTTTAAACTTGTCCATCATGTTCCGATCTTTTTTCATAATTCTTCTCCTCCTTTTGAAAATAATGCACTTCCCAGGCGAACCATTGTGGCTCCTTCCTCTAACGCAATCTTGTAATCCTGACTCATCCCCATCGATAAATGATCATAGGAGATTCCCTGTTTGGTTTTCATCTCCTCTGCCAGAGCCTTGAGTCCTCGAAATACGGATCGAATGAGCTCCCCATCCTGGGTAAAGGGAGCCATCGTCATGTATCCCTTAAACTGAACGTATTTATAGGAAGGAATCGTACGAACACTCATTCGGATATCCTGGGGGGTAAAACCATGCTTGCTGGTTTCTCCAGAGACATTAACCTCCAAAAGGATTTCGGGTCGACGCCCTGTTTTTTCAGACTGGGAGTTAATAGCCCCCAAAGTATCCCAGCTATCAACCGAATGAATGACATCGAACAGTTCAACGATTTTTTTAACTTTATTCTTTTGAATAGACCCAATGTAATGCCAGGTCACGTGATAAGTAGCAGATAATGCAAGTATTTTCTTTTCAGCAATCTGAACTCGATTCTCTCCAAGATCATTTAACCCGGATTGAATCGCTTTCTCGGTTTCGGTTGTGGACAATGTTTTGGTCACTGCAACAAGCCGCACATCAGGAACAACCTTATACTGGGAGATTACTCCCTTCACTTCATCAATCGTCTTAAACACAATACCCCCCTGTCAAACACCCTTGTACAGTAAAAGTATACGCAATATCCTATTGAAAGCAACTGATGTCTAGCGAAGCAAGTCTCTCAGGCCGTGTATCTGGTAGGTCTCAGCCGGGTATGACCTTAAAATTCCTCTATATTTAGCGCAAATGGCTTAGGGGGGGGACGATACCCCTCTTGGCATGAACCTTGGTTAGCACCTAATCCCAGCCGTGGCATGGCAAGTCTTTTTGTTTTAGTAGCTAGAATTTTCCCTGAACGAGTATATACTCTACTGAAATTGGTTTTCGGTTCTGCAACTCCTCGCTTGCTTACGCACAGTAAACGTCGCTCCTCATTCCTAGCCGAAAACCCATTTTCGCTAAGAGCAACAAAAAACCGTAAACCATTTCGGTTTTAGTATATAATGTTATTTGTGCCAACGGTTCTCAATGTTCATGGGTGGCGGTTCTATTTCTATTCAAACGAGGGAAATGAACCTATGCATATCCACTGTAAGAATGGCAACAAACAGTGTAAGTACTCAGCAATTTTCATTATGGGATTTAATGCCGAATAATTCCGCCTCTATCCGCCCTCCGGGCACCTTTCTCCGTTCACGGAGAAAGGACGCACCCCAAGTAGAGAGGCCTTCTCCGCGAGCGGAGAGGGCTCCCCGAAGGGGTGGGTGAGGCGGCAATTTGGAGCAACAAAAGTTATAATTAGAATTGCTGGTAAGTACTGGTTCGATTTGGAGTATTATGACTTAAAAGAGGCCTATTCATATAAGATGTCTGCGTCAGATACCCGGTTTGTCAGAAAAATATTGTTTGATAATTTTGATTTCTTCAAAAAAGAGTGGACTATTTTTTTGCGAAATAAATAAGGGGGTTGTTTATGGACCGATATCATCATATTCAAAAGGTAATTTTTCTCGGAGACACAATGGTTTTGACGGTAAATTCGAAAGAGCACAGAATCGACCTCAAGCAAGTTTCTCGGAAGCTTCTTGTTGCCACTACCTCGCAGAGAAACGGCTTTGAATACGACTCGTTTGGATACGGCATTCATTGGCCCGCACTGGAAGAAGATCTGTCTGTTGACGCACTTATTGGGGTCTCTCATAAATATGTGTGCCCCGAGACAATCCTCACACATATGCCTTCGCCCACCTTGGAGGCGGAGCGGTGAAGTGAAGGGGCTTTTGCGTCATGGGGTGATGGAATGAGAGTTTCCAGGCATGAAGAAGCTGGGATTTGCCTAAACGTTTCCCATAAAGAGGGTCGCCCACCAGGGGATGGCTCAGTGCGCTGAAGTGTACGCGAATTTGGTGGGTTCGCCCTGTGTGCAACTGAATTTCTACGAGACTTTTTTCGTTTTGCTCATGCAGAACTTTGTAATCCGTTCTTGCAGGTTTTCCAGAGCTAAGAACTGCAAATTTCTTGTGTTGTGTCGAATGTCGGCCAATAGGGAGCTCGATGGTTCCCTCTTTTTCATCAAGACGTCCTTCTACCAGAGCCAAGTAAACTTTCTCAACGTGCCGTTCCCTGAAAGCCAAGGCAAGTCGTTCATGGGCGAGATTATTCTTGGCAACAACTATAAGGCCGGACGTATCTTTGTCGAGACGGTGAACAATGCCAGGCCGCCAAATCTCTTCCGGTTGAGAAAGCTTTTTCTCATGGAAAAGCAATGCGTTCACAAGGGTATGTGTTTTGTTTCCAGCGCCTGGATGAACGGTAAGCCCCGAAGGTTTGTTGATCACGAGAATATCTGTATCCTCATAGATCACATCAATAGCAATTTCGGTAGCCGTTGGAAGGCCCGAGATCTCCTCCGTCAGATCATAGTCCAGCACATCATTTTCTCTCAGAAGAAAGCTGGCTTTAACAATCTTTTGGTTGACCTTTATACGACCAAGCTTACAGCAGGATTGGATAAAAGATCGGCTACGCCCTAGTTTCTGGCTAAGCCAGACATCCAGGCGAACCGATAAAACTTCATCAAACGTGATTTGGGGCACGTTTTAGCAAATGAAGAATAAGCAGGAAAACAGCGATATTAATGTAAACATCTGCAAAATTAAAGACGGGAATCCCCGGAAGGCGGATGAAATCTACCACAAAGCCCAAAAACACGCGATCCGCCAAGTTCCCAAGTCCTCCCGCAAGAATAAAAACGAAAGCCCATCGCTGAAACACCGACCGATCGAACCACTTTTTGCGATAAAAAATAAGGAGAAGCAATAGCAGAATGTTCAGCGCGATGATGAGAGCTGTGTTTTGAGACAAAAGTCCAAAAGCCATTCCCGTATTCTCAACCAGAGAAACTGTCGCAGAAGACAACAATAATCGCTTGCTAACCTGGTCAACAATCAAAAGCAGGACAAACCCTATCCACACTATTTTTCATCCAAAAGCGCATCAATCCCGGGAAGAACCTTGCCTTCAAGCAGCTCGAGTGAAGCTCCGCCCCCTGTAGAGATGTGGTCAAATTTGTCCAACAACCCGACCTTCTTGATCGCCGCAGCACTATCTCCGCCTCCGACAATGGTGATCGCTTTTGCATCCGCCAAGGCACGGGCAATCTCGAATGTGCCCGTTGAAAACTGCTCCATTTCGAATACGCCTAGCGGCCCGTTCCAGATAACGGTTCCTGCGCCCTGTATAACCTTTTTATAACGGTCAATTGTTTTTTGTCCAACATCAAGTCCCTGCCAATGATCTGGTATAGCATCCCGATCCACTGTTTTGCTTTGCGCATCGGGTGAATAGTCTGTTGCCACGACAATATCGTCTGGAAGAAGAAGTTGAACACCTCTTTCTTCAGCCAATGCCATTATTTCCTTTGCCGTGTCTATATGCGAAGCCTCCAAGAGCGAGTCGCCCACGGAATAGCCGAGAGCCTTAAAGAAAGTATAAGACATCCCTCCACCAATGAGCAGCGTATTTACATGACTCAAAAGATTTTTTAAGACGTCAATTTTGGAGGAAACTTTGGCGCCCCCAATAATGGCAACAAAAGGACGCTTGGGGTCTGAGAGAACCTTCCCAAAATAAGTTAACTCCTTTTCAATAAGCAGGCCCGCATAGGCCGGCAAGTAATGCGTTACCCCTTCGGTCGAAGCGTGTGCACGATGTGCAGCACCAAAAGCGTCGTTTACGTAAATATCTGCTAATGAGGCCAGTGCCTTGGCGAACTGGGGCTCATTTTTCTCTTCTTCAGGATAAAAGCGTACATTTTCGAGCAGAAGAACCTCTCTATTTTTCATGTCGTTGACAAGCTGTTCAACCACGCTCCCCTTACAATCCGGAGCAAGCTTAACAGGTTGCCCCAACAACTCTTCTAAACGTTTTGCGACTGGCAAAAGTGAAAACTCCGAGGCAAAACCGCCTTTGGGGCGACCCAAATGGGAAACCAAAATCAATTTTGCATTGTGTTTGAGTAGGTACTGTATCGTTGGCAATGTTTCAACAATACGAGCGTCATCCGTAATCGTCACGCCCTCAAGCGGAACGTTAAAATCTGCTCGGATCAGAACACGTTTTCCAGCGAGGTCAGAATCTTCAAGGGAGCGAATCGACAGTTTACTCATGCCTACGTATGCTTAAATATTCGTTGCTTTAATCGCAAGCTCAACAACACGATTTGAGTATCCCCACTCATTATCGTACCAGGAAAAGACTTTAATCATGTTTCCCATTACCATAGTGCTTTTCGCATCAAAAATAGAGGAATGTGGATTATGAATGACATCCACGGAAACAATTTCATCCTCTGTGTACTCCAAGATGCCCTTCATGGAACCCTGTGCAGCTTTCTTCATGGCCGCATTAATCTCCTCAATGGTTGCACTTTTTTGAAGAATAGCGACCAAATCCACGAGAGATCCTGTGGGCGTTGGAACGCGAACCGAGGTCCCGTCGAGCTTCCCTTTGAGTTCGGGAAGGATCTTGCCTACGGCTTTGGCTGCTCCAGTGGTGGTCGGAATCTGGCTCAGTGCTGCTGAACGGGCTCGGCGAAGGTCGCTATGAGGGGCATCTAAAACAACTTGATCATTGGTGTAAGAGTGAATCGTGGTCATATACCCCTGAACAATGCCAAAGTTATCATGGAGCACTTTCGCGATGGGTGCGAGACAATTGGTGGTACAACTGGCATTTGAGATACAACGATCCGAGGCTTTGAGGACGCTGTCATTCACGCCTAATACAATCATGTTATCAATTTCATCTTTCGCCGGAACGGTGAGGATAACCTTCTTCGCAGGATAGTTAGCGTTATTAAGGTGATCTCCATACCCACCCTTTGGACTCTCTTTGGCTGTAAAAACACCTGTAGACTCAATCACGATGTCGGGGTTCTTTCCCCAGGGAATTTGTAAAGGACTTCGTTCAGCACAGACCTTGTACTTTCGGCCGTTCACAATGAGCTGATCATCCTCGTAGCTTACCGTGCCCTGAAAGCGTCCCTGCGTAGAATCATACTTCAAAAGATGCGCCAGTGTTTTGGTGTTGGTAAGATCGTTGATAGCCACCACTTCAACATCTTTATTTTCTAGGGCAATTTTGAAAACATTGCGACCAATTCGTCCGAATCCATTTATTGCAATCGTAACCATTTCTGACCTCCATTAACGAAATTTTTTCGAGGTGGACTATACCATTTGGCAACCTCATTTGACAAGGCAAATAAATGGCCATAGACTACCGGAATGCATCTTTTTGTTGATCGACTAACCCCTCCTGAGATCACAATACAGGGCGAGGATTTCATTCACCTGGTTCGAGTTCTTCGCTTGCAACAAGGGCATCGCTTAACGGTCGTGGCCTTGGAAGAAAACACGTATGCCTCTTGTCTCGTTGTATCTATCCAAAAAAGGGATATGCGCTTACGCGCACAGGACATATTTCCAAAACCTAAGCGAACTCTTCCCGAAATAACACTAGTACAAGCAGTTGTAAAAAAACAAAAAATGGATTTTATCTTACAGAAGGCAACGGAGCTGGGTATTTCGCGGATTATTCCGATTTATACACGTTATACGGTTCCCGACTCGGTGAATTTGGCTCGCTGGAAAGTCATCGTTCGAGAGGCCTCCATGCAGTCGCGACGATGGGAGGTGCCCACCTTGGAGGAACCCATAGAACTCAAGGATTTTCTGAAAAATCGGGAACAAAACACTCAACTCATTTGTTTGACTGAAACTGCTGCTCAGGAGAGCCTTAAAGTTGCCCTAACCCGTTTTATTGAGACTCCAGAAAAACTGCTTGTCGCCATAGGGCCCGAAGGCGGATGGGCAGACACTGAGCGTGCTCTTATCGGTGGCACTGGCGCACGGTTGGTTTCATTCGGCCAAACCATTTTGCGATCAGAGACAGCGACCATTGCCGTTCTGGGTGTCTTGCGTTGGTACTTCGAGGGGTTACAACCCCCCCCGCGAAATGATATGATAAAACCAGGATGATGGTTGAAAACGTAATCATATTTGAAGATGATTTGACGGAGTCTTTCTTTCCGCTGATTTATACTCGAAGCGTTTTTGAGCTTAAAGTTGGGCTGTTTAGTTCTCTTGAGCGGGCATACCTGTTGTTCCCTGGTGCAAAGTTCAATTTGTTTTCGCGAGAGTATTTGAAGCCCATTTTATCTTTGCGATATCCCAAATATTTTACAAACAACACCAATATTGGTTTGCGAGCACTTATTATTAATGGACGCGCTATCCTCCATCGAGAACAGGTTGACTTGCTTTCAATAGAAGAGGGGAAAAATCAGGTGGTTACTAGCGAGGGAAACCTGGTTTTTGCTTATTTAACTGGAGAATTGTTGCTTGATTTTGTCAAACTGGCACGACAAGTTGGGTTTAATGGCCCCGAGTTGATACAGTTTCTGCGAAAGAAGACGGACGTGCGCATTCAACACTGCCAGACGTCCTTTATCGAATCACCTTGGGGGATGATTGCAAGCAATGGCGAGCGATTAACCCAGGATTTTCAGCTTCTGGGCAAGGGGGGCATTTTCTTGTCAAAGATTAGTCCCCAGGTTGCAATGACCTGCGAAGAGCAGATCTATATAGGAAAGGAGGTTCGCATTGATCCTTTCGTACACATCGACGCCTCTGCCGGACCTGTTTATATCGGGGACAATGTTACGATTAAGTCCAATGTTGTTATAGAGGGGCCAGCCTGCATCGACGATCATTGCCTGATTCTTCCTGGATATATTCGCAAAAACACTTCTTTGGGTGAAGGATGTCGTGTGGGCGGAGAGATTTCGGAGAGCATTTTCCTGGCCCATAGCAACAAGCAACATGCTGGATTTGTCGGAAACTCCTACGTCGGCGAATGGGTGAACTTTGGGGCTCTGACGACCACCAGTAATCTGAAAAATAATTATGGTGAGGTGCGGTTAACCAAAGGCTACGAGAACGTTCAAACAGGCCAACATTTCCTAGGAAGCATCATTGCAGATCATGTCAAACTGGGAATTGGCACCCTTCTTACAACAGGAACTATCATTGGGATTGGAAGCAGTGTTGCGCTAAGCAATCGATTTCTGCCGAAGTGGATCCCCTCTTTTGCTTGGATGACCGGCCATGGACTGAGCAGCTATGACCTTGAAAAATTCCTCAGCATGGTCATGGCAACCTACAAACGTCGGAACAAGGTTTTCGGTTTACCAGAGCGCAGCTTGATGGAGTACGTCTATCAGCTTGCAAAATCAGAAACCAAAAATCCGATTTCTTAAAGCTCCTGCGCAATCAAAGTGTCTACTTTTGAAAGAAAACGCTCTAGATCCTGCTTGTCTGACTTCTTAGGGTTCATCCCCAATGCCAGCGTCCAGTCTGTCTTAGCCTGCTCATAATTTGACTGCATATAATAGGCCGATCCCCGACGAATCCACGCGAGAGTACTCTTGGGGCTCACCTTAATCACGTTATTGCATTCCTCGATGGTAAGCCAGTACTTTGATTCGTAGAAATAGACCAGTGCTAGGTTTAATTTCCTGGTAACGTAGTCCAATGCCCCACCCGTCAGAGCTTCATCTTTTGACTTGTCCTTATCATCCCCCGCCATTTTCTCAAGCATATCGTTCATTTTCTTGCGTGAGACATCTTCCTTTTTCTGGATGATGTACTCCATTTCGTCTGCGGCAGTAGGGTTGTCATCCACAAACTTTTTTAAAGAATCAATAAGCATTTTTTGTTCTGACAGCACTTGTGTGTCGTTGGTGTCCCCAACAATCGTAGCGCCAAACCCGTGGGTGGCCATCAGCAGGATAATCGTTCCGATAAGTAGCTTATTTCTTGTCATTTTTTTCCTCCGTTACTTTGTTTTTTCTCCAGATTTCTCTGTCTTCGTGCTTAGATCAATGAGGTGCAGAAGGCTTGGGTTATCAGGGTACTTCTGCAAAAGAGCCTTTATTTCAGGGAAAGCCTTTTCGCCTTGTCCACTTTCAACAAGCTGCTTGAGCCGCAAGTAATCAGGCCACAAGGCACGCTCGGTGGAGATGTTTAAACTGAGCTTATCGCTGAGTTGCTCAAGCTTTTTCAACTTGGCAAGCTTTTTAATAATATCTTCGTCATTAGGGTTTAAGATGTAGGCCTTCTTCATATCCTCTAAAGCTAACAAGAAGAACCCTTCTCTGTATTTGTCCGTTCCAGAAGTGTGCCAATCTGAAGCAACATTTCTCTGGAAATCATTGATGATTTGCCCGATTCCTAGATTGATAGAGAAGCGACTGGTTGCGCCTAACTCATTGTTGGAGTAAGCGTAATCAAAACGAATACCGGCAATTTCACTGCTAAATCCGGCATTAACAGACTCGTAGTTTATCCCACCTCTTAACGTCAAGAGTGGATGGAGTCGATACTCCATGCCAAGAAACCATGTATTGAGATCATTTTCGACATCATAGGATAGTGCAAATTCTTTGTCGCGATAGGCAATGCCTCCCCGAATAGAAGGTTTGAATTTATCGGCCGAAAAATGATCTAGCTGATAGTCCAGAATGTTCTGAATCGTTGCACCTATTGATAGGAATGAAAACGGTCGATACAATGCGCTCAAATCTCCCAGGACACGAGCATCCGTATTATCCGCTAGAGTTCGAGTCACGTATTTTGCAGAGAGACCCACTGATAAGTTGGGTAGAAAGAGTGGCGTAGCATAGGCGATGCTGATGGCAGACTTTGAGTCCGTAAAGGATCCCGTCTGAAGGTTATCCTCATCTCGTCCATCCATTGCTGTGGATGCCAACTGAATGAAGGATATTCCAATGTGGTTGTCGACCATCGGAAGAACCAGGTTGAACGCAGTAAGCTGATAGACATCATAAAGATTCGACTGGAAGAACGATCCCTCTATGGTTGGAATTTGAACCATAGCTGCTGGATTGCTGTAGACCGCAGATGAATCATTTGCCAATGCGACGAAAGCTCTTCCCATCCCAATACTTCTCGCACTTGAACCGAAGCTAAGAAAATCTCCGGCTTGCCCTCCTGGTGAACTCAAGGATAGCACACTCAAAATACTTATCCCCCACAAAGTTAATAGTTTTCTTTTCACGATGTTCTCCCCCCCGGGAATTCAATTTGTTTAATCACTTACCATTATTCCCCTCTGAAAAACTTTTAAACATTTATTATTAAAATCCGCGTCGTTGCTGGGAATCGAAGTGGCGAGAGTTCTGTTTTGAGGTTTGGTATACGAAATCAGCCTATGCTACAATCAAGCTCATCTTATGCTCAAATTATTTCCCATGATCATCAAAACAACCAGGGATTTTGTCTTTATCCTCATTGGCGTCGCTTCCGCTAGCCTCGGACTTACGGGATTCCTCATCCCTAATCGATTCCTGGACGGCGGAATCACGGGCATTTCACTGCTCATTCATTTTACAACGAATTGGAATTTCCCTCTCTTGGTTGTCCTCATCAATATTCCCTTTTTGATCATGGGGTCTCGTTTGATTTCGAAAACATTCGCCCTCAAAACTGCCATAGCAATTGGGCTTTTATCCTGTGCGGTTTTCTTCATCGATTATCCTACGATTACTACCGATAAGATTTTGATCGCTGTTTTTGGGGGAACCTTCTTGGGGGCAGGCATTGGATTCGCGATTCGTGGCGGAGCCGTTATTGATGGTACCGAGGTGCTTGCACTTTTTATTAGTCGAAAGACACGATGGATGGTTGGAAGCGTAATCTTATTGTTCAATGTGATCATTTTTATCTGTGCGGCTATTTTACTCAATATTGAAACAGCGATGTATGCCATGCTGACCTACTTTGTTGCTTCTAAGGCCGTGGACTTTATCGTACATGGCATTGAAGAATACACCGGTGTAACCGTTATTTCCGAGCACAACAAGAATATCCGCACGATGATTATTAACACTCTGGGAAGAGGCATTACACTCTATGAGGGGAAACGAGGCCTGCATGAAGAGCCTATAGATATCATCTACACAGTCGTCACTCGCTTGGAGATCCCACGTTTAATAACAGAAATTCAAAATATCGACCCCAACGCCTTTATTACCCAGCAAAGTCTCAGTGACGCCATCGGCGGTGTAGTAAAACATCGATCTCTTTCATAAATCATCAAAGGAAGCCATTATCAAAATCGCAATTTCATAGTCGGATAATTCGGCTCAGAACCCAGTAATTACAAGGAAAGCGTAGTCAGTTACGGTAGCCTATGGGATGGCTGTGTTTTGGTTCTGGTATATATCCATGACATTCTATGATCAGCGATGAAGTAGCTGACTGTTAGCCCAAGAACGAACCTGAACCCCATTCGTGGTCAACTCATGTTCTCCTGAGTAAATGAGTGTTTTGACGGAGTTTCGTGTTGAAAGCTGACCCCATTTCTTTAAACTCTTGAAATAATCGGTGCTGAGTGTTGCGCCGGCCTTGATCTCAATGGCTTGGATATTATTCCCATCTTCAATGATCAAATCGACCTCCGTGCCGGCACTGTCCCGATAATAGTAGAATGGCGAACGCCTACCGAGATTAGCATACCCCTTTATCGCATCTGTAATGACCATATTTTCAAACAAAGCACCCCTCGATGAATGTGTCCTGATTTGATCCGAAGACTTAATCCCCATCAGCCAGCAGGCCAGTCCGGTATCATAAAAGTAAAGCTTCGGCGACTTGATGAGTCGTTTCCCCAAATTAACGAAGTAGGGTTTCAAAAGGAATACGATATAACTTGCCTCCAAAACAGACATCCAGCTCCGGGCAGTATTATGGGTAATCCCGCAGTCATTTGCTAACGAAGACAGATTCAGAATTTGACCTGTTCTCGCGGCGCACATCCTGACGAAAAGCTGGAATACGTGAATATCGTGAATATTCTTGATAGCGCGAATATCGCGTTCAAGATAGGTCATGACATAGCTGGCGAACCAATCCTGCGGATCAAGATCCCTGTCATACAGAGGGGGGTAGCCTCCTCTGTATATCCACTCCTCTGCGCGGGATAATTCAGCTCTCGTACCCCGAATCTCTTCATACGAAAACGGTAATAATTCGACAAGTCCTACCCGACCTGCCAAGGACTGAGTAATGGACTCAATAAGTCCAAATTGCTGGGATCCCGTTAGGATAAACGCTCCCATTTCCTTGTCATCGTCTACGAGTCCTTGCAGATAGGAAAAAAGGTGGGGGGTACGCTGGACTTCATCAAGAACAGCCCCCTTTGGGCGATAATTTGCCAGAAACCCCTTCGGGTCGTCTAACGCTAACCCAAGTATCTCGGGATTTTCCATTGTGATATAGGGCTTGTCCGGAAAACAAGCTCTTACCAACGTTGTTTTTCCGGATTGGCGCGGACCGGTGATAGCGACCACAGGAAACCCTTTGGCCAATTTATGAACGATACCTTCTGCTTTTCGACGAATCATCCCCGAATCATAGGCCTGTTCATGTAAATTGTAAATAAAAATGACAAATTACACAGATATTCTCGTCAGGCCTTGATTAGCCCTTCGGAAGATACACTCGTTACGAATTGGTTTTCGGTGAAGTACCGACGAGCGTCGCTTACTGTGCGTAAGCAAGTTGCAAAATATCGTTCAGCTGAGATAGAAATATTCCGAATTTTCGTTAACATTTATTTGCGATTCACTTTTGCTGAAATGGGTCAATTACCTGAGGTCTGGTCACAATACAGGCTTCATTCCATCGGGATCCGTTAGTGTTTTTTCTGCGTTGACCACATGGATTTGATCGGAAAGATGATAGGCATCTTCTCCCTGATAAATCAAATAACCACTTCGATTATTTTGCAGGGAACTCATTATCTTTCGCAATGAATGGATCATTTCATTTCTGAAAGTTGATGATCGTTTAATTTCAATAAACATGGTGTGATTCTCTAGGTGATCCTCAATGATTAAATCAGCCTCCAACCCTAAATTGCTTCGGAAGTAGAATAGTGACTGATCACGATGAGAATGATGAATTTGTTTATAAAGGTCAGCGACAACCATGTTTTCGAAAATGGCTCCGGATAGTGGACCTCTCTCCAATACCTCTTGAGATCGGATTCCTGTCAGAGAACAGACAAGACCTGTATCCCAGAAATAGAGTTTTGGTCTTTTGACAATACGTTTCCCAAGATTGTTGTGAAAACTGGGCAAGAGAAAAATGAGATAGCTTGCTTCCAAAATGGAAATCCATCTTTGAATGGTACGAACGGTTACCCCGACTTCCGTCGCTAATGTGCTCATATTCAATTCTTGAGCTGTACGAGATGCCAGTAGAAAAACAAATCTTTGGAAATCACGCAAGTTCTCGACATTGCTTAATGATCGCACATCCCGTTCGATGTAGTTCTGCAAATAAGCCATGTGCCACTCTCGAACGTTGCTATAGTTCTGAGCGACAAGCTCAGGGTATCCTCCATACAGTTCATACTGACTCCTCAGAGGACTGGGAATCTCTGACATTTGAAAGGGTAGCAGGGACAGCAGTCCGATTCTTCCAGCAAGCGTTTCAGTGATGGATGCATGAATCTGAAACTGATTAGAACCTGTTAGGATAAATTGTCCCCTGAGTTCTCGGTTCTCATCGATTTCAAGTTTAATATAGTGGAACAATTCAGGAGATTTTTGTATTTCATCGTAAATAACTGGTGCGGGATATTGTTTCATGAATCCCTTCGGATCTAATAAAGAGAATTCAAGGATACTTGGGTCATCAAAACTGACATAGGCATGGGTTGTTTTGCATAAGTGTTTGATCAGGGTGGATTTACCCGATTGTCTTGGTCCCGTGATGGCAATAGCAGGGAAAATGGAAAGATATTTATGGAGAGTGGATTCTAGGACTCGCTGTAAATACGCCATCATCTTTACTATAATTATACGGATTTATACTGTCAAGACAAAAATGTATTGGCAAGATTTTCAGTATTAGCCCATGAGTTAGGCGTTACCCATGTGGCTCTCAATCGTTGGCTCAACGACTGTGCCCGGCATGACCGTCTTTTGCCCCAGACTTCTTCTTCGTGTCACTCGTAGAAACGTTGGCCTTGACGGGTAATTTCGCGGACGGAGTATTGCTCCCAAACAATCCTTCGCCTTGTTTTTTCTTCTGATAGGCAAGTTTTGCTTTAAGTTGTACGACCTGATCTTCAACTCAAACTTATCAGAATTCGGGACTAATCCCCCCGAAACTCATCGGTTACCCCACCACGAATTTTCCGTATTGACCGCGAGCATATTTGCCGCTATTATGACCGCACAGTGTTCATTCGAAGCTTGGCCTTACCTCAAACCTCATTTTTTCTTTTTGGTCCTCGCAGCACAGGTAAAACAACGTGGCTTAAGCAGCAATTACCTAAAGCAAAATGGTTTGATCTCCTTGATTCCTCAATTTACTTAGGACTTCTGCGCAATCCTTCGCAACTCCGAATGGAAATCGAAGCATTACCAGAAAATTCATGGGTTGTTATTGATGAGGTTCAAAAACTTCCGCTCTTACTAAATGAAGTCCATAAATTAATTGCAGATCATGGTTCGAAATATTTATTTGCACTGAGTGGCTCAAGTGCAAGAAAGCTAAAACGACTTGATGTAAACCTATTAGCTGGACGGGTAATTAATCGAAACTTTTTCCCTCTTACAGGCTCCGAGATGCGATTTCGCTTCAATGTAGATTCCCTTTTTGCATTTGGGAATCTGCCACGTGTGGTTTCAGAACCCACCCTTGCCGTAGACATATTAGAAGCGTACGTGACCAATTACTTAAAGGAAGAAATCCAGCAAGAAGCCTTAGTTAAAGACTTGGGATCATTCTCAAGGTTTCTTGAAGTGGCTACCCTATGTAATGCTCAGGTTGTTAATGTCGCCAATATTGCTAGAGATGCAGGTGTTGCGAGGCCTACGGTTCAACGATACTTTGATGTGCTTTCCGCGACATTGATTGGTTCGTTTCTGCCTGCTTGGCGGCCCCGAGTTAAGGTAAAGGAGGTTCTGCACCCTAAATTCTACTTTTTTGACTCTGGAGTGGTACGTGCTATACAAGGCACATTGCGCGATTCTTTGGAGAAAGCTGAAAAAGGCTCATTATTTGAAACCATGATATTTCATGAACTCAGGGCAGCACAGAATCAGCTTAATTGTGGCGGTGATTTCTATTACTGGCGAACAACGGCGGGTTCTGAAGTTGACTTTATTTGGGCACGAGGAAAACAAACCATTGGAATAGAAGTCAAATCCTCGGAGAACTACAAGTCTGATTTTAGCAAAGTGCTAAAACAGTTGGTTTCTGGGAACGTCATTCAGAAAGCATGGGTAGTCTATCTGGGAACAAAGCGTCTTCAAGATGGGACTATTACCATTTTACCTATTACAGATTTTATGAAGGAATTAGCCGAAGGCAATATCCTCCCCCGATAAGTGACACCCATGGTGAATTAACACCATCGCAACTGAGTTGGTTGCTCTCCGGATTAGACCTTACAAAACAGCCGATCCAGCCGGTGGTCACTGCCACCCATTTTCACTAAAAATGATCCTATTTTAGGCGATATTTCCCTCGCTATTTTTGGCTAAATCTGGTATAATTTACGTATCAAATTAATCGGGTCAACACCAATGATAACAAGCCAAACAAACGTTTTAGAAAAAGAAATTATTGTCCTCAAAACAGAAGTTGTTTCCCTCAAAAAAGATCTCACCTTTCATCATGGATGATTGAGTTGGCGAGGGCTTTCCTGCCGATCATTAATTTACTCAAAGAT
>CAYHOI010000031.1:0-18999 GCA_964358175.1 uncultured Candidatus Marinamargulisbacteria bacterium | reverse complement strand
TTTGATTAGCCCCCAAGTAGCATCAAACACTTAACTTATTGCGTAACAGTTCCTTGGTTAATGATTTCACCCGCCCATAGGGCTTCCAGAAACTGATTCCATGGGACAATTATCATCAGTCAATCTGCGCGAAACTATGCTGCTATTTCTTCGCGATCACATTATTCTGAAGCCACGTCATGTCGATGGATTTTGGACGGGTAATCGGATTACGAATGCCTCGATTAAGGATTGACTGCGCCAGCAACCCCATCACGCGAGAAACGCCAAAAAGCACTGTGTAGTAGCTGGTCTGGGTCAGACTGTAATGATACAGAAGCGACCCTGAAATACAGTCTACATTTGGCCAGGGTGAAGAAACTTTGCCCTGCTCCAACAAAATATTCGGAACCAACTGACTCAGCTGTGAGACCATTGTGTACATTTTGCTGTCTTTACAATGGGTTTGGCCAAACTCATAGAATGCATCAAAACGAGGATCCGTAACGCGCAAAACCGCATGACCAAAGCCAGGAATCACCCGACCCGCCGCGAGAACATCCAGCACATAGCGTCGGATAGCTTCGCCACTAAAATCGCTTCCAATCTTCGTCTCCATTTCGAGCACAAAGTTCAAGGTCTCCTGATTGGCCAACCCGTGCAGGGGACCCGCCAAAGCACCGAACGCCCCACTGGTCGAATAAAACACATCCGCGAGTGTCGAATCGATAACGGTATTGGTGTACGCGCTCGCGTTACCTCCCTCATGGTCGCAGTGCAAAACAAGATATAACTTCATCAGCTGAGCGAAAATCCCCTGATCATCCCCGATACCCAACATGTGAGCGAAATTGGATCCCCAATCCAGAGATGGATCCGGAGCAATCAAGTCTCCCTTAAAAAACTTAATTCGATAAACCGCTGCAGCAATGGCTGGCACAACAGCCATCAAGCGGATCGCATCTTGAAGCGTATACTTCCAATGATCATTTTTGGAAATACCCTCTTCGTATTTCTTGTGAAAAACAGACTCATTCTGCATGGCCAGAATTCCCAGGTTAAACATCGTCATAGGATGGGAATTTTCAGGCAAGCTCGAAAGCGTCTTCACCACATAGTCAGGCAAGGTGGCTTGTGCCTTAAGCGCAGACGAAAGCTCAGAGAACTCCTCTGCATTAGGCAAAGTTCCAGTTAAGAGCAAGTAGAATACTTCTTCCGGCAAATTGTTCACCAGCTCATTGATTTTGCGTCCTCGAACAAAGAGTCCCTCATTCGGCTTCACGGATGATGTATCGCAAAAGAGACCGATGACCCCTCGAAGGCCTCCAAAGACCTGCGACAAATCTACTGTAGAGACCTGAGTTTCTCCGTGTGTCTCTAAATTTTCCTTGATTTTCTGGCGCAAATCACCAAGTTGCACCGAGAGTTTCCCCATAAGATTATCCATTTTTTTTCCTCCGCTTCATCATTATTTGAATTTCCTAAATGACTAAAAAAACGAGAACTTCGAGACCTATTCACTTTTTGATCAGTATGCCTTATATTCTAAGGGGTGCTACCCAACTTATGTCAATAGATCAGAGTGTATTTGTCGCGAAAGGTGCCATGATTCTCGGAGATGTATCCATCGGTGAGGGTTCATCCGTCTGGTACAATGTTGTTGTTCGTGGCGATATTAACACTATTTCCATCGGAAAAAACACCAATATCCAGGATCTGAGCTGTATTCATGTTGCGGATGACTGCCCTGTCGTCATCGGCGATCATTGCGTTATCGGACACCAAGCCACCATTCACGGCGCACAGTTAGGCAATCGGGTTTTAGTCGGGATGGGTGCTCTCCTTTTAAATGGCGTTACCATAGGGGATGACTGCATTATCGCGGCCGGCACACTCATCCCTGAGAAAACGATCATTTCCGCTGGAAGTGTCGTGATGGGATTTCCCTGCAAAATTACGCGCTCCGTAACAGACGCTGAGAAACAGGAAACTTTTCACCTGGCTCAGAAATACCAACAAATTGCCCAAGCTGAACTTGCCCGGCAACAGGTCGGCACATGATTCTTCGATCCTATCTATCCTCCTCCCTCGGCAAAAAGCAGCTCATTGCTCTCACTGGACTGGTCTTGATCCTCGCCTTTTTGATTCCTCATTTGATCGGTAATCTGTTTCTTCTTGCTGGACCATCGGCCTTTAACGGCTATGTTGAGCATTTACATTCTTTCGGACTTCTCCTTCGATTTCTGGAGACGGGATTCGTTCTTTTGTTCGTGGTTCATATCACCCTGTCTCTCATGGTGGTTATACAGAATCGGCGCGCGCGTGGCACTTCTTATCATCGAGCACTCATCCCTGGAAACCGCTCATTCGCAGCCCGATCCATGCCGTACACCGGTGTGGTTCTTCTGGTGTTTTTATTTGTGCATCTGCATGATTTCACGTTTGCATCACATCTTCCGCCCGCCTCTCTCTGGAACGGCGTAGACCTAGGGTTATATGGCGTAGTCCGAAATACCTTAGCCAATCCTATTCGACTGATCGGATATGGATTTGTGATCATCATCCTGGGAATACATCTCAGCCATGCCATACAGAGTGTCTTTCAGACCTTCGGCCTGAGACGATGGGTTCGCGAAATGACGATTCTCAGTTATGCCACCGGGGCTTTGATTTCTCTGGGGTTTCTTTCTATACTGGTGGTTGTATGTCTTTAAACCCTTCTGTTCCATCGGGAGACTTGGCTGACAAATGGGCCTCCCACGTGTTTCACCAGAAGCTGGTCACCCCCTCCAATAAACGAAAGTATACCGTGATCGTCGTCGGTACGGGTCTTGCCGGAAGCTCTGCCTCCGCCACCCTTGGTGAGCTCGGCTATCAGGTCAAGACCTTCACCTATCACGATAGTCCAAGACGTGCACACAGTATTGCAGCTCAGGGCGGGATCAATGCTGCTAAAAATTATCAGGGGGACGGCGATAGCGTCTTTCGGCTTTTTTATGACACGATCAAGGGGGGCGATTTTCGGAGTCGGGAAGCCAATGTGTACCGCCTGGCTCAAATCAGCAATCTGATTATTGACCACTGTGTCGCACAGGGTGTCCCTTTCGCAAGAGAATATGGGGGACTGCTAGACAATCGCTCCTTCGGTGGCGCACAGGTTTCGCGCACCTTCTTTGCTCGAGGACAAACGGGTCAGCAACTACTTCTGGGAGCTTATGGCGCCCTGATGAAGGAAGTGAGCGCTGGACATGTCCAGCTATTTCCGCGCAGGGACATGCTGGATCTTGTGGTCATTGATGGACAAGCCAAGGGCATCATCGTTCGCAACCTCCTCACCGGTGAGATCGAGTCGCACAGTGCCGATGCTGTGGTTCTAGCGACCGGCGGATATGGAAACTGTTTTTACCTGTCTACCAATGCCAAAAACTCCAACGTCTCTGCGGCCTGGAGTGCATACAAAAAAGGGGCATTCATGGCCAATCCCTGTTATACCCAAATCCACCCGACCTGCATCCCTGTCCATGGCGACTACCAATCGAAGCTGACCCTGATGAGCGAAAGTTTACGAAATGATGGTCGTGTTTGGGTTCCCAAACAAAAACAAGACCCTCGTCCGCCTGATCAAATTCCTCAAGATGAACGAGATTATTATCTGGAACGCAAATACCCCCGATTTGGCAATCTGGTTCCTCGAGATCTGGCCTCTCGAAACGCCAAGGAGCAATGTGATGCCGGCTACGGCGTTGGAGAGACTGGGCTTGCCGTCTATTTGGATTTCCAAGATGCGATAGCGCGACAGGGACAACCAGCTATCGCCGAGAAATATGGAAATCTTTTTGAAATGTACCAGCGTATTACAGATGAGAATCCTTACGAAAAACCCATGATGATTTATCCCGCAATCCATTACGCGATGGGCGGACTGTGGGTCGACTATAATCTCATGAGCACGGTCCCAGGATTATTTGTGCTGGGTGAAGCAAACTTCTCCGACCATGGAGCCAATCGACTCGGAGCCAGTGCCTTGATGCAAGGCCTTGCGGACGGGTACTTCATCCTTCCTGCGACCATAGGCCATTACCTGGACAATGTAGCACCCGGCAAGGATCAGGCTTCGCATGACGCTTTTAAACAAGCAACCCAGGATGTGAAAATGCGCCTCTCCAAGCTTCTCTCCATCAAGGGAAAGCGAACCGTCAATGATTTTCACAAGGAACTTGGGCATGTCCTGTGGGAAAAATGTGGCATGGCTCGTCACGAAACAGGTCTACAAGAAGCTCTGTCCAAAATCACGTCCATACGAAACGAGTTTTGGGAAAACGTGGCCATTGTCGGCCGCGAAAATGATCTCAACCAAGCCCTCGAACGTGCCTGGCGTATTGCAGACTTTATTGATTTCTCCTCCCTCCTTGTACAGGATGCTCTGTATCGCCGAGAATCGTGTGGCGGACATTTTCGAGTGGAGAGTAGGACAGAGGAAGGCGAAGCTCTTCGCGATGACACAACGTTCGGACATGTTGCAGCATGGCAGTATACCGGTGAAAATAACCCGCCCAGTTTACACAAAGAAGAACTCGTGTTCACTGAGGTGGCACTCTCCGAGAGGAGCTATAAATAAATGGGACGCAAAATAAACATTACCTTAAAAATATGGCGGCAAGCGAGCCGCGACAAGACTGGAAACTTCAAGACGTATGCTCTGGAGCAAATCGATCAAGATGCCTCCTTTGTGGAGATGCTGGATATTCTCAATGAATCACTCACCCTTTCAGGAGAAACCCCGATTGCCTTCGAGAGTGATTGCCGCGAGGGGATTTGCGGAAGCTGTGGGGCTATCGTCAATGGCAAAGCGCATGGTCCCAAAAAAGAAACAACTCTGTGCCAACTCCACATGCGCGTGTTTCAAAATAACGACACCATTTTCATTGAGCCTTTCCGTGCGAAAGCCCTTCCTCTGATTAAGGATCTTGTCGTTGATCGCAGTGCACTGGATCGGATCATTTCGGCAGGGGGATATGTCTCCGTCCGTACAGGAAGCGCACCGGATGCGAACACCCTTCTGATTCGCAAAGAGTCTGCAGAAAAAGCCATGGATGCTGCAGAGTGTATTGGTTGTGCCGCTTGCATCGCGACCTGCCCCAATGCCGCCGCGATGCTTTTCGTGTCTGCCAAAGTCACACAGCTCGCACTTCTGCCACAAGGTCATCCTGAACGTAGAGAACGAGCCCAAGCGATGGTGCAACAAATGGATAAGGAGGGTTTCGGAAATTGTTCCAACACTTATGAATGTGAAATCGCATGTCCGAAAGGGATAAGCGTCGCCCAGATTGCGAGGCTTAACCAGGAATTTATACAGGCCAGCTTAAAGGAGAGTTAGGATGAAACTACACGAATATCAAGCAAAAGACATTTTTGAACAGTATGGCATTCCCGTCACCAGGGGGCGGATGGTCACCAACGCACAGGAAGCCAGACAGGTCGCACAGGAAATGGGAACAGCTGTGGTTGTGAAAGCACAGGTACATGTCGGCGGCCGTGGCAAAGCCGGAGGCGTGAAGGTGGCACAAACGCCTGATGAGACCTTCACAATTGCTCAAGACATTTTGGGGCTGACGATTAAGGGCCTTCCCGTAAAGAAAATCCTTGTCGCGCAAGCCGAGCAAATTGAGAGAGAAATTTATATTGGGATTACCCTGGATATCAGTGCTCGAAAAATTGTATTCCTCGCTAGTTCGGCTGGAGGAGTAGACATAGAAGAAGTTGCACAAACCACTCCCGAGAAAATCATCAAGATTTATATCGACCCGCTACTCGGGTTTATGGCTTACCAGAAACGGCAACTGGCTTACGCGCTGTTCACACAAAAAGAACAAATCGCTCAGGCTCAGGATATTTTCGGAAAACTATATCGCGTTTTTCGTGGACTAGACTGTTCTCTAGCTGAAATCAATCCCCTCATCATCACGTCGCACGGTCAACTGCTTGCACTCGACTCCAAGCTCGTCTTGGATGACAATGGGCTAATTAAACATCCAGAACTGGAAGAACTTCGCGACATGGATGCTGAGGAGGAGGACGAAATTGAGGCCAAAAACAATGGGCTGACCTTTATCAAGCTTGATGGGGAAATTGGGTGTGTGGTCAACGGCGCAGGACTGGCGATGGCCACCATGGATATTATCAAGTTGTTCGGTGGCGAACCCGCTAATTTCCTGGATGTAGGAGGCAGCTCCAATCCCAACAAAATCGTCAAAGCGTTTCAGATCATCTTGAAGAACAAGAAGATCAAAGCTGTTTTCATTAATATCTTTGGCGGCATCACCCGTTGCGATGATATTGCCAATGGTCTTCTCGAAGCCAGAAAACAAATGGACATTCCCGTTCCGATTGTGATTCGACTGGCAGGAACCAATGAGGAAAAAGCACGTGAGATCCTAAGCGCGGCACAGTTCTCTGCCTTTTCAAACATGGCAGAGGCCGTTGAGAGCGTCGTTAGACTCGCCAAAGGGGGCAAAGCATGAGCATACTGATTAATGAATCAACCAAAGTCTTGGTTCAAGGCATTACAGGACGGGATGGCTCTTTTCACGCACGAGGCATGCGCGATTATGGCACACAAGTGGTTGGAGGCATCACTCCGGGCAAAGGGGGACAGGATGTTGACGGCATTCCAGTATTTAATACCGTTGCACAGGCTGTGACACAAACTGGAGCAAATGCATCGGTGATCTATGTGCCACCTTTGTTTGCGGTGGATGCTATTTATGAAGCAGTAGATTCAGGCGTGGCGCTCGTCGTTTGCATTACCGAGGGAATCCCCGTTCTGGATATGCTGGAAGTTTACCAATATCTACAAACAAAGAATGTGGTACTCATTGGGGGAAACTGTCCGGGTATTATCAGTCCTGGAAAATGCAAAATCGGAATTATGCCTGGCAATATCCATCAACAAGGCCATGTCGGTCTCATCAGTCGAAGTGGCACCCTCACCTACGAGGTGGTCAATAGCATCACCCATGCCGGTCTAGGCCAGAGTACGGTAGTTGGGATTGGCGGAGATCCGGTCAAGGGAATCAACTACATCGCTCTACTAAAGATGTTTGAAGCTGATTCTGACACCACGTCCATTGTACTGCTCGGAGAAATCGGAGGAACAGACGAGGAAGCAGCGGCTGAGTTTATTAAACACAACGTGTCCAAACCCGTTTATAGTTTCATCGCAGGCAAAACAGCACCCGAAGGGAAACGAATGGGTCATGCTGGAGCGATTATCGCTGGGGGCAAGGGATTAGCCGCCGACAAAATTCGATGCCTTGAAGAGGCGGGAGTTACCGTTCTTGAGCGACCGGATATCATTGGCCAAGCGATATCAGGAGCTGGCTAATGATTAAGCAAAAGACGCTTTCTCTTCCGGCCCCCTCCAGTCTAACAATCGTCGTTCACCTTCTAGTGAAGACAGCCATGTAATATCTTGCGTCACCTCTAAGGTTCCTTTGTATGCCCCCTTGGCGTTACGTACTGCAATATAGCGAATACTTATTTTATGTCCCTTATACTGTATCCAGAACTCCGCAACGTCCTTGGTCCCCGCTTTAAACGCGAGCAAAATTTCCTCAACGATGTGTACACTATTTTGAGGATGGCAATTTTGCA
The DNA here is from genome assembly GCA_964358175.1 of uncultured Candidatus Marinamargulisbacteria bacterium. GTDB lineage: Bacteria > Margulisbacteria > Riflemargulisbacteria > GWF2-35-9 > GWF2-35-9 > CAYHOI01. The sequence continues at coordinate 11,367 of CAYHOI010000031.1, read as the reverse complement.
CCTTACGACCGATCACCGCCGGACTTCGCGGAAAAATACGTTCCTTGCCCTGCGAATAGTAAACGACCTCATCGTTTTCATTAACCAGAGACACCTCAAGGGGCAAATGTTTCAAGAGAAGATTGATCATTTCCCCATTCAAATGGCCTACATCCAGATTAATATCGCCACTTTCAGAGAACTTGTTTTCTGCCTCTTTTTTCTGATAGTCATCCTGAATGGTAATCCATGAATACCCCAGCTCTTCTTGGCCATGATGGACGACAGCCCAGTCCTCTTCAGATAAAGACTCCAAAGCCATCGGAAACAGGATTTGCTCTTCTTTATAAATCATATCCTCAACTTTTCGTAAAACCTGAATCAATTCTTCGCCGCACTCTTTCCCAGAGGAGAGCTTCTCTATGACGGCTTTCAAGTCTGAGCGAATCTCGTTATCAATGCCCCACATCACTTTTGATGGACCGCTAATTCCTCGTTTTTCCAGAAGGGGAAACAGTTGGTTTTCTTTTCGCAAATAATGAAACTCGATTTGAGCCAACAACGTCAGCTTTTCGAGCTGGATAGTGACTTCTTGCGACTCGCGTATCTGATGAATAATTTTCTCCGCTTCACGATTTTCACGAATAAAGGTGTGAACGGGGTGACCGGCAGGAACACCGGGTAGCGCGTTCTTTGCCAAACCATCTTTGAACACTTGGGTATGAACATCACAGAGTCGTTGAACCTCTTCAACCGCCAACCCTTCTGTGATGAGCCCTTGCTCGATCTGGGCCAGCTCATAGGCACCTATTTCTCCGATGAGTGCCTTGAATTGGCCCTTAACATCTTCGAGAGGAACCCCTTTGTGTAGATCCTTAATGATGTTTCGAATAATCTCGGCACGTTCATCCTTCGAATTTATTGATGCAGGGCTGACCGCCCCAGGTTGATTTGTTTTCTTTTTTATTTCTTCATTTATTTCCCGAATGAACGTTGCTTCATCGATTCCCCCCATTTGTGCGGCAAGAGATAAGGTGGCAAGCTTGCCCATCGTACTCCTGATGGCTTTGTTCTTGAGCAAACTAAATCGCTCAGATTTTGTAACCAGAAAGTCCTCCAGAAAAGGAAATTCCGTAAGCAACGCATCTATCTTTGTATGAGGACCAATCATTTTCATAAACTTCCCCCTTATTTCTTGGTAATATCAACGATCCAATCTTTTGGACCATCTTCAATCTTGTTCCAAATATATTTGTCTGTTAACTCTGCTTCGAACTGATAGTGAAGTGGGCGCGGGTCGTGGTCATTAATAATCCGCAATGTCCCACTCTTTTCTAATGCTTCCCAAAGCTCAAATATCTTGGTGTGTCTTTCAAAAGGTGGCATCGGTCGCAAATCAAGAGTGATTGTTTTTGACGTGAGCTCCGTAAATCGTTTGGCCTTTTGAAATAGGATGTTGTTCTCAAGGTGAACATGTTTGTGCAAGTCGTCTTCGAATTCTTTTAGCTTCTCGTAGGTGACTACAAACGTATTGCAAACAGAATCCGGTATGGCAAACTCATTGGCCAAGTGTCGAATCTGGTGGGTTGCGTCTCCGATAGCTTCATGATCTTTATGGAGCGTCTCAAGTGATTTGGCTAGAATCTGAACATCTGATTGGCTTGGGGTCTCGCCAGATTTCAGAGCCTTCTCAATTCGTTTGATGGCAGGGAAGCAAACCTCTTCTTCTTCTAGTAAATGGGTTTTTATCTCTGTGGCGATGGTATTAAAAACCTTGCTTATTTTGAGCAGTTCAGGATGATGCTCTCCGTGAACATCGGCTATTTTGTCGACATAGGACACGATCATTTCCAGATTATCTTTTAGGTATACGTGATGCGTATTGATCAGGTAGTCCGCCATAAACGATAGATCCCATGACGCATAGTTTTGACTCCGATCGAGGGGCTTGCCTTTCGATTCATTGATCTCCTTTATAACGGATGTAATGTCGAGAGCCTTCTCTTTACAGGCAGACGCCAAACTGACCTCTCCTCCGCAACAAAAATCGATCCCATGTTTCGAGAAAACAGCTACTGTCCGGTAATCCTTCGCAACGATAGCTCCGATTGTTTGTTCGCCTTGCAACCCTATTCCCTCTAATGCTGTTTCAACGTTTGATTTCATTTTCTTCTCCTTTTTCTTTTTCTCTCTCGGGTCTGGATTGACCAGAGACAATATATATCGTCATATGATACCATTTTAGTATCATTAGTCAAGGAAATATTTTTGTGTGTTAACGCAAAGTGATAATGTCACCCCTGTTAGAAATACACTATCCTTTGGATTAGACGAGATCGGAGGAACAACATGAAAGCAGGCGTGATAATGAGTAGCACCGAATTGGAAAGGGTTGGGATTATGGAACAGGTATTACGGAGGGAGATCAAGCATCGACAAGCCGCACAGTGTGATTGGACAATTAAAAGAACGACATTCCCGAGTGTCTTGCTACTACAAGATTGAATGCATCACCCTATCTGGAAATCTAAAATTAGAATGGTCTATTGAAGAAGCCATGAATCAATCAAAAGCAAACCTAGGCGCATACATGATCAAAACCAGTCGAATGGATCTCAGCGATATTGAAATATGGAAAACCTATATGACCTTGCTCAAAGTAGAGGAAGGGTTCCATGCATTAAAAGGAGTTCTTGGACTACGACCAAACTATCATAGCAAAGAAGATCGGGTCGATGGCCATATCTGGATCACCATTTTGGTATATCACTTACTTCGTGCCATCGAGTACCGGCTCGAATTAGCTGGAGATCGACGAACCTGGCCAACTATTCGACAACTACTCGAAACACATCGCTATACAACCATGATCCTTCCAACCGTTGATGGTCCGGTCATCAATATGCGAAAACCCGGAAAGCCTGACGAAGAACAAAAAGCGATCTATGCAAAACTAAACGTCAACTACACCGATTTGCCCATTAAAAAAATCATCGCCTAGGCAGCCCTCAACCCCAAAACTTTACGATCTAAAATCTTGCAGGAATGTTGTCTCTGGAGGGGTTGCCTCCACGCCGTTATTGACCTCCAGAGACATTTTGCGAAACTAGGGCTAACTTTCAGGTGGTACATTTTTACACGACCGCGGACAACTAGCTTTCTGCGGTTCTTTTTTGGCCTTACAACGGATTTTACCCCCTAGGCCATGAGCTGTAAGCCAGTAGCGACGCTGGTTAGGAGGCCGAAAATGGATTTCACGTTCTGGCTACAGAGAAACGTTGAGGATGTCATAAAAATATTCCCGATTCATTTGAAAAGGACTCAATCGTAAAGCGGGAAATCATTATGAATACGAAAATCATTTCGCTATCAAATGGCTATTCAATTCTTAACGGACTTCTGAGTGGCGACAAGAACATTATTGCCGAATCCGCACAACAAATCTCCACTATAGCGGATAAGACGGTGCAACAAGATTTGAGGCGGGTTGAAGCCATACAACATTCAATAGTCTATAACGTCTGGGAAGGTGAAGCTAACCGATTAATCGAAATTGACACCAACTTAAAAAACCTTGTTGATGATGAGATACGATTCATAACCATGCGAAATTTGTTGGAAAGGAGACCCTATATACTTCGACCGATGAGCTTCCAGCTTATTCCCATGGGCAAAATATCGCGTACCCTGACGTTGTTGCTGATTAGAATGAAATCCATTTAACGAATTGACGAATCCCAGGTCCTCGAGCAATTGACTGGGAATCGATTTAATCATAGTATATAATGTGCACAAATGAGGGGGGTTGACTATGACTAAAACTGGATTGGTGCGATTTGAACTCCTAATGGACGCAGGAGATGGTGCTCAAAAAGCAGGAGATATTCTCATCAAAGCTCTTGCAAGAGGCGGTCGCTACGTATTCTCTGAACCGATTATTCCGGCAGAAATAAGCCCGCCGAGACGAACCAAGTTTTCTATGTCAGGCGTCATTATCCGTGTCGCTGACTTTGACATCATCAGCATTGGAAATGATTCCGATGTTATTATCGCTGGACATGAAATCTTGCTCAGTCGTCGACTGGAAGATCAGGAATACCACATTCCCTGCAAAGTCCTCCTAGACATGGGAGATGCTGAGAAAAATAGGGACAGCTACGATCAGGCTATAAATGAAGCCACGCAAAAGGGACTGGAAGTTATTCCCTTTCACATCGATGATCAAACCAGAGAGCTCATGCGCTCTGTGAAGCGAGAGGCCGGTCGAGGCACTGGCAACAATATGTATTATCTGGGGATCATGACCTATTTGTTTGATGTCAATCTCGATATTGTGATGTCTGTCATTGAAAAAACGTTTAGAAACTTATCCCCCGAACGTATGCAGCAAAACATTCAGATCTTTAAGAATGGCTATGAGCTGGCCAAAACTCAATTCTCCTTTATGATCGAAGTAGATGCCAATGCCAAACATGGCGACGATAAAATCCTCATTGATGGCAATACCGCCATGGCTCTTGGTGTCATCGACGCAGGGATCATCTTTTTTGCCGGCTACCCGATCACTCCCGCGAGCTCTATCATGCATACACTTGCCAAGTACCTCCCTGCTTTTGGAGGAAAAATACACCAAGCCGAGGATGAAATCGCTGCGATTGGGGCGGCCATTGGCGGGTACTATGGGGGGGTTCCCTCGATTACCTGCACCTCGGGCCCAGGACTATCTCTCAAACAAGAATTCATTGGACTGGCCACCGCCACCGAGACTCCCCTCATCGTCATTGACGTTCAACGCGGCGGGCCTGCTACCGGGCTACCCACTCGTACCGAGCAATCAGATTTGCTTGCCTCCCTTTTTGGCACTCATGGGGACAGTGTTCGTGTGGTTCTCAGTGTGACGGATCTTACAGACTGCTTCTACGCTCCACACGTTGCTCGTTATCTCACCGAAAAACTTCGCATTCCTGTCATGATTCTGAGTGATGGATTTGAATCGAACAGTATGTCAGTCATTCCGAAGTTGATTTGTAAACCGATGAAAAATGTTGAGGATATCAGCGATGAAGTTCTTGCAAAATTTCATATCCGACGACTCACGGAACCCATCGAAATGGTTAATGAAAACCAATCTATTCCGGGTGTCCCCCAGCACATGCGACGAATTGTCGGCCTGGTCACCAATAAGGAAGGACTCATCAGCACAGCAGCTCCCACCCAGAAACGTGCACATCGTATTCGCAATGAAAAAGTCCATGCTTTCCAGCGGGTACTTGATACTCCGAGTATTTTTGGATCCCCAGAGGGAGAGATTCTCATTGTCGGTTGGGGCACGACGCGTGGCGCAATTGAGGAAGCAGTGATGAAATTGCGTGCAGAGGGGGTAAGCGTCTCCAGCTTATCCCTGAAAGTCGTATACCCGCTTCCACTCTCTTTGAAGGAAACTTTTTTGAAATTTAATAAGGTAGTGACTGTCGAGCGCGCTTATGGGGATGACTTAAAGCCCTCGCCGATTACAATGCTCCTGCGAAACGAGACCTTGCTGGATATCCGAGCCATCATCTCCGAGGCCACGGGTCGTCCCGTAACGCCGAATGAAGTCAAAGCAAAAATAAAAGGACTACTATCATGAGCGACACTCCAAAAACAACTATGCAAGACTTAAATGCCAACCAGATTCGCTGGTGTGAAGGATGTGGAAACTTCAGCATTATCAATGCCGTGAAGAAACTGATCCTCGATTTGGAGCTTGATCCTTCTCAGGTCGTTAACATCTCGGGCATTGGTTGTTCCAGCCGAGCCCCCCATTACATCAATACTTATGGCATTAACGGAATTCATGGTCGCCCGATCCCGATCGCAACAGGACTGAAGCTGGTTAGGCCTGAGCTGGATATTATCATTCACAGCGGAGACGGTGATGCAGCAAGCATCGGAGGTAATCATCTGCTTCACGGCGTGAACAAAAATATTAACTGCGTTTTCATCATGTACGACAACGGACTGTATTCCTTGACCAAGTCGCAAACCTCCCCCACCACCCCGCGTGGACATAAGACGAATACGAGCCCGAAAGGAAGCTTGATGGACCCCCTCAAGATCATGCAACTCGTCATCGGTATGGGGGGCTCTTTCGTTGCCAGTACGGCTGACTGGATACCCACACATCTTCTGGAAACCCTCAAGAAAGCACATGCGCACAAGGGCTTTAGCTTCGTCCATGTCTGGCAGAGGTGTCCCCACTTTTTTCAGGACTTTGTGGACAACAATCGCCTTGATTCCTTCCACTTTCTAACCCATGAAGACGGCCTTTCTGTTCCAGAAAAATATATTGGCCAAACAACCATTGTATCCCATCCACCGAGCAATCTTTCAGCGGCATTTGAATTCGCTAACAGTGAACAGCCTTATCTGGGACTCTTTTACCGAAACCCTGATAAGCTCGTTTATGATGAGTTGGTTAACGCTCAAACTCGCGACACGGCTCCCCTTCGGCTGGAGGATATCATTAACGGGTATGCGATCTAAGCCCGTCATTGGCGTCACCATGGGTGACGCAGCGGGAATCGGGCCAGAAATTATCTCCAAGGCTCTTTCTCGTGACGACTTGCTGGATCAGGCTGATTATATCGTTTATGGCAGCAGAGCTCATATCCTCAGTGCTTTTAGCAGATATTCCATTCAGAAGAATTTACCTCCCTCGATCACCCTCGTCGACCCAAGTTCTCTTGAAACAACAATCCCCATGGGAAAACTGTCTGCCCTCAGTGGACAGGCCTCCTATGATTATGTGTGTCGAGCTGTGCAAGAAGCGACTGCCGGACGGCTGTCCGCTATGGTGACCGCTCCCATCACAAAAGAAAGCTGGCAGCTTGCCGGTATTCCCTATCCCGGACATACGGAGGTTTTGGCTGACAAAAGTAAAACCACAGACTGTGCCATGGCCTTTTACTGTACTCAGCTTCGGGTCGTTCTGGCGACAAGCCACCTACCGTTGAATCAGGTAGCACAAACGATTTCAAGCGCATCCATCTTGTCAAAGATCAAACTGGCTCATCAATTTTGCAAGCAATTGGGAAATGCTTCTCCTCGGATCGGTGTTGCGGGTCTTAATCCTCACGCCGGAGAAAATGGGCTTTTAGGAATGGAAGATCTGTCGATTATTCGCCCGGCGGTTGAAGAAGCTATAGCGTCAGGCATCCAAGCGATTGGACCACTACCCGCAGACACCCTCTTCTACCAGGCGGTTCATGAAAATAAGTTTCACATCATCGTTGCCATGTATCATGATCAAGGTCTCGCTCCCCTTAAGCTCCTTGCTTTCAAAGACGCTGTCAATGTCACACTGGGGTTGCCTTTTATCCGCACTTCTCCAGACCATGGCACCGCCTATGATATAGCAGGCAAGGGTCTTGCCAGCCCATCCAGCATGATTGAGGCCATCAAGTTGGCTATTCGGCTCTCTTCGTTGTGAAAAAGTTCCTGGGACAAAATTTTCTTGGGGATCCTAACATCCTTCGCAAAATCCTATCAGTCATCCCTACTCGTTTCCCCGTATTAGAGGTCGGCACTGGGAGCGGAATTCTCACCCAGGGACTTGCCAAAACAGTTCTGCACTCCATTCACAGCTTCGAAATTGATCCCCCTACTTTTGAGGTCGCGCTAGCCAAACTGGCTGCTTTCCCACAAGTCACCCTACACAATGCAGACTTTCTTGAAGCAACGATCCCCTTTTCGGAGCCGTATATCGTTGTTGCAAATATTCCTTATTACATTACAAGCCCCATCATTGCCAAATGTCTTACAGATCCTCTCCTGCAAGGGCTGTATCTGATGGTACAAAAAGAAATCGCGAACCGGATTATTGCTCAACCTGGAGAGTCAGACTACAGTTCGTTTTCAATTTTCTGTCAGACTCGCGCTAAGGCTCGCAAACTATTTGCGGTCTCTCGCAACTGCTTCTTCCCCAAGCCAAATGTTGATTCTGCTTTTATTGAGATTCTTCCCAGAGGGGATTTGCTCAGTCAAATCAGAAACCTTCCTCTCTATGAGCAAATTGTCCATAGTGCCTTCTGGGGGAAACGAAAGACTTTGCTCAATTGCTTATCCAAGTCGCCCTATGTGCGTTTCAATAAAGATGAGCTTCTGAACATATTTCACGAACTCAATATTTCGGAGACCCTCAGGGGTGAAGCACTAAGTATCGACTCGTATATATTGATGAGCAATCTTATCGGAACTCGATTAGTAAAACTGAACAGACCAGTTCCGAGTCATCACTGTAAGTAGCGGACTAATATGCTCGCCGTACGCAGTATGCTCATACCGAAAGTTTTGGTAATTCCGACTGATCTCGCGATAAAGTAACATCCCCTTTTCTTCTCCTGCTTTCTCTTCGATCAGACTCAAAATTCGATCCAGTTGCTTTCGCTTGGCCTGTGCGATTTCGCGAACCATCCTAAACTCGCCAATATTAAGACCATGCTTCGTTAGCTCGGTCACTAGTTTAATATATCCTGAATAGAAATGATCTTTCACTCGCATATCCTCTTCGATCAAGTAATGAAAGTACAAATGAATCAGTTTATCTAAACTACGTTCAACCAGTTCGGAGCTGAGAATCAGGCTTTGTTCCTTATGAGCAGCCAGACTTAATAGTAATTCTTGATTGGTTGGGATCTTGTTCTCAACGGCTCTCTTAATAAGAATCGCACTGTCCCAGTCGACCACACGAACATACTCTGGCTGTCGAATGACCGACTGTTTTTGACTTATGGTCGTATCCATGTTACTCCTCTAAGCTATGACTATAGCCTTGCGAAATCGGTTTTAGCATATATACCTGGTTAGCCTAAAATGGTCTTGATGAGTTCCAGAACTTTCGCTTCATCAAACGGCTTAACCAAATAATTCTTTGCTCCTACAGAAAGAGCCTCTATCAGAACAGATTGTTCTGAGCGGCTTGTCAGCATAACAACCTTAGCATCAGGATACTTTACCATGACGGCTTTAAGAAAATCCAACCCATCCATATCTGGCATAGTAACGTCGCTAAAAACAAGATCCGGCTGGTATTCCTCATAAAGCTCAAGAGCCCGACGCCCATTCTCTGCCTCGATAACTTCATGCCCATGCTGTTCCAAGAAATTCCTGGATTTGATCCGAACAAAATATGCATCGTCTGCCACCAGAATTTTCGCCATCGCTTGTCTCCTTCTCTCTGTCCGGAACTTCCGGCTACTATTCTACCGAATAAAACAAGACCTGTATAGAGATGGACTGAGAAAGTGAACCTGCATCAGACGATTCTCGTTGACAGCTCATGGGGAAACGTTTAGAGTTTTGACTATGACCAGCAAGGCTTATTATGGCCAGTTTGGCGGACAATTCGTTCCCCAGACCTTGATGCCAGCACTTCATGCATTGGAAGTAGCCTTTTCAGCATTTAAGAAGAATAAAGTCTCTTTACGCCAGTACCGTGACCTTTTGGCCGACTATGTCGGGCGCCCCTCTGCCCTTTACTTTGCAAGCAATTTATCCCGTCAATTCCAACAGCGCATCTATTTGAAACGTGAAGACCTCAATCACACTGGTTCTCATAAAATTAACAACACTCTTGGACAAATTCTTCTGGCCAAGAGTATGAATAAGACTCGAATCATCGCCGAGACTGGTGCGGGACAGCATGGCGTAGCCACAGCAACGGCGGCCACTCTCATGAATATGGAGTGCGTCGTCTACATGGGGGCGCAAGATACGGCTCGCCAACAACCCAACGTTCAACGCATGACGTTGCTCGGAGCAACGGTAATCCCCGTGACCACCGGTTGTCAGACCCTCAAGGAAGCCGTTACAGAGACTTTCAAAGACTGGCTATCCAACTTGGATACCACCTATTATTTGCTGGGTTCTGCAATGGGCCCCTACCCCTACCCGGAAATCGTGCGGCACTTCCAACAAATCATCGGCAAAGAAGCCCGACAGCAGATCCTTCGGAAGGAAAACCGTCTTCCCAGCGATGTATTCGCCTGTGTCGGTGGCGGAAGCAATGCAATTGGTATTTTTTCCGCATTTCTGAAAGATTCCTCCGTCCGTTTGCATGGTGTTGAAGCTGGTGGTCAAGGATCTTCTCTAGGGCAACACTGCGCCACCTTGGAAAGAGGCCGTCCAGGTATATTTCAAGGATCGTACTCCTACCTCCTCTACGACAAATATGGGCAAATCGCCGCTACTCATTCTATTTCTGCGGGACTCGATTACCCAGGTGTCGGACCGGAACATAGCCATCTTCACACTTCCAAGCGCGTAGACTACGTCTCAGTGAGTGATGAAGAAGCCAAAGCAGCGTTTCATCTCCTTGCCAACGAAGAGGGCATCTTGCCTGCCTTAGAAAGTTCACACGCTCTTGCCTATGCTTTCAAGCTTGCACAGAAGGGTGCAAAGAACCGGGTCATGATTATTAATCTGTCTGGTCGCGGGGACAAGGACCTGGGCATATTACTAGGAGATAAATGAATAAACAAGTTATTCCCTACATTCTGGCCGGCTATCCCGATCTTCAAACAACAGAAGAGCTCCTTCGCCATTGTTACCAAATTGGCATTCGGTATATTGAGCTTGGTCTTCCCTTCTCAGATCCTTCCGCAGATGGCCCTATCATCCAAGTAGCTGCGGCTCAAGCTTGCCAACACTTCGACTTAAATGACTTACTCATCATGCTTCATCGACTGAAAAAAGACGGTGTTCACCTTGAGCTCACACTGATGACGTACGCCAATCCAATATTTTCCTACGGGATTCATGATCTGCTCTCCTTTTTTGGAGATGTCGGAGTGAAAGGGCTTCTCATTCCAGATATTCCTTTCGAAGAGCGGGAGTTTATTTTGCATCATTTTGAAAAAAATACCTCCATTAAGCTTGTTTGGATGATTTCGGAAAACCTTAGTGATGCACAATTACGCTCTATCACCCATCACGCACATTATTATCTGTATCTGGTCTCCTATTTGGGAACCACAGGCAAAACAATTTCTGGCCATGCTCGCCTCAAGGAAGTGGTATCGACCATCAAAGCTGTAAAAAACATTCCTGTCGCGGTGGGTTTCGGTATCAAAAACAAAACGGATGTGCAGACTATATTAGCCTTCGCGGACGGAGCCGTGATCGGCACCAGCCTCATCGAGGCTCTTCAAAAGGGTGGCTTACCCGTCGCCAGGGAGTTCTTGGGTCAGCTCATAGATTCCAGGCTTGGACATGCCTGATCCCTTTCCGATTTTCTAGGCAATAATCATCTAAGCTAACCGATGAGTTTCTGGGGGGTGGCGGTTTACGGTTTGCGGTGAATTTGGCAACAGAGACATGAGATTGACATTTGGATTTAAGGCCAAAGAA
>CAYHOI010000030.1:0-19588 GCA_964358175.1 uncultured Candidatus Marinamargulisbacteria bacterium | reverse complement strand
TTATTTCTTGGAGGGGGGGGCGGGCATGGCGCACCGCAGGGTGGGGGCGGGGTTCTTCGACCCAGTCTTTCTCTTGGGTATCAATTGAATAACGCTCTAACGGTGATGATTCACGCTGGATATATTGATTTTGTGAATGGGCAGATAAAAAGTAGTCTGGTCGGTGTATCAGTGGGGTATCATTATAATGACTTGCTTGCGAAGTAACGTTTTCTTTTTTCTTTTGCTGTGCTCGATGCTGTTTGCATTACCACTTACTCAAGAAGAGTATTCAAAAATTCAAAAGCAAAAAAGAACAGAGACGGTGGTGTTTGAGATTTGCTCTCCTGAGAGCATTGCTCCCTTTCAGATGGTGGGGGCTCAGTTTGATCGCTATATCACTGATCAGGTTTACATCGGAGGAACTGCTTATGGGGCTATATCGGGTGGGCGCGGTGGGTATGCGTTAGGTTCTTTTAATGTGGGATATCGAGTAGGGGAAGTGTTTTTTATCGACACCAAGGTGATGATTGGTGGAAGCGGAGGCGGGGGTGTGCCTGTTAAGGGAGGGCTACTCATTGAGCCTGTCATAACCCTTGGCTTTCAGCTGCTTCCAGATGTAGAAATCCGTTTTGGGCTTGGGAAATATTTCTCGCTGGATAATGATTTTCGGGCAGATATCTACCAATTAGGGATCAGCTTTGATACCTGGCATCTATACCTTCCGTAAAATGAATTTTTGCGTTGTTACTCATCGCTCGTTTATGAGTCAATAAAGAAATATTGTCTTAGGAGTTGGAACGAAATAACCTTTACAGATCATGCAGTATTTTTGATTTGGCTTCAAGGCTTGGAATCTTTCGCATAGTTTGGCTATGCGAAAGATTCCACAACGCAGAAGACGGACAAAAAGACAAATCAGATGTAAAGGTAGTTTCATGACAATGACTTAGAGAATCTACAAACTGATCAGTGATTTGCCAGTCATCTCAGCTGGCTGAGGAATTCCCATGATCTGTAAGACGGTGGGAGCAATATCGGCAAGTATTCCTTCAGGTCGAAGTGAAAAGTCCTGGGCAAATCCTGCCACAACCAACGGAACTTTATTCATGGAGTGCGCGGTCATCGGCTCCCCATTGTCTTGCATCATATCGTCCGCATTTCCGTGATCGGCGGTGATAAGCATAACTCCATTCATGGACTTTATCTTTTCCCAGAGACGTCCGACACAGGTATCCACGGTTTCAACAGCTTTAATAGCGGCATCTATTTTTCCCGTATGTCCGACCATGTCCATGTTCGCGAAGTTTAAAACCACCAGAGAATAGGTGCCTGTGTCCAGGGTTTTCAGTAATTTCTCTGTGATCTCAAAAGCTGACATTTCAGGTTTTCGATCATAAAGTCCCTCGACATCTCTGGGGGAATCAACCAAAATGCGATCCTCTCCAGGGAATAGCTTTTCTTCTCCACCGTTAAAAAAGAACGTAACATGAGCATATTTCTCAGTTTCCGCGATGCGTAATTGCTTGAGTCCACAATGGGAAATCACTTCGCCCAAAGTATCTGTCAACGCTTGCGGTGGAAAAGCGACATGTTCATTGAGTCCCTCCTGATATTGGGTCATGCTGACGAAGAAGATTGGCGGAGGAGTTTCTTGAGCGAAAGCACCTTTTTTATCTTGTTCAGGGAGAACTTTTCCCAACAGAGCTCGAGTTATTTCGCGTGCCCGGTCTGGCCTGAAATTGGTAAAGAGGACTGCGTCGTTATGAGCAATGGTGTGGATTTTTCCCTGTTTGGTGATCAGGGTGGGATGGATAAATTCATCGAATTCTTTGTTCGCATAACGTTCGGTTAACAGGGTTATCGGATCTTCTGCCGTGAAGCCCTTCCCATGTACAATCGCATCATAGGCCAATTTAACGCGATCATAGTTGTTGTCGCGATCCATGGCATAGTATCGGCCGCAGAGGGAAGCAATTTTGCCAACCCCAATGCTCGTGATTTGCTCTAAAAGCGTATTTAAATAATCTTTCCCGGAGTTGGGGGGGGTATCGCGTCCATCCAAAATGACATGAATATAGACGTCCGACAGATTCATGTCCTTGGCCTTGCGAAGAAGTGCAAACAGATGGGAGCAATCACTATGCACACCGCCGTCGGACAAGAGTCCCAAGATATGCAAAGCGGTTCCGTGAGTTTTGGCATGCTCGTAGGCGGCATGAATCGCAGGGTTTTTAAAAAAAGAGCCGTTTTCGATGGCCAAGTTAATGGCGGTCAACTGTTGATAAACGATTCTTCCGGCTCCGATATTTTGATGGCCGACCTCGGAATTGCCCATTATTCCCCTTGGAAGACCTACATCCAGCCCGTTAGTGACCAATCGGGTGTGAGGATAGGTTGCTAACAAGTGATTCAACTGAGGGGTTTTGGCCAGAAAGACTGCATCGGATTTGTTGTGTTTGCCGATGCCCCATCCATCAAGAATGGCCAAGAGAACGGGTTTTTGTTTGAGGGAAATAGTTTGTTCCATTAAAGTAACTCCCTAGCAGTATTTACAGACAGTTCATTATCATACTGAAAGCCTAAATAATGCAATCATGTATGAATTAATCCTTTTTCGTCACTCGAGGAACCTTCCAGATTCCCTTTGTTTTGCCTGAAATTGTTTATAAAGCAAGCATATTTCAGACAAGCTGTGGTTAGAGATGTTATTACGGGATCCATCGAATAAATGCTGGATTCCTCTTATTAAATTCAGTGGTACAAAAAATGACGCTAGTGCATTCAAAAAACCAAATATCATGTTGTCACCCAATAAGCTGCCCAAACCTATAGCAGAAAAAACAACCGCTCTAACGAAATAATGGGTTGGGTCTGTTCTCCAGGATGCTTTATCTATGGCCTTTTCAATCGCAATTTTAAGATTTTTTTCATAATTTCCTGAATGTTTGTAGACGATAATGTTATTAAAGTTAATCGCAGGTATTTCGGTAGACCCGTCGAAGAGTTTCCCATATTTTAGCTGAATAGGAGTTTTCCTTAGCCTTTTTAAAGGCAGATAACCCTCAGAAAGCAAATCAGCACTCTCTCCAGTCTCATCAGTCACATAGTATTCACCTTTGGGGAACCAACCGTCGACACTCATACTCACCATTTTACTTTTCAAGATGTCTCACACTCCTTTATGTTTATTTCACACATATAAGTTATCGGCAAAATTGTTCAAAAGTTTCAAAAAACTTGTATGGTATTTTTCTGGTATATGTTTAATCCCTCTTTTGTTGGGCACATTAACACTGTAAGCAAGAACAGGGGGAGTTTATTTGAGGTTGGGGGTTATTGTCCTTTGGGTGGGGATCATATTGTCGATCGGCTGGGGGGCTGATCTTCAGTATGACTATCTTAAAGAGGCAAGCCTCAGTGAAATGGGAGCCTCAATTTTAAAAAATCCAGCAATGATTAATAATGAAACAGCCCAATTCTCAATTTCTCGACAAGACAAACTTAATGCTTTGTGGCAAGGGAATAGCCTCTATGTGTCCTTGCCTTCCTCTCAATGGAACTTTGGCGTTTTTGGGCATTACGATGTGATTTCAAATATAGCTAAAACAAGCCAAGCCAACAATGGAACATTTCAAGCGGACTCTACTTTTAGCCATATGAAGGCTGGAGTGGTCTTGACTTTGGGGACGACATTGGGCTCAGACCTCACTATCGGGGTAAACAGCAAACTGTATTATCAGAGACTCGAAGAGCGAACCTGTTTCAATGCTGGCTGGGATGTTGGATTTCAGTACAATGTTCTCCAAAACTGGAAGTTGGGGTTATCCGTGAATGATTTGGGGGGAACCTCCTTTCGGTGGAGCGACAATGTTGTGGATACCATTGCCACTAATATGAACTGTGGTGTTTCTTTTCAAGGGAAGGATTTTTCTACGGGATACCTCTATCGGTCGATAGATCAGAGTTCGAGAGTATCAGCTTCCTATCGACTCTACGATACGATTGAAGCTTCTGTAACACTGCCCATCGAAAATCCCTATCTGGCCAAGCTTTCTTTGAATGTTCATTTTAGCCCGATTAAGATCGGTTGTGAAATCGGATCTGATGAATCAGTGGGCCAAAGTGCAAGCTTTCATTTTTCATTTGATATTGGAGAGCCATCCTGATGAGATTAACCCAGCTTGTCATTTTATTTGCAGTGGTGAGTACCCTATGGGCTTCAGAAGTGACCATCGAACAGTACGGCACTGTAAAAGTGGCTTACTCCTCAGCCTATAGCCCCATCTTATTTTTTCAAAATGCATCAATGAATAGGGCAAGTCAGGAAGCCTTATCCTCCAAAATTGTGGAAGAAGATCTTCCAGTAGAATTGCACCAATCTGTAGGAGCAAGAGCCATTGTGGGTAGAGAACCGTTTGTTATTCCTACCACGGTTGAAAATCCGACGATTCTTGTTGCACTTATCGACAGCGGTGTCGATATTCAAAATGAACAGTTGCGCCCCTATCTATATACGAATCCCACCGAGATTATTGGGAATGGGAAAGATGATGATGCCAATGGCTATATTGATGATGTGATGGGTTTCGATATGATGTCGGCTACCTCAAGCGCACAGGATGTCTTGGGGCATGGAACCCTCATGGCGGGTCTGGTTGCGAAGAATAGCGACGGTCATGCCAGGATTCTGCCGATCAAAGTCTTTGATGATCAAGGTCGGAGTTCTCAATTTGTGATTGCCTCCGCTATTAACTATGCAATTCAGATGGGGGCGAAGGTCATTAATTGTAGTTTCGGATACGACTATTCGACAGAGGTTCTGAAGCTTGCGATTCAAAACGCCATTGCGCAGGGTGTGACGGTGATTGCTAGTGCGGGCAACAATGGTCAGGAGAAGGCGATGTATCCGGCGGCTCTCTGCGGAGTTGTTGCGGTTTCATCACTCGATCGATCCGATCATTTGGCGAATTTTAGTAACTACGGCTCGCATCTTTCGTTATCTTGTTTGGGAGTAGATGTGATCTCAACCTATTTAAACAATCAGACCGCAAGAACGAGCGGCACGAGTGCTTCTGCTGCGTATGCTTCAGGTTTACTGACTGCCCTATACGGGGCGAATATGCGAATCGATTTTGCAACCTTGGAAAGAACAAATGTCGACGATATTCTTGATCCAAAGGGAGATGGTCAGAAACTGGTTGGGTGGGACAAGTACAGTGGCAATGGAAAAATTCACAGGGATGTCTCCTCACAGGTTTCTACATCCTCGATACTGGAAGTGAAATCACTTCTAAACTATCCCAACCCAATTTCAGATTTAAACGGAACACAATTGGGGTATGAATTGAGTCATGACGCAACGGTGAGCGTTAAACTCTACAACTTGGCAGCTCGACTGCTCTGGTCGCAAAGCATCCTCTCAGGTTCGGTGGGTGCTAAAGGGGGCTACAACAAGGTATGGGTTCCTTGCACAGATAGTTACGGACGTACCCTACCAAACGATACCTATATTGTGCTGGTAAAGGCTGATGGAAATAATGGCCAAACCAGTATTGCTCGAACATTCCTATCCGTGCTTCGGTAATATAGCTATTTGCGAGGTTCAACCGATTACTTTATGATGTCCTGGTGGGAGTTATTCGGAATATTTTTTTAGGACTAATGCTTGTAACTGTATTTTCGGTTGCCGGCCAAAAAGCGACGCAATATACCCTTTTGAACGACTTAACGGACTTTGCCGTGAGTCCCTCAGTACTACTTCGTCAACACCCTCTCTGGCTATGGACTGTCCCGACGGTTCTTATGATGGCAAACGATCAATCTCTTACCGATGCCTATCAAAACAATATCGACAAAAGGATAGCTCCTTTGATGACTGACCATGTCCTGTATGATATTCCGCAAGTACTATTTGTGCTGAATATGATTTTAGAGGATACAGAACTTCGGCATCTGGTGTATTGCCTGGGGGAAACTCTGACGGATAGTTTGTTTGTTGCTCAGGGACTCAAGCATGTGGTTGGGCGCTCCCGACCCTACTTAACTCAGGATGGCCCCTATTCATGGGGGCACGGAGGAACGGAGATATTTGGTCCCTACACCTCCTTTCCTTCATCGCATGCGACGATCTATTCTTCTTTTTTTTCTACGATGGGGAAATATTTCAAGAACGAGTTGCTTTGGGATGGGGTAGGCGTGGCGACATTCGTCAGTCTATCAGGGCACAATCACTGGATTTCTGATATGTGGTTTGGCTACTTGTTGGGCAAAGCGATCTCGGGATATGTGTGGGACAAAAATTCAGGAAAGAATCTCGAACAAAACTGGTGGATTTACCCGAGTTTATCCCGAACCCCAAATGACGATCTCCCGATGATTTGTGTCGGGGCTGTTTTTTGAGCCACTCTTTACCCCGTTTGCTACACCCCCTATAATGACGACGCTGTGAAAAAAGTTGATATCGCAATTATTGGGGCAGGACCCGCTGGACTGTGTGCAGGGATCTATGCGGCTCGTGCAAAGCGATCTGTCGTGATGTTTGAGCGAGCCATTCCGGGGGGGCAGCAGACGCTCACAGATAAAATCGATAATTACCCTGGCACTGGAAAAGAAGGTATAAGCGGTGTCCTTTTGAGTCAACTTATGGAAGCACAAGCCAAGTCATTTGGTGTAGAGATTCTTTGCGACAATGTAACCGCTGTCGAGTTGAAGGGGCAGCCTAAGACTATTGAAACGACCTATAACGGAACCTTTGAGGCGAAAGCCGTGATTTTGGCAACCGGTAGAGATCCCAAACCTTTAGGTATCCCAGGTGAGGAGGAGTTCCGAGGTCGTGGTGTTTCGTATTGTGCTGTTTGTGATGGACCCTTTTTTCGAGGCAAAGAAGTGTCGGTGATTGGTGGAGGAAACAGTGCACTGGAAGAAGCGTTGTATCTTGCCAAGTTTGCCAAGAAAGTGACTGTGGTTCACCGACGTCAGGAGTTTCGCGCGGATAAGATCGTTCAAGAGAGAGTTAGAGCCAATCCACTGATCACCGTTGAGATGGGTTATTGCCCGGTAGAGGTTCAGGGGAAGACCTTAATGGAGGGCTTGGTTTTGGAGCATATGGAGACGAAGAAACGAAAAACACTTTTGGTAAATGCAATGTTCATTTATGTGGGGAACCACCCCAACACGTTATTTTTTAAGGAGCAAGTGGCCTGTGACGAAGCTGGCTATCTTGTGTCTGATGAAACGATGCACACCAGTGTAGAAGGGGTTTTTGCGGCTGGAGATGTGCGGCAAAAGAGCTTATATCAAGTGGTGACGGCAGTGGCCGATGGGGCAATTGCGGCCATAGAAGCAGATAAGTATATCGACGAGGTGTTGTCTTGAAGATCGCGATCGGGTCGGATCATGCTGGACTGGAGATGAAGGAACTTTTAAAGCAATATCTTGTGGATTCCTTCAAGGCTGAAATCATTGATGTGGGCACGAAGACGCTGGAGTCTACGGATTATCCCATTTACGGGAAAAAAGTCGGGGAACTTGTCGCGAAAAAACAGGTGAACTATGGCCTGGTTATTTGCGGAACAGGGATTGGTATCTCGATAGCGGCGAACAAGGTCAAAGGAGTTCGCGCAGCTCTTTGTTATGACGCCTATACGGCAATCATGGCACGTAAACACAACAATGCTAATGTATTAGCACTAGGATCTCGGACGACTCTGCTTGAAAACGCACAGGTGATCGTCGATTTCTTTTTTAAGACCGAGTTTGAAGGCGGTCGTCATGAGAAGAGGGTTCAGCTCATCGAGTCTTAGGCTTACTGGTGGGCTTTCATCTCCATCAATTCGTTGATCACCTTCTCATCTGCCCCGAGTAGCTTCATTAGTTTAATCTCCGCGTCAAAACTCAGTGTGTTCTTCTCGAATAGTATGTTCATTTTTTTCTCCTTTTTTACTAGACTTATATAGAATCATTCCCCAAATTCGAAAAGTTAAACATAAAACGGAAAAAAGCGATATAATAGGTGTTGATGAAACTATTTCTTGTCTGGATTCAGCAATTACTTCGCAAATGGCTTAAGCCCGATCTGATCGTCAAATCCATTTTTGAAATCAATTATGATGAGCTGATGGATCGAGGGCTGACCAACCTTTTCTTTGATGTAGATAATACCCTCACCGAGCGATCCAAGTCAGTGCCAGAATGGAAGGTTAAGAAACTTTTGCGAGAATTGAAGGAAAGGGGTTTCTCTGTCTATCTTGTATCAAATAGCACCAAGCTGAAGCGAATGATCAAGATTGTATCGTTTCTTGAATGCCGAATGACGCTTCAATCGATGAAACCGTTGCCTTTTGTTTACCGAAAACTTCGGAAAGAGACAGGTGCATCGCCAGCCAATTCTGTTTTTATTGGGGATCAGTTATTCACGGATATCCTCGGAGCTCGATTGAATCGGTTTTTAGCGATATATACGTATCCCTCTGGACAGGAACTGAGCACGCTTCGTCGCTTCTACATAGCGACGGAGAAATGGATACTAGAACGAGCCCTTGTATCGTAGTGCCAGCGTAATGGCCTGTTCAAGTGTGCTCTGAGGGGTAAGCTCTCCGGAGATTCCCTGAAGAAGGCGACGAATATCCACCGCCCCATACCCTAAGGAGGAAAGTGCCATCGAGACTTCTTGCGAGAGTTTCTCCGAAACAGAAGCAGCTTTACTTTCGCTAGTAGGATCAGAGTGAATCGACAATTTACTGAAGGTATCTCGAAGTTCAAGGATAAGTCTTTCAGCTGTTTTTTTACCAACGCCAGGAACCGAGACTAGCGGGACAATATTTTGGCCGACAACGGCGTGGATGAGCTGGTCGGTGGTGAGCTCGGATAAAATGGCCAATGCAAGTTTTGGCCCAACACCATTGATGCCCAGAAGAATGAGAAATATTTGCTTTTCTTCACTTGAGCTGAATCCAAATAAAGTGTGACTATCTTCTTTCACGTTTAAGTACACATGAACGCGAATTTCCTGTCCGACAAGCCCGTGAAAACGTTCACAATTTTTTTGAGGTGTCAAAAGGTGATAGCCGATTTGGTTCACTTCCAAAACGATAGCCCCTGACTGAATTTCAATTAATATTCCTTTAAAATAACTATACATAATGATGGCTCCTTTCAAGTGATTTTATTCGATAAGAGTTCTGATGACAGATGGCGATAGCCAGTGCATCTGCGGTGTCGTCAGGTTTGGGAATCTCAGATAAATTTAAGAGACTTTTCACCATTTGTTGAATTTGTTGTTTGGGGGCAGCACCATATCCGGTGACCGCGAGTTTGACCTCGTTTGGGGTATATTCAAAAACCTCAAGTCCCAGAGTGAGCGCGTCCAGAATGATTGCGCCACGAACATGGGCGATGGTCATCGCTGTTTTTGTGTTTTTTGAGAAAAACAATTTTTCAATGGACAGGGTTGTGGGTTTGTAGTTCTGAATAACGGTTCTCAGGAGATGACTAATTTCAAGAAGTCGACTATAAAAAGTAGCCTTGGCGGAGGTTTGAATATGATTGTAGGTGATCGGAACTGTGCGGTTTCCAATTTGT
This sequence comes from uncultured Candidatus Marinamargulisbacteria bacterium, assembly GCA_964358175.1. Classification (GTDB taxonomy): domain Bacteria; phylum Margulisbacteria; class Riflemargulisbacteria; order GWF2-35-9; family GWF2-35-9; genus CAYHOI01. The sequence goes on along the minus strand of CAYHOI010000030.1, from coordinate 10,027 downwards.
TCAATAACAGCGTAGCCCACCGTTGCAAGGCCAGGATCAATGCCGAGGATAATCATAGTTCGTTTCGAAAAATACGAGCTAGTTTTTTAGCCAAGGCTTTTCTGCCTATAATACGAAGAAATTGAGCCTTGCTTTTTACCAGGAAAAAACGAGACTTGTTTTTTTGGGGCAGGGTGTTCGCGACCACAAAGTCTGCTCCGGATAGGGCTTTGCTTCGGAGTGCAGCTTTGAACAGTTTTCTTTTGGACTTCGTGGCCTCAAGTTTAAAGGAGATGAGGCGGATATTGGGATCCCATTTCTTGACCTTGTTTACTATTTTTCGTGTTCTTGAGAGGCTCAACTTGAGTTTCTTTTTGGAGGAGATTTTCCCGCGCTTTGGTTTTTTGAGATAAAAATCCGATACGGCTGCACAGTGAATGAGACTACTGTACTCCTCCTTTTTAACTTCTTTTCGAACAGTTTTATAAAACGAAGCAAAATCAATTGCTCGCAGTATCTTGAGGCGTTTATGTCGAAAAGGCTTAAGGCTGAGACGACAGTCGGCCAAAATCAAAGTAACCTTAAAGCCTCGGCGAGCCAGTTCATAGGCAATGGTGAGTCCGGTTTTGCCTGAGAAAATATTGGTAATTACCCGAACATCATCTAGCGGAGCCCAGGTATTTCCTGCCGTGACTAAAATCTGCTTTGTCACGAGATCAAGTTTTCAATTTGTGAAAGAATTTTTTCGGTTTCTGCCATGGCACCCACTCCCACATCGCCACAAGCAAGTTCAGCCTCACGCGGGTCGATACAGGTCATGGATGGGTAAAATGTGCGCGTTCGCAAAAGATTATCCTGGGTGACGGACTGTTTCCACATTTGAGTATTCATGGCGGGAGCGATCAAAAGGGGAATATTCGTGTGCAAAGCCAGAATCAGTGAGGTTAAGAGATTGTCTGCGAAACCATGTGCGATTTTGGCAAGCGTGTTGGCGGTCAGGGGTGCGATTAAAACGAGGTCAGCCCATTTGGAAAGTTCGATATGGGTGAGGTTCGAATGATTCCATTCTGCCCCATCGATGTAAACAGCATTTTGTGCAAGGGTGCGAACGGTTAAGGGCGTTACAAACTTCTGAGCATTTTCTGTGAGAATGACACGGACGTCCTGCCCATTTTTGGATAACTGTCGAATAATATCGAGTGTTTTATAGGCGGAAATCCCACCTGTAACGCCAATAAGAATACGAGCCATAACTGGACGACATTATGAGTGGGTTTTGAGCTTTTGTCAAAAAGATGACATTTGCAACCAGGACTTGGTAGAACGAAAAAAATATGCTACAAGGGTAGAAAGCTGAATGGCACAAAGTGGAGGTTAAAGACATGACGAATGAAGAACTATCAATAATGGTGATGGTAGAGATCCCCAAGGGGGGGCGCAATAAGTACGAATATAATAAAACGTTGAAATGTTTGGAATTTAATCGAATGTTATTTTCATCGGTTCATTATCCGAGCGACTATGGGTTTATTCTCAATACGCTTGCTCAGGATGGAGATGCGCTGGATGCGCTTGTTCTGATGTGGGAGCCGACCTTCCCAGGTTGTTTGGTTCAGGCCAGGCCCGTTGGTATTTTCAAAATGTCAGACGAACATGGCATGGATGAGAAGGTTCTTTGTGTTCCCCTGACCGATCCTTATTGGAATCATGTCCGAAAGCTTGATGAGGTTCCATCCCATTTGTTAAAAGAGATTGAACATTTTTTTTCTGTCTACAAAGACTTGGAACAGAAATCGACGACTATTTATGGCTGGGAAGGTCTGGAGTCTACGCTTCAGGTCATTGAAGAGTCACGTGTGAGATTTCAAACATCTAGCCGTTCCAGCGAGCTGCCTGTCCCCTGACATCGACGTGGATGAATGGGCCGTGTGTACTGGTGGCGGGATATATTCCGATGCCACCGAGCAAATGAGGATACTTTGCCTCAACACGTTCAGCCACTTTGGCAAGAAGGCGTGCATCAGCGATGTCGATGCGTCCATCATGATTAATATCATCAGTCCAGCCGGATAAGTCGTTGTCGACGTAAATATCAGCAGCGTCACCATACATATGCCGGCTGAGCTTGCCGCGTCCACGAGGGTCGCCAAAGGTTCCGTTTGAATAGGGGCTACGAAATCCGCACATCACAGAGAGATGTTTTACCGGGATGCCAGCTTTATTGAGTTCGTCTATGATGAGTTCAAGCTTGTCAACCAATCGGGTATCGAGAGCCAAATATTTGGGCCACACACTGGCCTGATCCTTATCAACGAAGTCGCTGATTTTGAAATGCTCGGAAAGTTGCTGATTGATATTTTTGAGGGTGACTTCGATAAATCCCACGGGGCTTGCATAGGCAACTGAGGCCGCGGGTTGTTGTTCAAAAGGCCATACTCCCATAAAATAGTTTCCGATGCGACCGTCTTTTTTGGCAGAAAAAGGTGTGAGGGTGATGAGACGCAGGCCTTCCAATATTTTATGGACGCCATTTTGTTCGATGGCGATCTTGTACCAGCCGGGAGCCTTGGGAGATTTCACTTCTGTTGAATTCGTTTGTTGTCCATCTTCAGAGTGAAACTGAACCAACAGGCCTGAAACAGGATTTTGAACCAGAATTGCATCAGGTGGGACGATGGCAGCCCTGAGCTTTCCGCTATTTCCACGAAACCAGGATTCTAAACTGGTTTCACAAGATGAAACGACGGTTAATGCGAATAGCACCGAAGCGATTGCTGTGTTCTTTAATGTTAAATTCATTGACATATACTCATTTCACAATAGACCGGGCTATATTAGGACTTTCCGGATTCACAATTAACATCTGTTTGGCTGGCGAAATAAGAATATCCATATCCTCCATCGGAACCGCGCCGAGAAGAACCTCGTTCCCAATGACAAGTGCTCCTGTAAAGCATGATCGATTCTCAAAAGAAACCTGAATAGGCCCAACGTACGAACATAAGTGCTCTTTGCCATCCGCAGTAGAAACTTCCCTTTTATACAGTTCTTCCAGCCCAAGTTGTAAAGCGACTGTTTCCGGAATACATAAGTGAAGCGAACCCGTATCAACCAATGCACTCACATTCATCGTCTGAAGTGTTGAGTTTTTTGGGTTTTTCAATTGGAGGTCGGCTCTAATTAATCCCATTTCAAGTTATGATAACAAAATGGCAGAGAAAATCAACACAAAGTTTTTTCAAGAAAGTTATTGGAGGTGAGCCAGAGAACTGATATTGACTCTAATGCCTGTTCTGAGTACACTCTGATAAAGACTGGAAACTCCAATGAACAGGGCGCATTAAGAAAGGCAGGGAATAGGGAATGATGTCAAAAGCTAATATAGAAAAATGGGATGTAGAAGATGCTGGATTCTGGGAGTCCACGGGAAAGAAGGTCGCGAGGTTAAATCTTTTAATTTCGATACCGAGTTTGCTGTGCGGGTTCGCGGTGTGGATGATGTGGAGCATCATCACGGTTCAGATGCTCAACTTAGGCTTTGCTTTTGACCCTGATCCTGCCAAGAACAAAGCAATGTTATTTACCCTGATGGCCATTGCGGGTTTCGCAGGGGCTACCTTAAGAATACCCAGCACGTTTTTTATTCGGTTGGCTGGGGGGAGAAATACGATATTTTTTACCACAGCACTCCTCATTATTCCTGCACTAGGTACGGGACTTGCCCTACAAAACCTGTCAACGCCGTTGTGGACGTTTCAGATCTTGGCTTTATTGTCTGGTCTTGGCGGAGGGAATTTTGCTTCCTCCATGAGCAATATCAGTTTTTTCTTTCCGAAGAAAGTTCAGGGTACTTCGCTTGGGCTGAATGCGGGTCTTGGAAACTTTGGCGTCACAACGATGCAGATCCTGATCCCAATCAGTATGACCTTTGCTCTTTTGGGGCCACTCAGCGGTAAATCGGCCACCCTCATCAAAGATAGTGGCACGCTAATCGGCAAGATCCCTGCTGGCACGGAAACGTGGCTTCAAAACGCTGGATTTGTATGGTTGCTGCTTTTGATTCCACTCGTTATCTTAGCGTTTTTCAAAATGAACAACATTAAAACCGAAACGGTATCCCCGAATATCAAGGGGCTTGGTTCCTCAATCTCTAAAATCATCCTTCTGCTTAGCATAGGATTCCTCACGACGGCCATTGGACTCTATTTCATTTTGCCACCTCCCTTTGGGCTTCCCGATAGTAGTGGACTGACTCATCTTTTTAAGAATAAATGGCTTGTAATGCCCGCGATTATTGCCCTAACTATTTTTCTCATGAAACTTGTTCCAGGTGAAATTAAGGCAAGTCTTGATCGTCAGTACAAGATTTTCGGCAACAAGCACACATGGGCCATGACCATTATTTACACCATGACCTTCGGCTCGTTTATTGGTTATTCTGCGGCGTTCCCCTTGGCCATTACGGTTATTTTCGGATTTGTTCATACCGTCGGCTCAGATGGCATCTGGTTACATGACGTTGTCAATGCACATGCCCCGAACGCACTGATGTACGCTTGGATGGGAGCCTTTATAGGAGCCATTGTTCGGCCTATTGGCGGATGGATATCGGATAAGGTGGGGGGAGCAAAAGTTACCCAGGTTGTTTCCATCGTCATGACGGCTTTAGCACTAGGAGTTGCCTACTACATGACCGTTGCTTATCACTCTGCTACCCCGGAAATTTATTTTAAGCCATTTTTTATCCTATTTATCTTACTATTCATGGCCAGTGGGATTGGAAATGGATCAACGTTTCGAACCATTGGGGTTGCTTTTGACAAAGAACAAGCAGGTCCCGTTTTAGGATGGACTTCGGCTGTGGCCGCATATGGTGCGTTCATTATTCCTATCGTATTTGGCGAGCAAATCAAGGCGGGGACGCCTCAATTCGCGCTTTATGGATTTGCCCTATTTTACGCAGTTTGTATGGTGATCAATTATTGGTTCTATATGAGACCAAACGCCTATATTAAGAATCCGTAAACAGGAAGGAAGGACTTTAGACATGGAAGCGAATACTACGTACAAAGGGAATATTAGGATATTAACGCTGACGACGATTGCATTTTTCGTCTCATTTGTCGCATGGTTCAACATGGCTCCTTTTGCGACGACTATTCAAAAGGTTCTTTCATTAACTGATCAGGAAATCAAAGTGTTGGCTGTTGTGAACGTGGCTCTTACGATTCCTGCGCGAATTCTTATCGGAATGCTGGTAGATCGATTCGGCCCCAGACGTGTGTACACGATTCTGTTGGCCACGATGAGTATCCCCTGTTTTATGTTCGCGATGGGTACGACATTTACTCAGTTGCTTATTTCACGTTTGTTGTTGGGCATTATCGGTGCTGGGTTTGTTGTGGGCATTCGCATGGTGTCGGAGTGGTTTCCCTCCAAACAGATGGGGCTGGCTGAAGGTATTTATGGAGGATGGGGGAATTTCGGTTCTCAGGCAGCAACTTTCCTGCTTCCTCTTCTGGCAATACTTTTCCTAGGTACCGTGGAAGATGGCTGGAGGTTTGCTATTGCTTTGACCGGAGTGCTGAGTTTGGTTTATTCAGGCATTTATTATTTTAGTGTCCAAGATACGCCCGCCGGGAAAGAATTCAAGAAGCCCAAGAGACATGGTGCAATGGTTGTCAGTAGCTATAAGGATCTCATATTCCTGATGGGCATGACACTCCCAATGTATGTGATTTTGGGGGTATTGGTGTGGAAACTGAATACATTAAATATGATTCGGAGTCCCATCGATCTCAATATCTATTTGGGATTGCTACTTTTGTACGGATTCAATTGCTTTAAAATATGGGATGTGAATCGCTCTCACCTTTCCAAAACGGTTGAGGCAAAAGATCAGTACAAGTTTAAGCAAGTGGCTCTTCTGGATTTGGCATATTTTGTTACGTTCGGGGCAGAGTTGGCGTTGGTCTCGATGCTTCCGACTTTCTTTCAGAAGACATTTAGTTTGTCCGTGATACAAGCTGGGCTTATTGCTGGCAATTTTACGCTGATATACTTTTTCGCTCGACCGATGGGGGGCTGGCTTTGTGATGTGTTAGGTCGGCGTAAAATTCTACTCATTCTTTTGGCTATTTTATCTGTTTGTTTTTTTGTTTTGTCACATGTAGATAGCACTTGGCCAATCAGTGCAGCCATCGTTGTTGCGATGATTACGATGCTCTTTATAAAGGCAGGTGAAGGAGCAGTTTATGCGATTGTCCCGCTGATCCATAAGGGATCTACTGGGCAAATCTCCGGGATGGTGGGTGCCTACGGAAATGTAGGATCAGTCACTTATTTAACGATTCTCACGTTTGTGTCGCCTCAGCTGTTCTTTATGGTGATTGGCGGAACCGTCGCTGTTAGTTTTCTAGCAAGTTTTCTCCTAGATGAGCCAGATATTCATGCATTTGATGCACATCATCATCAGGAGAATTTAGTAAAGTAAACTCAGGGTATTGCAAAATTCTCAAGGAACATAGAAAATAAAATTGTGATGAAAATTCTACCCCTTCTGATCGGCTTGCTGGTTTTTTCATCTACTGTTTTTTCGGTACCTCTGGATGACTACGAGGAAGGCGCGATTTATTTCAAACAGGATTGTGCCGCGTGCCATACACTTGGAGGTGGTGACTCCGTAGGGCCTGATCTTCAGGGGATTCACCTTCATCGAACCTATGCATGGCTTTTTGACTTTATCAAGAATCCTCAAGCCCTCATTAACAAAGGGGATAAAGAGGCGGTGGAGGTATACAAAAAGTTCGGGGAAATGATGATGCCCTCTTCGGGACGAAGTGACGATGAAATTTCAGATATTATTATTTTTATTTCAGGAAAGAATATTCCCAAAGCAACTGAAAAAAGAAAGGATGCTGTTGACACAAAAGCTGAACAGAGAGCCGAGATTCCTAGCCCCTCTGTGATAGCAATGGGTTCGGATTTGTTTCAAGGCATACAAAAATTTAAAAATGGGGGCATTACTTGTATAGCCTGTCATCATGTGAATAACAAATCGGTGGTGTCTGGTGGGAGTCTAGCTCGTGAATTGACAAAGAGCTATAGCCGAATTGGATCAACTGGTCTGAGAGGAATGATCTCCAACCCTCCTTTCCCCGCAATGAAGCAAGCTTATCGTGATCATTCGATTACGACGCAGGACGTCGAGGCTCTGACTGCCTTTTTGAGACATGTAGATGAGGCAGACACAGAACATTCCACAAGCTCTCATCCAAAGAAAATGTTGTTCACAGGCACGGTGGGTTTGATTATTCTCTTAATTCTTTATGGATTAATATTTAGAAAAAGGAAAAAGGGATCCGTCAATCAAGCTATTTATGATCGACAAAAGATAAAGTCACAGTGAGCGGACACGAAAGGAAAACGAAATGAGCTGGATACAGGATATTGTTTCACCACAGACCCGAAAATGGGAGGAGTTTTACAGAAATCGATTTAAAAGCGACAAAGTCGTTCGAAGCACTCACGGCGTAAACTGCACGGGGGGCTGTTCATGGCAAGTTCACGTGAAGGATGGCATCGTAACCTGGGAAACCCAGCAGTTGGATTATCCTCTTCTCGAAGGAGAATTGCCTCCCTATGAGCCACGTGGTTGTCAACGCGGGATTTCCTTTTCATGGTATCTTTACAGCCCTCTTCGGATTAAGTACCCATTGGTGCGAGGTTCGCTACTTGATGCTTATAGAGCACTAAAAGCCAAAACGGGTAGTCCCATGAAAGCCTGGGAAAGTCTTCAGGCAGATTCCGAGAAGCGGTCAGCTTATCAGCAAGCGAGAGGAAAGGGTGGATTTCGTCGGGTATCTTGGGACGAAGTGCTTGAGATTATTGCGGTTGCAAATCTTTATACAGCGAAAAAGTATGGACCCGATAGAGTCATTGGTTTCTCGCCGATCCCCGCGATGTCTATGCTGAGTTATGCGGGCGGGTCACGCTTTCTTCAGCTATTTGGAGGGGTTAATCTTAGTTTTTACGACTGGTATTGTGATCTTCCGACAGCCTTTCCTGAAATATGGGGTGAACAGACGGATGTGGCAGAAAGCGCAGACTGGTATAACGCGAAAATGATTGCGGATATGGGAGCCAATTTGAATATGACCCGAACGCCGGATTGCCACTTTTTTGCAGAGGCGAGACATAACGGGACAAAGACCGTCGTATTTTCGCCTGATTTTAGCCAAGTTTCAAAGTTTGCTGATCAGTGGGTTCCACTTCATGCGGGTAGTGATGGTGCATTCTGGATGGCGGTTACCCATGTTATTCTGAGCGAATTCCATCACATAAAGCAAACGCCATACTTTATTGATTATGTAAAACAGTACACCGATAGTCCATTCCTGGTGAAGTTGGACAGAAAAGGTGATCATTATGAACCGGGCAAATTGCTTCGCGCCAATGAATTGATTCAGTACAAAGACTTGAGTAATGGCGACTGGAAATTTGTTCAATTGGATGAAAAAACTCGCAAACCTGTTGTTCCGAAAGGAAGCATTGGTGATCGTTGGGACAAAAAAACGGGGAACTGGAATCTCAAATTCGAGGATACGGTCACGGATCAAGCGTATGAACCCGCCCTCACTCTCCTAAACAAGAATGAAGGCATCGTCCAAACACAATTTACAGAATTTGGGCTAGATCAGAATGTCCTTCGGGGAGTTCCTGTGACTTATCTTGAGACGTTCGATGGAAAAGTTGCCGTAACGACGGTTTACGATCTTATTATGGCTCAGTATGGTGTTAATCGGGGATTGGTTGGTGCTTATCCTGAAGACTACACGGACAAAGATTCCGCTTATACTCCAGCGTGGCAGGAAATTTTCACAGGGGTCGATTCAGCGACAGTTTTGCAATTTGCCAGAGAGTGGGCCAGTACCGCCACAGCTACAGAAGGTAAATGCATGATCATTATTGGTGCCGGGATTAATCACTGGTATCAAGCTAATTTAATGTATCGCGCAGGTGCGATGGCTCTTATGTTATGTGGTTGTGTGGGGCGCAATGGCGGCGGACTCAATCATTATGTCGGTCAGGAGAAGCTGGCACCCATGGATTCTTGGAGCAATCTTGCATTGGCGAAAGATTGGCACGGACCGGTTCGGTTGCAACAGGCTCCCATCTGGCATTATCTCAATACCTGTCAGTATCGTCATGATGGTTTGTCTTCAGCCTACAATACGGTGCCCCAAAATGACTGGACCAAAATGCATCTTGCGGATCAGATTTATAAATCCGTACGAATGGGATGGATGCCCTTTTATCCTCAATTTAATGAAAACCCACTTGATCTTTGCAAGGAAGCAGTTCTTGAGGGGGCTACGGATGATGAGGGGATCAAGAAGTATGTCTTGGATAAACTGAAATCCAAGCGATTGCATTATGCCGTGAGTGATCCAGATTCAGAGGCAAATTTCCCTCGGATTTGGTATGTTTGGAGAGGAAATGCCGTTGTGGGTACAATGAAGGGGCATGAGTATGCACAGAAGCATTATCTTGGGACTCACTCCAATTTGATTAGCAAAGACTCTGCGGATCATCCCAAAGAGGTAAAGTGGCATGATATCGCGCCTGTTGGGAAAATGGATTTGGTCGTAGACTTGAATTTTCGAATGGATTCTTCTGCGCTGTATTCTGATATTGTTCTTCCTGCGGCCTCTTGGTATGAGAAGGCAGATCTGAATAGCACCGATATGCATTCGTTTATTCACCCCCTTTCAAAAGCCATTGCTCCTGTGTGGGAATCCAAGTCTGACTGGGATATTTTTAAAGACATTGCCGAGAAAACCAGTGAATTGGCCAAGGAATACTTTGCTGAGCCACAAAAGGATATTGTTTCGAGTCCTCTAATGCATGATACAGAAGATGAACTCAGCCAGCCTTCGGTGAAGGATTGGTATCATGGGGAATGTGAGGCGGTTCCTGGCAAGACGATGCCAAGGCTTGCTGTGGTGGAGAGAGACTATACCCAGATTTACGACAAGTTCATTTGTCT
>CAYHOI010000029.1:0-19721 GCA_964358175.1 uncultured Candidatus Marinamargulisbacteria bacterium | reverse complement strand
TCATTGGCGATGGAGCCAGTTTGTCTCAGGTTTTTACCAATCTGATTAATAACGCGATTGATGAGATGAAGTCCGGCGGAGAGTTGCTTATCAAGACAGAATCCGCACGATTCAAGGATAAAGACGCTGTGACAAGGGATGGTCTCGTCATCATCATTCGTGACACAGGCAACGGGATTGCCCCCGGAAATCTGTCCCAAATTTTTGACTCGTTCTATTCAACAAAATACCAGAACATGGGGCTTGGACTCTCTATTTCACTCAAAATCATCGATGAACACAAGGGCATCATACACGTCGAATCTGAACTTCAAAAAGGAACAACGTTTAAGGTGTACCTGCCAAAGGGCTAACCAATGGTATCCGTTAAACCTTGACGGATACTTCAGTTTTTGATTTATGCTTAATTGTTCGTTGGTATTTTTGTAGCATCTGACTAATGTCATGGATATTGTAGTTGCAATCCTTTGCAATTTTTCCCCTTGTTTCTCGAACTTCTTTGACGATAGGGTCATTCCACATTTTCATCACCACCTTTTCCTTCCATCTAATTTACGACAATTCCTCTGGAGTACAAATCACTGGTGTTGTATGTCCGAGGCGATCATTCAATCGGTACAGCGATTGAATGATATTGGCATTTGCCAAGTGTTTGCAGTTCCAAGTGAGCAAGAAATCTATTTTGTGAAAAACAGCATAAGCAATATGGAATACATCGAGAACTGATTTTTGGGGAATACTGAATTTTGAGAAGTATTGCATGGCAAGTTTTTCAATGTCTTCATGAAAATCGAGCATGGTTATATTTTCTATGAGTTCAAGTCTTTTTTCACTCAGCGTGCTATCCCCATCACTTACTTCTTTAACCACGGCAGGTGAAACAAATAAATCAAATTTATGACGGCATTTTACCCACCAAGTTTGCGTAATATCCTGATGCGCTAGAACAATAATATCTCGACTTGATCGTCCAACCAAATAGCTGGGAATAGTGCTTTCAATATATACTTTTTTCTTGGTCATAATGTTCTGGATCTCTAAAACTGATAGAGTCCCCTCAGACGCTGGAGGTGACGGGTTTCCATCTGCACGGAATCTCTGCTCAGGCTCATCAGACCGCCGATGAATTCAGCCAGACCAGTTTCCATAGTCGGCGGTGTAAAGTTGGGGATGGAGGGCAAGTGAACCAGGTCGCATTCGGGGAAGAATGTTACCAGTTCAGCCATAGACAGATGTTTATTCTTCGCTAATTTTCGCTTACAAAACTCGTCCAGTTTTGCCAGACGAACCTCACGAGACAGTAGTTTGTTCTTCAGTTTTTCGGCCAATACAGGAAGTAACGCTAAACAATGCTTGTAGCGTATTGCCTGATCGATCTTGGCGAACAACACGTCTTGTTCGTACGGTTTGTTCGTATAGTCAAACACCCCGTCACGAAAAAGCTGTTCCGCCACGGTGGCTTCCTGATAGGCCGTCGTAACGATGACCTCTGCGGAAGGATTGATCGATCTAATCTGTGGGTATAACTCTGTCCCCTTGATGTCGGGTAAATAGATGTCCAACAAAATAACGTCTATGGTGGGATTTCCACGAAGTTGCGCAAGGGCTTCTTCGCCATTTCTAGCTTTCAGTACGTTGTATCTCTGGCTCAATATTTTCCCTGCGAAGAAAAGCAAGTCTTCTTCATCCTCAATCATGAGCAAGGTGCCGGAATCGGGGTAAGTGATTGTTTCACCCAAGCTTGTGTTGATGAGATTCACAAGTTCTTCCGGGGGGATGAGCTCGTTTTGATGAAGTCTGGGGAACAGAGTCTTCACTCGATCATAGGGGTAGCCTTCATCGTTTAACATAAAATGCAACAGTGCATCGTGAAATAACGTATTATTGAGGCTTACTTTGGCGGAGATCACGTTATCCCATCGCCGCCATTGCTTGAGACGCCTCAAATAATCAAAACCTGATGTAAAGCTGAGAACCAATTGTCTGACCTGTTCAGGATTGACGGGCTTCATGAGATTCGCGGCAGATCCATATCGACCGTGCTGTACGGCATCGTCCAGCGAAACATGATCAGAAACGATGACAATATTTACAAAAAAATTGTGAGCACTTAATTGTTTGAGCACATCCAATGCAGACATATCGTCAATTGATGTGTCGATAAACACAGCGACCGTGCGGTCATCCCCTGAACCAAACCACTCAATAGCCCGTTGTCCTTTGGATATTTGAACGACATGCAGATGTTGATCCCCCTGTAAATTCAGGGTTGTATTCAGATCCTGGATCATGAGACTTAATTGTTCCGCCGGTTCAATAACCAGAATAGTATTGTTGTTGGCCATGTTTGATCTCCCTTTAGACAGGTATTTTATACTCTACTGAAATTCATTATAATGACTTCTTGCATTAAAACCAGTGCCCGAATCGTGTTCGCGTTTGGGCATCTTGACTGTTTTTGTTCCCTTACCCTATAGTAGATGAGGTTTTTTATCGAGTAATATTAAAGGAGTTAAATAAATGAGCAAATTTGAACCAAACGTGACGATAATTGTTCCCGTAAGAAATGCTGATAGAACCCTGAGTACCACTTTTGAATATCTTTTGAATATTGATTACCCCCGGAGCAAATTTGAAATATTAATTGCCGATGGCGGGAGCTCCGATAAGACGGTAGAGATCACCAAAGAATTTATGAAGAAGTATGACTTTGTTAAGTTGATTGAAATTCCAAATTGCAAGTCTCCCGGGCATGCCAGAAATGCCGCTTTAAAACAAGTAAAAGGGGACTATGTGCTTTTTACCGATGGGGATTGTGCTCCCGAGAAAGATTGGGTCTACCAGATCATTGAGCCCTTTTCGCGTGACAAGAAGATTGGTGGGGTAGGTGGAGAGGTCTTGACATTAAAGGTTCAGCCAGATAATTTTACGGAGTCCTATTGTGAGCAGGTTCGTTTTTTGAGCCCGACCGGACGCTGTGGACTCAACGAGTCTGGATATATGCCAACGGTAACGAATTGGTTGCCTCATGAAGTGAATGGAGGCGATAACAGTCCCTTTTTTGCCACAGCAAATTTTGCGGTGAGCAAAGAGGCCATTGATAAAATCGGTGGGGAGTTTTGGGATGAGCCTACGGGCGAGGATGTGGATTTTTCACTCCGAATAATCCTTGCCGGGTACGTGTTGTACTATAAAAAAGAAGCTCTTGTTAAACATATGCACCGCGTGGACTTGAAGAGTTTTAAAAAACAGTGGTATGGCTATGGTTACGGACATCCGCTTCTGATCAATAAGCATACGAAAAATAATGTATTGGAATTTGTTTTACAACTTGGAAAACCTGGGGTTTCCTTTTCAATTCCATGGTTTAAGAAGGGAATTATCCATTTTGGGAATTATCATGGGATGCACTTTTGCTTCTGGAATATATGGATCAACCTGATCATTTATATGGGTTTCATCACCTTTAATTTAAGCGTATGGTTTATTAACGTTGAGTTTGTTCGACTGCTGGTCTTTCTCTTTACGGCAGGCTTTGCCTATTTTACAGTTGTTTATTTTCGGCCTGTTTTGGCCATTAAACCGCTGAGCAAGTTTTTTACGTTTGCGAGAATTCGTCACGCCACCAACGCTAGCTTCATCAAAGGGGCTAAGGACGGACAGAAAAAGTTTAACGCGATTTGTATCGAACCTAGCTGGTAGGGACTATTGTCATGACGAGCTACGGTTACTTTGACGATGCCAATCGGGAGTACGTGATTACGGATCCTAAGACACCCGTGAAATGGGTCAATTACGTTGGCACTCTTCAATTTGGAGGAATTGTCGATCATACAGGGGGAAGCCTTATTTGTAAGGGAGATCCTGCCCTGAACAGGATTGTAAAATATATTCCGCAATTGCCTTCGTCTGATTTCAAAGGTGAAACGTTATACCTTCGAGTCAAGACCAGTAACGGTTACAAGGTGTTTTCCCCGTTCTATGTCCCTACCTTGGATGTGTATGATCGTTATGAGTGCCATGTGGGCTTGTCCTATCAAAAGATTGTTTCTGAGTTTTATGGAATTCGGACGGAGGTGACCATTTTTGTCCCTATGGGGTCGAATGTTGTTCTTAGAGACATTTCGATCACGAATATTTCTGGAAAATCGATGGAAGTGGATGTCATTCCAGTGGTTGAATACAGCCACTTTGATGCGCTGAAGCAATTTACCAATGCTGATTGGGTTCCACAAACGATGATCGTCGATGCTGTCAAGGAAAAGGAAGGAACAGTCATTCATAAACAGTACGCGTTTATGAAGCGCGATACTGCCGTGAATTATTTTACGTCGAATGTTTCGGTGGATTCATTTGAAACAGACCGAAAGAGTTTTCTAGGGAACAACGAGTATGGAACCTGGAAGCAACCGTTGTCTTTGTTTTCTGAGCATTTGTCAAACCATGAAGCTCGCCGTGCAGATAATATGAGTGCATTACTACACTGCCTCGGAACCGTAAAAAGTGGCGAGATCCGTCGCCTGATTACGCAGCTTGGACAGGAAGAGTCCCTGGATAAGGCTTTGGAGTCGATCAAGCATTATCGAGATGAGAAAAATGTTGATAGAGCATTTTCACAGCTAAAGGATTTCTGGACGGAGTACCTTTCCACTTTGCAGGTCAGTACGCCGGATGCCTCTTTTAATTCGATGGTGAATATCCATAATCCTCGTCAGTGTCATACAACCAAAAATTGGTCTCGGGACCTATCGCTTTATCAGCTTGGATTTGGTGGTAGAGGAATGGGGTTTCGTGATAGCTCTCAGGATGTAATGGGAGTGATGGCTCATATGTCTGGTGAGGGCAGAGACCTGCTTGAAAAGATTCTCAGTGTTCAAAAAGCAGACGGTTCAGCCATGCATCAATTTTATGCCTCAACCCTTGAGGCCAATGAAGGCGATTCTCGTGAAGAGCATGGCCATAAATTCTACGGAGATGATCATCTTTGGGCAATATTAGCTGTCTGTGCCTATTTGAAAGAAACTGGGGAACTCTCATTTCTGGATAAACGTATTTCTTTTTATGACAAAGAATTGCCTGTTTCTCAACGTGAAACAGGTACGGTTCTGGATCACTTGCAACGCGCTCTTGCTTTTACTCAGGAAAACAAGGGGCAACATGGGCTACCATTGCTTGGATTTGCAGATTGGAATGATACGGTAAACCTGAAGGGAAATGCTGAAAGTCTATTTGTGGCTAATCAGTACGCAAGGGCTCTTGTTGAAATGATTGAGTTGATGAGGTATTTGGGCAACAAAAAACAGGCTACAATATATGAGAAGTACCATGAGGAGATGAAGAAGGCTGTGAATGCTCATGCATGGGATGGCGAGTGGTATGTCCGTTACTTTGAAGAGGATGGGACGCCTCTGGGTTCCCAAAAAAATGAACAGGGCAAGATTTACGTGAACAGTCAATCCTGGGCTGTCATGGCGGGTGTAGCTCCCTCAGACCGTGCTTTGAGTGCCATGAACAGTGTACATAAGCTTCTGAATACTCGTTACGGAATAAAGTTGAGTTGGCCGGGGTTTAACGGCTTTGATTGGCGCAAGGGAGGTATCACGACTTATCCTCCAGGAGCGAAAGAGAATGGCGGAATCTTTCTTCATACCAATCCCTGGTGCATGATTGCCGAGACGATTCTTGGAAACGGGGATCGTGCCTATGAATACTACAGTCAGATCAATCCAGCCGCGAAGAACGATATCATCGAAATATTTGAGTGCGAACCCTATTCCTATCCACAAAATATTCTGGGGGATGAGCATCCTCAATTTGGACTGGGACGAAACAGTTGGCTTTCTGGAACGGCCTCCTGGACCTATCAGGCAGCGACCAGCCACATTCTGGGTATCCAACCCACTTTTGAGGGACTAAAGATAGATCCATGTATCCCGAAAACTTGGGATCAGTTTGCTGTGAATCGTAAATTTCGCGGAGTTGTTTACCAGATTCAGGTGATGAATCCTTCTCGGGTTTCCAAAGGGGTTCAATCCGTTACAGTTGACGGGAAGAAGATCGCTGGCAACATCGTTCCGATTTTCTCGGATAAGAAAGAACATCGGGTTGAAGTGGTGATGGGGTAGGGATCGCCCAACTCTCGTATAGCTAAACCGTCTCTATTCCGTTATAATGCTTTGGAAATACTCAGATAACAGGAGGAAAATACTATGCAAATCATCGTTTCAGGACAACAATTAGAGGTGACAAGCGCTCTCAAAAGCTATGCGGAAAAGAAGATTGGTCGTTTAGATAAATATTTTGCTGAGGCGATTACCAGCGGGAAAGTGGAGATGGTTCATCACGACAATAAAGCCCCTGACAAACGAAACGAAGCAAGGGTGATCATGAATTTACACGGGGCTGTGATCACCGCACGAGAGGAACATGAGGACATGTATGCAGCGATAGATCTTCTTTTTGAGAAGGTTGAAAAGCAGCTGATGAAGTACAAGGACAAGCTAAAGGGACACAAGGGCGAGAAAATGGGGGTTGTATTTAGCGAGCTTTTAAGGGATCAAGAATCGGAGTGGAGTGAAGCTTCCCGAGAAAATCCAATTGTCTATACTTCAAAACAACTCATGAAGCCGATGTCGGTGGAGGAATCTACACTTCAATTACAAATTAGCCATATGGAATTCCTGGTCTTTACGAATGACCGAACGAGTCAGACTAATGTGATCTACAAACGAAAAGATGGGAATTTCGGGCTTATTGAACCTGAATTCTAGGGAGCATCATTGCTAGGAATTATCCGCAGATTATTTTTTGGATTGTCCGGGCAGGACAAGCTTAAAATCTTTCAAAAAGATGTTGAACTGATCAACGCCCTTGAGCCAAAGTTCCAAGCCATGTCGGATGAGGAGCTAGCGAGCCAGACTGAGCTGTTTCGAAGTCGTTTATCTTCTGGAGAATCTATGGATGACGTACTACCAGAGGCGTTTGCTGTGGTTCGAGAGACATCCTGGCGAGTGCTAAAAATGCGCCATTTTGACGTACAGCTCATTGGTGGCATGGTTCTTCACAAGGGCAAGATCGCGGAGATGAAGACAGGGGAGGGTAAGACCTTGGTTTCGACCCTGCCAGCCTATCTCAATGCCCTCACCGGTAAGGGAGTTTTCATTGTTACCGTGAATGATTACCTTGCAAAACGAGATAGCGAATGGATGGGGGGAATCCATCGTTTTCTGGGCTTGAAGGTAGGACTTATTCAAAGTCAAATGAGTATTGAAGACCGTCGAGAAGCTTATAGTGCGGATATTGTTTATGGAACGAATAATGAGTTTGGATTCGACTACCTTCGCGATAACATGGCGACAGATCTTTCGCAGTGTGTTCAACGAAATCTTCATTATGCGATTGTTGATGAGGTAGACAGTATATTGATTGATGAAGCCAGAACTCCCCTTATTATTTCGGGTGTTGTCGATGATACGACCGATAAGTTCAAAGACATTGACGCAGTAGCACGTAAAATGAAGGTAGAGACCCACTTTACACAAGAGGAGAAAACCAAAAATATTATCCTCACGGAGGAGGGGATCAGTTTTGCCGAGAAAATATTAAATCTGGAATACCTTTACGATATTGAAAATATGGATGAGGCGCACATGTTGACTCAATCCCTCAAGGCGCATCACCTGTTTCGCAAGGATGTTGATTATATTGTCAAAGAAGGAGAAGTTCTTATTGTCGATGAGTTTACGGGGAGACTGATGGTGGGGCGCCGATTCAGTGATGGACTTCATCAAGCCATAGAGGCCAAGGAACGTCTTGAGGTTCGCAATGAAAGCCAAACCCTTGCGACTATTACTTTGCAGAATTATTTCCGTATGTTTGAGAAACTTTCAGGAATGACGGGGACTGCAATGACTGAAGCCACCGAGTTCGACAAAATATATTCACTGGATTGTGTTGAGATTCCTCCCAACAGGGTGCTGATACGTAAGGATGCTGCCGATTCCGTTTATAAAACACGGATGGGAAAATACCATGCCGTTGTGAAGGATATTTGCGAGTATCACAAGACTGGAAGGCCGGTTCTTGTCGGAACGATTTCGATTGAGGTTTCGGAGCTTCTCAGTAAATTGTTGACCCAAAAAAAGGTTACGCATAACGTTCTGAATGCCAAGTATCATGAGCGCGAGGCCGAGATTATTGCCGGAGCGGGGCAACGAGGAGCCGTGACTATCGCAACGAATATGGCTGGAAGAGGGACAGATATTATCCTCGGAGAGGGTGTTGCACAGATGGATGGACTCGTTGTGTTGGGAACAGAGCGGCATGAAAGTCGGCGTATCGATAATCAATTGCGGGGACGATGCGGACGACAGGGAGACCCAGGCTTTTCTAAGTTCTACGTTTCTTTGGAGGATGACCTGCTACGATTGTTCGGATCTGATCGGATCATCAAAATTATGGAGTCGCTCGGATTTGATGATGAGACTCCGATAGAACATGGTCTCATTTCCAGTTCGATCGAGCGTGCACAAAAAAAGGTAGAGATGTATCACTTTAATATTCGAAAACAGCTTCTAGAGTACGATGATGTGATGAATAAACAGCGAGAGATTGTTTATAGGCAACGACGTCGAATTCTGGAGCAACACGAGCTCTTGCAAAAGGTTGAGGAGATTATTCATTTTCACGTAGAAGGGTATGTCGACAACTTCTTCCAAGAGGGCATGAAAGAGCGTGACGTGAAATGGGAAGATATGCAGACAGATATTCGTGCCTTGCTCCCCGCCGACTTTGGAGAATTTCGATTTGCGACTCCGATAATTGCGAAGAAAAAGTTGACCGAGATTTCAGGAAAATTCTTTAGGAATTATGTGACGCGCTTTGATGCGCGAGATGTCGAATCCATTATTAGATACCTCTATCTCCACTCCTTGGATATGCGTTGGATAGAACATTTAAAAAACATGGACTTGCTTCGAGATGGGATTGGTCTGCGAGCCTATGCTCAGAAAGATCCGCTTTTGGAATATAAGCGAGAGGGCTATGATATGTTTCAGGAGATGATGAATGCTGTAGAGCAAGAGGTGATTTCAAATCTCTTCAAAGTGAAAGTCATTTCGCAAGAAGAATCCGACCTTGCGCTACACCAGGAAGCCTATCATGTGACGGCTTACCATGGATCGGATTTAGCAACCAGTGAACCTGCGAATCGTTCGATAGTTTCCACGAGCGAGAAAGTGGGGCGCAATGATCCCTGTCCTTGTGGATCGGGGAAGAAATATAAGAAGTGTTGTGGGGTATCAGTGCTGTAGACTATCCGATAGTTCCCTAAAAATCATCGAAATTTAAGTTTTCCAAATCCAGATCCTCTCCGAAGAGATCTTCCTCCTTCTCGGATGCTTCGACCGTCCTGACTGAAGTTGCCGAGAATGATCCGCTTGAACCCGTGTGTCCTGAACCCATCATCTCAATCAGGGCGCGGATCCCCTCCTCGAAAGAGGTGAAATCGTGGGTTCCTTGACGTAGAAAGGTATTCACTCGGTCTATTTTCTCGATGGCCCAGTCAATTTTCGGGTTACTTCCTTTGACATAAGCTCCGATGTTGATTAAATCTTCAGCTTCAGAATAGCGAGCCAAAACTTCACGTAAAAGCCCTGCTGCTTTCATATGCTCCTGGGAGTTGATGTTCGTAAATAATCGACTGACGCTCATGTTGACATCGATAGACGGAAAGTGGTTGCGAGCCGCGATATCTCTCGATAAAATAATGTGGCCATCCAAAATTCCCCTAGCTGTATCTGCAATGGGCTCATCCATATCACTTCCTTCAACCAGAACCGTGTAGATTGCCGTGATGGATCCCTTTTCGCTGGTTCCGGTGCGCTCCATCAGCCGTGGCATTAGCGCAAAAACTGAGGGGGGGTATCCTTTGGTGGTGGGGGGTTCCCCAGTGGCAAGACCAACTTCCCGTTGAGCCATTGCATAACGGGTTGTGCTATCCATCATGAACAATACATCTTTGCCTTGATCACGAAAGTATTCTGCGATGGCCGTCCCGACAAGAGCTCCCTTGAGTCGGATGAGTGGAGGTTTATCAGAGGTAGCGACGACGACCACTGAACGCTTTAACCCTTCTTCTCCAAGCGATTCCTCGATGAAGTCGCGTACTTCCCTGCCTCGTTCTCCAATAAGGGCAATGACCGAAATTTCCGCCTTAGACTGTCTCGCCAATTGTCCCATCAACGTTGATTTTCCTACACCTGAACCGGCAAAAATACCAATTCGCTGGCCTCGACCGAGAGTAAGGCACCCATCGATCACGCGAACACCTGTTTCTAACACACGGGTAATTCGTGGTCGTTTCACGGGGTCTGGCGGATCTTTATCGAGCGGATAGTATTCTTTTAAGGAGAGATCCCCTTTCCCATCAATGGGATCGCCAAGTCCATCAAGGACTCGCCCGAGAAGTTCTGCTCCCACTTTTACGCGCAAAGGTTCACCGGTTGCATAGACCAGACAACCCGGACTTATTCCTTCAAGCGGACCGAAAGGCATCAAAAGAACCTTCTCTCTTTTGAACCCGACCACTTCGGATCGAACATTTTTCTTATCTGATAATTCTATGAGACAGACCTCTCCGACTGAAACCCCTTGAATCTGGGCTTCAATGATGAGTCCAACCACCTCTGTTACCCGACCAATGACGTCACACAAGGAGTTTAGCTCGCTGAGCACAGAGATATATTTTGAAAAATCAACATAGGGAATGGACTCAGGCATCCTCTTCCTCGTCATCATCCTCGTCATCGAGGTCTAGATCCATATCCATATCCATATTCTCAAGTTCATCCTCAAAAAGGTCGTCTGTATCTTCGTCAGATTCATCCTCCTCATTGTCATCTTCAAATAAATTCAGGGTTTCCTCATCAATATTCGATTTTTCAAAATGGAGCTCATCATTGCTTCGAACAGGAGTTCTCGGCGATTCATCAGGAGTTTGTGTGTCTACAGGAGGATGAAGACTAGGATACGTTTTGTTAATCAGTTCCAAAATGCTGATCATCTTGGTTTCGAAGGATGCATTTACGACTCCAAAGTCAGTTTCAATAACACAACCCCCTGCATCAAGTGATGGGTCTGCAACGATGTCCATTTCGTGAATGGTTCCGATCGAGGATAAAAAACGAGCTTTATTCTCATTGAGGAAAGAAACATGTTGAGGATGAACTCTTACTTGGATAGAGGACATATCAGCAACCCGTTTCAATGCATCACGAATGATCATGAGCATCTGATCTTCTGTTTGTGAGACCTCGGCAGCAATTACTTTCCGGACTATCTCTTTGATTAATGTTAGCAAATAAGGTTCAGTTTTTTCAAAGATGAGTTTCTTGAAATCATTCACTTCCTTTATTTTGCTTAATAGCTCTTTGCTGTTGGCAATATATTCCTCTTTGATGGTGTCAAATTCAGCTTGTCCTTTTTGATGACCTTCTTGAAACCCTGCATCATAGCCTTTCTTATAACCGGTTTCTTTTCCTTGTAAAATCCCTTTTTCAAGGGCCTGTTCATAGGCAAGTCTTGATCTTTCTGTTTCAAGAGCTACCGTTTCGGTCAGGCTTTTTTGTATCAGATCTATTTCGACTTTTTCCAAATGAAGAGATTCTCGTTCTTTATCCAGCTCAGCCTGAATATGTCGAATATCATTCATCAGCTCTTCTCTCATGGCTGAAACACGCTGATCAATGTGTCCTTGAGGGATTTTAAGTTCAAGCTGTATTCGTTTTTCGCCTAGCCTAGATTTGCTTTTTTTTGGAGAACCCGAAACGATAATCTGATTTTTTTTAATAAGCGAGCCAATCACGTTGGAGCTCCATTTTGGCATTCGTTGCGAAGACGATTCACAAATGCTTGACAGATTTGAGTGGAAATAGTGGTCGATAAAGTTGCTTTTTGTGAGGAGCTTTGAATGGTGAGTTCTAGTTCTTTGAATCGATCAAGTAGGGCGGCCTGTTTTTGTGAGGAAAATAATGCGAGAAGAAGGGGCTGAAATACTATATTTTCAGAAGACAGACACTTCATGACGCATTCAACGTCGATTTGCTCGCAAAGCTCTTCATCGCTAAGCTTTTCCCAAGTCGTTTCAGGGGGGATTTCTTCCTGTTCTGGGCTAATCGGTTCTGATATCTTTTCTTCAGAAACTTCCTGGGTTATCTCTGGTTCAGACTCTTGGCTGGGTTGTATGATCTCTTGGAAAACAAAGGCATCTATGTCTTCCGGGATTTGAATTTGATCGATCAAGGGCAAGACATCCTTCTGGAGGGTTGAGACGATTTCGCGTGACAACTTCGTTAAGATACTTTCTGTAAGTTCCGGCCCCATAAGAGAGAGAACAATCGCAGCCTTTTCAAGAGCACTATAGATCATGCTTCACCCCGAATCCAGGAGGTTAGTTTTTCGATAATCAAGGATTCATTGTTCTGAACATAATTTTGAAACTTTGTTTTGGCCTCACTTTGACTCCCGGCTTCAGTATCTTCCTCAAAAACTTGAACTGATTCATTGATAGTTGTTTTTTGAGAGCGGGAAGAACGTAGAATAATAAAAATGAAAATTAGACTTACCAATATAAATCCGTAGACATATTTGAAAAAGAAGGATTGTTGTTGTTTCTGTCCATGTTCCTTGTTGAGGGAGTGACCAGCGGATCGAAAAAGCGTTCCCTGGGCGTCGGACTCGATATTCACAAAGGGTCCCTTTTCGACCACAAGGGTGTCTCGTCCTTCCTGGTACCCGATGGCCGATCCAACAAGAGAAATCGTTAGCGACTTTAATTGGCTTGTTAGCTTCACGTCACGATTTCCGGAGTCAAGCAAGATTGCAATATCTGCCTTACCCAAGACAAATGGGGTGCTCTCTTTTTCGGATTCCTTTAATTCCACATTGGTAAAAACAAGATAGCTTCCGACGGGATAAAGGGTGGCAAGGACCTCCTTCACTTTTTGGGTATACTCATTTTCAAAATTCTTTTTGAGCTGATCTTTAAACCGAAGAAGTATTTCAAGAGGAGACTTTTTTTCGTCATCATGAGAAGAGAGGAGATCGAACAGTACGGCCTGTCGTTTATCTGTGAAGGACAGTTTTACGCGATCACTGAGGATGGCTCCTGAATTATCGACCACTGTAACATCTTCTGGTTTAATGTCCTCTACAGAACTTGCGACCAGATGCATGATGCCCTTAATTTGCTTATCGCTGATATTTTGCTTTGACTTCAAGTTCAAGAGCACAGAGGCACTTCCCTGTATTCGATCACCAAATGGCTTTTGTTCAGGAATAACAATTCGCACCCGAGCACTGGCTATACCTTTCATGTGTGAAATAAGCCGTGATAGCTCTCCACTCACAGCTCGGACATATTGGATTCGTTTATCATATTCCGTTGCGCCCATGCTTTGAGATTTATCAAAAATTTCGAACCCTACCACGCCGCCTTCTGGGAGTCCGAGTTGCGCCATTTTCACGCGAGCTTCATCTGCCCACTTTTTCCCGATAGAGATATTGATCACACGGCCATCCTTTTCTGACTTGAAAGGGATATTTTCAAAACTTAATGCTTCTCGTATTTGAGCTGCATCGATGAGCGTCAGTTTCTCAAATACAGGAACATATTTGAGGTGTTCAGAAGAAATGGGTTTGTCTGATTCTTCTCCATGCTTTCCTTTAGAGAATCTTGACATAAAACCGAGGATAATTAGAAAAATGATGAGAGCAAGGACAATTCCAATTCCGATTTGAACCACTCGATTGCGCAGAATGTTTGCTATAAATGAAGGCTCAGGAGCCTCGCTTGCTTCCTCTGAGGCCGCTTGTTCAATCGTTTCTACCATGTGAGATAAACACTCCTACCCGCCACTCATTTAAACAGGCATTTGCATAATTTCTTTAAGAGTCTGCACGCCACTATTCACAACGGTCAACGCAAGGTTGATCGATAGATTTGCTTTTTCAATCTCGATCATTGTTTCTTCCAGGCTGGCGGTCCCTTGTATGTAGTTTTGAATAAGCTGCTCAGATCGAATTTCCTGTCCGCTAACGGTGTTCAAACTAGAGATGGCTTTGTCCAATGCATCCTGGAAGACGCTCTTTTTCAAAGAAAGAGCATCACTCTCGATGGGATGCATCCCCGCAACTGGTTTGGCTGCTTGCAACTTGATCGGTTCTGCTCCTTCTACTTTTTCCATGGTTATTTCCCCAAATTCATTAAGGTTTGTGCCACTTGTTTGGCCGAATTAAATATTGCCGCATTTGCTTCAAAGAGCCGTCGTGTCATCGCCATGTCGACTAGCTCAGTGGACAAAGATCGATCTGCGAGGTACATATAGCCTTCCTTATCTGCATCTGGATTAGTCGGATCATAGACTCGCTCCATCACAGAAGGGCGCTCTTCAATACGTGAGACGTATGGAGCGTTGCCCTGCTTGTCAGTTTTGACCACCACTCGTTTTTGAGAATAAATTTCACCCCCGGTTGTCTTAACGTTGCTTAGATTTGCGATATTTTCTGCAATTACTTGTAGTTTGTGTTGTTGAACCGACATCCCAGCCTTGCTGACATTGATCATATCAAAAACGTCAGCGTAGGCTCCCCCCAGTGCTATAAGACAAACAACAATTCTCCAGTTATCCCTTGCCAAGAGTAACCACCTTACGCAAGATTTTTAACTTAGATGAGAGTAACTGTGCATACGAAGTAATTTTAAGATTACTTTCCGCCAAATTGGTCATTTCACGATCAAGCATAACCTCTTTACTTTCGCGTTTGGATAATGCATTTTTTAGCACATCGTTAAAGGGACGGAAATTGTCTGACTCGATATTGGCGATATTTTGCGCAATTTGTTTCTGCCGGGCAGATGTTGATCGAATGGCCCCCTCAAGGCTGTCAAATGTTTGACCATAAATAACGGACTCAAAATCCATGTTAGACGCTCCACTCAGACTTAATCTTTTGAGCCAGCTTTTTCTTCAACTTTGTCAACGTTAACACATGCATGCGACATACTTTACTTTTAGAAACATTGAGAGCAATAGAAATATCGACTTGACTCTTCCCCTCGTAGTAGTACATCTTAACAAGTATTTTTTCTTCAAGGGTAAGCTTCTCGATAGAATCCTGAAGGAAAATACGCTCATTTGTCCGTTCAATACGGTTAATAATCTCAGAGCTAATATCTTCTTTTCGAAGCGAATTGGGGATGTTCTCCATGCTTTCCAGCGAGAGCATGTAAATAATTGCAGAATTAGAAATGACCGATTGCAACACCAGGTCCTTTTCATCGTCGCTCGCTGTTATCAATCCATCAAAGGTATCTTTAGCTAGGTACATTATTTTTTCCTGGATTTTTTCGTTTTCAATTTTCCGTTTATAGGCGGGATTTCGAGTTCGCCACTCGCGTCGCAAGTAGTCAAGTATTTCGCCGCGGATGCGATAGGTCGCATACGTTTTGAAAATTGCGCCCTTGTCGCTCTTGAAGTTTCGCCATGCCTTAACAAGTCCCTCATAGCCATACCCAACCAAGTCATCAAAATCGAGACCGGAAGGAAGCTTTTTTTCCGAGAATATTGAGGAGACTACTGTCCGAATGAGATTTATAAACTCATCCATACGCTCTGGAGGAATTGGATCTCGAATAGCTTCACTTTCGATAGCTCTCAATTGAAGGTTTACTTCCTGAATTTCAATGGAGTCATCCATGGTCTTATTTCTTCTCCTTTGACATGTCTGAGCCTATCCCTAAATCAAATACACCGATTTCAACAAGTTGTTCGGCCAACTTATTTTTAAAAATTTCATTGGTAAACTCATTTCGCTCCTTTACATTAAAAAGGGGAGACTCTTCATTATCATCACTGCCCAAGAGGGTGTTTTTTATCGCCATATCCCGAAGAAATACTTTCTCAAGTAGAAGTTCAAGAAATGCACGTCTTGCACCGTCGTCGGTTGTTTCAACTGCACGAGACAACCCCAGTGTTTTATAGTCGAGCGAATTTGCGGGGTTCACTGACAAAAAAGAATCAAGGGTGCTCATTTTAAATAACCTCTATTTCAGCCGTTATTGCTCCGGCAGATTTGATCGCTTGTAAGATCGATATCAGCGTTGAGGGCTTGGTTCCCAGCGCATTTAGGGACTTTACCAGGTCAGATAACGTGTTGCCGCTCTTCACCATTTTAAACTGGGAAATTTTTTCTGTCACGTTGATGTTGATGTTATCATGGGTATCATGATCGATTTTGATGCTGACATCTCCATAATTGATGGCAACGGGTGCAATTTGAACCTTTTCTCCAATGACGATCATGCCTGTTCGTTCGCTAATGACTATTTTTGCATTGGAGTCCGCAACAACTTTAATTTCGAGTAATTTAGCAATAAATGTGACTAAGTCCGTTTTGGCACTTTCTGTAAGGCGAACCTTAACTTTTGCAGCGTCGTAACTATCTGCAAAGGCAATCCCTGATTTCTCGATGGCTAGAGTCATTCGAGCCGCAGTAATAAAGTCGGGCTGGTTAAGCATAAGCGTGAGGGATTGTTCATCACGAAGTTGGACAGGAATATCTTTCTCAACAATTGCTCCGTTCGGAATAACGCCTCTGTTAGATTCATTTCGAGCGAAGCTTACGTCTCCCGACTCTGCCAGAAGACCGCCGATAACAATGTTTCCTTGAGCTGTTGCATATGTTTTGCCATCTGGACCCAGAAGGGGAGTAAACAGAAGAGTGCCGCCTCGCAGAGAAGTCGCATCACCCACGGATGAAACGTATATGTCGACCTTTTTGCCCGCCTTGGTGAAAGGGGGTAGCTCGGATGTCACCATGACGGAAGCACTATTTCGACTTTTGATGTCTGCTTGATCGGGGGATAGCCCCATCTTTTTTAGCATATTGAGCATGGATTTTGCCGTAAATACGACCTGCGCTGTGTCCCCGGTATTTCTGAGTCCAACGACAAGTCCATACCCCATGACTTGATTGGGGCGTGCGTCCTCTAAATAGGCCAATTCCTTGATGCGGCTTTCCAGGGGGAAACTCACCAAAGCGAGGCCTAAGAAGAGGAGCAGAAAGTTTCGCATTAAAATAACCAATCGATCATACGAGCAAAAAAACCTTTCTCTTGGTCTGTCGATACGCTTCCATAACCCTTTATTTTTAAAACTGCCTCGGCGATCAACCCTGATGAGATGGAGTTGTCAGGGGCAATATCGCTGGAACGGATTTGGCCTTCAATGGTAAACTCCTCTTCTTCATTGTTAATAATAATTTTCTTGCTTCCTCGAATAAATAGTCGATCATTCTCAACCCGATAGACCTGCGCAGTGAGTTGAGCCTGCAGCCGATTACTTCTGCCCGTTGTTCCTGTTCCCGTGAAATTATTTTGGGCACTGAACCCCAGCTTTCCCTCGGTGGACTGGCTTCCTGATAATGCAGAGGCCACTGAACCCCAGGTTAGATTTGTGTTTCCGTCTATCCTAGTGTTTTTGCGTAAGTCCGTCTGAGCTTTTTGAGTAGCTGTGTTGTTTTCATCCACGTGAATGATCACAATGTCGCCTATACGATGTGCAACTGGAGGACTATAGGGGGAGGAATTGGTATCATGCCAAAGCGACCCGGCCAAGCAAAACGACAGGAGAACAAGGATGCTTGCTAACTTCACGATTTCCCCCACTCAAGGTGCTTAACTTTGCTTCAAAATTTCATTTTTTTCGTTCACCAGAATGACTGTTGGCCTAAACTCGGTTGCCTGTTTCTTTTTGAGTTGAGTGTAGGCAATAATAATAACACGATCATTCGAAACAGCAAGACGTGCGGCAGCCCCATTGATAATGATTTCGCCTTTTTTGCCTTTCATCACATAGGTTTCAAAACGATGGCCATTGTTGACATTTAGAACCTGAACTTGCTCATATTCAAGCAGGCCAGCTGCAGACATGAGTCGCTCGTCTATGGTGATGCTACCCTCGTAGTTGATATTCGTGTCAGTGACAGTCGCACGATGAATCTTACACTTACACATGGTTAGTAACATTAGTCGAGTCGAACCTCCACATTCTGGCTGTCGAGTACAGTTCCCTCCAGCACTTTCTTCGTCTGATTGTTTAGCACCCTGATCTTACTACCTATAGAGCCATTTTTCAATGCAATTCCGGGAGTCTTTATCGTAATGGTGCCATTTTTGAGTACGATTTGGCAGCTATCTTGTGCTTTGATCACTTCAGGTTTCATTAGATCGAAATCCTGAAAAGGTTGCCCCTTTTCTTTGACATATTTGAGGCTCATTCCGATCAATAAAGTATTTTCCTTATAGGTGAAGGGTGTGATACGCCGAAAAGGCACCCATGCCAGTTCGATATCGTCGATGTTGAGGCGATCTCCTGGCTTCATGGCGTGACTAGCTACAGGGATCTTCTCCAAAATAGTTAGCCAGTATTCAAGTGTTCTGCGATAACCATTTAGATCAGTGACTTTTGCTGTGTTATAGCCATCCTCAAAGGTGTCAGGAAGAGCATATTCAAGGATATTCGATGTCGTGTCTTTTTCCAGCTGGCTGAAGACTACGCTGAGCGTTACAATCCGATTTTGAGAAGTAAAGACCTGGGATGCCTTTGCTTGAATTCCCTGTGTCAGTGCCGCGAAATCGACTCCTTCTGCCCACATGAGAGAAGGCAGAATCATGCTGAGAATAAGGAAGGCTCTATTACGAACGAGCAATATCGGCGGCTGATTTCATCATGCCCTCGCCTGACTGGATGGCTTTCGTAATGATGTCAAAAGCCCTCTGTGTAATGACCATTTCCATCATTTCACCGATGATGTCCACATTGCTAGATTCCAGCGAGAACTGAGATATTGTCCCAAAATTGTCTTGCCCAGGGATGCCCAGAACGGGAGACCCTGATGCAATGGTTTCTTTATAGAGGTTACCACCAATACTTTCTAGGCCGGCCGGGTTTACAAACTTTGCCAGCTGAATCTGGCCGAGAGATTTTTCCTGAGTTTCTTGTTTAAGGGTTACATAGACAGTGCCATCTGTTGCGATACGAACGGTCGTCGTATTGTCGGGAATTACAATTTGCGGTTGAAGAATGTTTCCATTCGGATCCACAATATTTCCTGCACTGTCACGGTTGAGATTACCAGCACGCCCATAGGTCGTTTCATCATTGGCAGTTCGAAATACCAGAAAACCCTCACCATTAATGGCGATGTCAAATTCATTATTTGTGACAGAGATTGCTCCTTGTCGAAAGTCTTTGGGGGTTGCAACGATTCGAACGCCGGCTCCCAGCTCAATATCGGAGGGTTGTGCAGAATTATTTTCTCGGTTTGCGATGGCCTTACTGAGGATTTGAGGGAAAATATTTTCCATCTCTGTTCGAGTGGACTTGTATCCAACGGTCTTGGAGTTCGAGACATTATTGGTGATGTTGACCATGAGTTTCTCAAAGGCCGACATCCCTGTAGCACCGACATGAAACTGACGTAACATACCTTCCCCCTCAAAAGATAATAATACGTACTTTTTTCTGATCCACAAGGGGTAGCGATTTTTTTTGAGACCCTATGGGTGCCCAGGGGCGGAACGTCCTCGTTTCACTGCGGTGCAAGCACTAAGGAGTTGGAACGAAATAACCTTTACAGATCACGCAGTATTTTTGATTTGG
>CAYHOI010000028.1:0-19792 GCA_964358175.1 uncultured Candidatus Marinamargulisbacteria bacterium | reverse complement strand
TCTTTTTTCAATTGCGCTCGCTGGACATCTTCCCCTCCAAAAACGTATCCAGGGCTTAGCTGGCCATCCTTGAAGACAACTCTGTGGCAGGGTGTTTTCTCTGCTGAGGGATTGCGGTGCAAAGCATACCCGACGACCCTTGGGTTTATCGCAAGAACCTTCGAAATGGCACCATAGGTGGAAACGTTGCCTCTGGGAATCTGCCGAACCAGGGTGTAAATCGCTTCGTAAAGCTCAGCACTCATTTTGGAGGCTGGCTGCCTTCAAGGTATTTCTCAAAAGCATGGCAATGGTCATGGGGCCGACGCCACCCGGAACGGGCGTGATCAAGCTCGCAACAGGAGCAACGGAGTCGAAATCCACATCTCCAAAAAGTTTGCCATCTATTCGATTAATTCCCACATCAATAACGATGGCACCCTTTTGAACGTGTTTTGCTTGAATGAAGTGATCCTTGCCAATCGCAACCACCAGAACATCCGCACGCTTTGTCACATTTTCCAGGTTAACCGTCTTCGAGTGACAAACAGTTACCGTTGCATTTTGTTGCAAGAAAAGCTGAATCAACGGCTTTCCCACAATATTGCTTCGCCCGACGATAACCACTTCCTTGCCAGTCAGCTCGACGCGATATTCACGAAGCAGCTCAAGAACTCCAGCAGGCGTACAGGGAACGAAGGCTTGAGGATGTCCCATCACAAGGCGACCCACATTAATGGGATGAAAGCCATCGACATCCTTGAGAGGGTCAAGGGCAAGAATAACCTGGTCTTCGTCGATGTGTCTCGGCAGAGGAAGTTGAACCAGAATCCCATGAATGGAAGGATCCTGATTGAGCGTTGCAAGGATTTGCAACAGTTCATTCTGAGTTGAATCCGCACTCAGCCGAATAACTTGTGAGCGGATCCCGACCTCTTTGGCTTGCTTTTCTTTGTTTGCCACATAGGTTTGAGAGGCGGGATTGTCGCCGACAATGATGACCGTAAGGGAGGGGTGAATGCCTTTACTGACAAGCACTTTAAGCTCGTTAGCGAGGCGGGCTCTCATTTTCTGTGCATGCATTTTTCCGTCAATCATTTGGCTCATGGTGGGTTTATTATAGCGCAGGATACGTTTAGATAGAATCTGAGATGTGAGCCACGCTACAGGGAGCTCAAACACCCTTGACTTGCTCATCCCTGAGCGTACAATAAGCGTTGTACTATGCTTCTGCGCCCCAAACTCATTGATGCGATAAAGGGTTACACCTATCAGAAATTCTTGCACGATCTTTTGGCGGGGGTTGTCGTTGGATTGGTCGCGCTCCCTCTCGCTATCGCATTCGGAATTGCCTCCGGCGTAAAGCCAGAACAGGCACTGTATACAGCAATTATCGGAGGTTTTCTCATTTCACTCTTAGGGGGTAGCCGGGTTCAGATTGGTGGCCCGACCGGAGCGTTCATAGTTATTGTCTATGGTATTATTCAAACGCATGGCATGAACGGCCTGTTAATCGCCACCTTCATGGCCGGCATCATGCTGATGATTATGGGCTTCACGAAAATGGGGCAGGTTATTAAATTCATTCCCCATTCTGTGGTCGTGGGATTTACCTCTGGGATCGCTCTTATTATCTGCGCGTCTCAATTACCAGATTTCTTGGGACTTAAGCTACATCATCTGCCCGCAGATTTCTTTGATAAGATGGTGGTAATCTCACGTCATCTTGGTCATACAGATCCTTTGGCTGTGGGCATTGGACTCATGACAGTTTTGATCATCATCCTTTGGCCAAATCGTCTTCTCCATGTTCCCGGATCATTGATTGCACTCATTGTGACAGCCATTATGGTATGGGTTTGGCATCTCCCGATTGAAACGATTGGGTCTCGGTTTGGAGATATATCCAATGAACTACCGGATCTTGTAGTTCCGAATCTCTCCATAAAAATCGTTCAAGAGCTATTCAAGCCCGCCTTTACCATCGCAATTTTAGCGGCCATTGAGTCGCTTTTGTCTGCGGTTGTTGCCGACGGCATGATCGGTGGCAAGCATCGCTCAAATATGGAACTGGTTGCACAGGGAGTGGCCAACATCGCAGTATCTCTGTTTGGCGGGATCCCTGCAACGGGAGCCATCGCGCGAACTGCGACTAATGTGAAGAATGGAGCCAGAACGCCTGTTGCGGGCATTGTACATTCAGTGACGTTACTCCTTATCATGATGTATTTTGGGAGGTGGGTAGGATTTATTCCCATTCCCACACTTGCGGGCGTACTGATTGTTGTGGCGTATCATATGAGTGAGTGGCGTTCATCCCTCTCTATTATTCACAACTCAAATCATTTTGCTTTGGTGTATTTTCTAACCTTCCTGATTACGGTGCTGGTCGATTTAACGGTTGCGATTGAAGTGGGGCTTATTACAGCCATGCTGATGTTTATTAAAGAGATGAGTCAACAAACCAATGTGTCCGCGATCTGGTCTGCTGACGATGAGACGGTGCCGACCAGAGACAGAGTCGACTCCTATCTTGCTCATAAGCTCCCGAAAGGCGTTATGCTCTTCGAATTTAACGGTCCCTTGTTTTTTGGTGCTGCCTATAAATTTAAGGAGGCACTCATTGAAATGGGACAGAACCCCAGCGTGCTGATTATTAATATGCAGTTTGTGCCTATGATCGATTCAACGGGTATCCATGTTCTGGAAGAGGCTGTCTCACGATTTCTTCGAAAGGGTACCCGGGTGATTGTGTCAGGAGCACAGTTTAAGGTATTGCGATCACTCAATCGAGCCGGTCTGGTTCAGAAGATCGGTCGCGACAAATTCAAGCCCAACCTCGACGATGCCATCGCAATTGCGAAAGAGGCTCCTCGTGTCGCCAAGCCAAGGTGGTCGCCAACTTCGCAAATCTGATGCTATACTATGAAGCGCGAAAGACGTCTGATTTCTCCAGAGAAGGGATAAGCAGTGCAACAAAACCATATTCGCAACGTTGCGATCATCGCTCACGTTGACCACGGAAAGACCACCTTGGTCGATCAGTTATTTCGACAAAGTGGTGCCTTTCGCGCTAATCAAGAGGTTTCTGAGCGGCTCATGGATTC
Source organism: uncultured Candidatus Marinamargulisbacteria bacterium (assembly GCA_964358175.1). GTDB lineage: Bacteria > Margulisbacteria > Riflemargulisbacteria > GWF2-35-9 > GWF2-35-9 > CAYHOI01. Next base: position 16,706 of record CAYHOI010000028.1, on the reverse strand, counting down.
CATGGATCTCGAACGAGAGCGTGGGATAACCATTATGGCTAAAAACGGCTCCGTCGCTTATAAGGGGCACCATATCAATATTATCGATACCCCCGGACACGCAGATTTCGGCGGTGAAGTGGAACGAGTGCTCTCGATGGCAGATGGCGCCCTTTTTCTCGTAGACGCTGTCGAAGGCCCGATGCCTCAGTCCTACTTTGTTCTCAAGAAAGCCATCGCCAAGAATATCCCTGTGATTGTCATTGTGAACAAGATCGACAAACCCTCAGCGCGTTGCGATTGGGTGGTGGATCAAGTGTTTGATCTCCTAGTGGGACTACAGGCACCAGACCATATTCTTGACTTCCCGATCCTATATGCTTCTTCCAAGGCTGGAACCGCCACCTATGACTTGGATCATCCCAATCATGATATTTTTCCCATTTTAGATGAAGTCGTACGGTATATTCCTGCTCCCAAAGGTGATCCTCACGGCCCTTTTCAGCTTCTGGTCAGCACTCTGAGCTATTCACCATTTCTGGGTCGGTTGGCCATCGGAAAGGTGACTTCCGGCAAAGCTAAAATCAATATGGATGTGGTGGTCGCTCAAGATAACCAAGTGCTATCCGCCTCGAAGATCACCAAGCTCTACGCCTTCAAGGCGAATAACCAGGTGGAAATCACGCATGCCAGCACCGGTGATATTGTTGCAATTGCGGGGCTTCCCAGCATTCGAGTGGGCGAGACCATTACGGATCCCAGCAACCCGATCTCTTTGCCCTATACCCCCGTTGATCCCCCGACGATCTCGATGAACTTCATGCCCAATGATTCTCCCTTTGCGGGTACCGAGGGACAGTTTGTGACCTCCCGCCACCTCAAAGATCGACTGGAACGCGAACTGCTCTCCGATGTTGCTCTTCATGTGGAGGATCTCGAAGGTGAAGCGGGCTTCAAGGTATCGGGACGAGGCGAGCTGCACCTCTCGATTCTGGTGGAGAAAATGCGACGAGAAGGCTATGAGTTTCAGGTTTCTAAGGCTTCAGTGATTATGAAGGAAATCGATGGGAAAAAGCTCGAACCCTATGAGGATCTTACCTTAGATTTGGCTGAAGAGTACATGGGAAAAGTGATCGAGAGTCTCAATATTAGAAAGGGGCAACTGCTCGAAATCTCACAGGATGCAGATCTGACTCGTGTTCGCTACCGTATTCCAACACGAGGACTGCTCGGCTACCATTCTCAATTTATGACTGAAACAAGAGGACTTGGCTCCCTGAGCTATATTTTCGCAGAGTATGGCCCCTTTGCTGGAGAGCTCAAAACTCGCAAAAACGGCGTATTGGTCTCAATGGAAACGTGTACAACGGTGGCCTTCGCCCTTTTTAACCTTCAGGAACGTGGCGCATTATTCTTGGGCCCGGGTATCCGTGTGTACGAGGGACAAATTGTTGGAGAAAGCGCCCGCGACAGCGACATGGTGGTAAATCCGGCCAAAGGAAAGAAGCTCACCAATATGCGAGCCTCCGGTTCGGATGAGGCTGTTACCTTAACACCGCCAAGACTCATGAGCCTAGAGCAATATATTGCCTATATCGGTGATGATGAGCTGGTGGAGGTCACGCCAAAATCGATTCGTTTGCGAAAAGTTTACCTCACCGAGCAAGCCCGAAAGAAAGCAGAAAAGTCTCCGAAGTAAGGGGCTGGAAAATAGAACACGACTAGCTTGTCGTGAGCCTGCTGACCTATCAAAATGAGAGCGATGCTTACTGTGCGTAAGCAAGCAAGGAGTTGCAAAACCGTAAACCATTTCGGATAGAGTATATACAGAATCAAATGCAGCGATCAATCGCCCCTCCCATTGTCCAATCTGCTGTCCTGCGCTATATTATCAGCAAGAATGGAGATTGAATCCAAAGAAGCCGAGAAAGCTCCTCAAGCCAAACCGAAGGGGCCTTCGAAGAAGCTATTGCTGGTTGCAGTAGCGGCTACCTTGGTGGTGGTTCTATTGGGGATTGCCTTTGTAACGGTTTTTTTGCTCACCCATCGAAGCGTACCAAAAGTTCCGAAAGTCATAGATCACGCTGAACATTCTCTGATGGTTCCGATGCGCGAGTACGTCGTCAATCTTCTTGATTATGGCGGCCGTCGTTATCTCAAAGTTTCCTTAGAGCTGGAATTTGAACCCGAAGGCGGGAAACTTCCAAAAGCCAAGAAAGGCGGACATGGAGGAGAAAGCACAGGGCCAGAAATCCCCGAGGAGATTAAGAAAAAGGAAACGATTTTGCGAAATTACATAATCAATGTGCTCTCAAGCAGTTCCTTTAATGATATCAAAACCATTGAAGGGAAGAATTTGCTACAGAAGGCCATTATACTGAAATGCAATATGGTTCTAAAATCAGGTAAGGTATTGAATGTCTACTTCAACGACTTTATAATACAGTGACCAATTAAGGAGGAAGCTATGGGGATGGATATCAGCATTGATCAGGATGAGATCAACAGTCTCTTAGGTTTTGCCGCTGCTCCCAGCTCGCCAAGCATGCCCCCGCCGCCCGCCGCCCCCCCCTCAGTAGACCAAAGGCCAGTAAAGCCTGTGCTTAATGCTGAGCCAGCGGCCTACCAATCGCTTTCTTCTTCCAAGTCAGACTCAGCTCGCTCTGAAATCAGTTTGATCAAAGACGTTCCACTGGAACTTTCCGTTGAGCTCGGGCGGGCTCGCCGTTCTATCGCTGACATTCTGGACTTTGGGGTCGGCACGGTCGTTGAACTCAATCGTCTTGCAGGGGAGCCCGTTGATTTGATGGCAAACGGCAAACTGATTGCGAAAGGTGAGGTCGTGGTTATCGATGAGAATTTTGCCATTCGCATCATCGAAATCATTAATCCTAAAAAAGAATCTTCGTAGCATCGTTTATGACGAGTGATCCCCTTTTTTTTCTGAAGGACTCCACGCTAAACGCAACGGCAGTGAATGCTTCAACACATTCTTCTCCTGCAACGCTTATGAATCCTGCTCACTTTTTCATCAATATTGTTCTCGTATTAGGGCTCCTCTATGTTGTCCTCTTTGTGCTGAAACATATTCAGAAAAAAGGGGGCTCTTCCCACTCAGCGGTATTAAAAGAAGTCACTCTTAGCCCAACGTTAAAGGTATTGTATGTCAAGCTCAACAATAAGCTTTACCTGCTGGCCCAGTCTGGCCAACAAGTTCTTCTTCTGGATACACTGAGCAATCCCAGCGAGATCATTAAAGCACTTACCGATGAGGAGGAACCGAAACCCTCGCCCCTCAAGTGGTTTTCATGGTTGAAGCTCCCTATGCGAAAACCTGTGGCCTCTACTGAGTTCGACCAAACCCTTAAATCCATTATCAAAAACTCAACCCATCTTGAGGGGATGAATCCAAAATGAATCTCACCATTCCCAAAATCACGCTTGCACTGTCTCAATCTTCCGATCCAGGAACCATCAATAGCGCATTGCAAATCCTTCTCATCTTAACTGTTTTGTCTCTGGCTCCATCAATCGTCATCATGGTCACTTCGTTTACGCGAATCATCATTGTTCTGGGATTTATCCGAAATGCTTTAGGAACCCAGCAAACACCCCCGACCCAGATTCTCGTTGGCATCGCTCTATTTTTGACTTTCTTTATCATGTCTCCCGTGATTAACTCCATCAATAAAGAAGCGATTGAGCCTTACACTCAGGGCAAAATCTCTCAACAGGTAGCCTTTACCAAGGGCGTAGAGCCCCTCCGCGAATTTATGTTCAAACAAACCAGAAAGAAGGATCTGCTTCTTTTTGTGCGATATGCAGATATTCATCCCAAGAGTAAGGCAGACATCCCGACCCATGTTCTTATCATTTCGTATATTCTCTCAGAGCTCAAAACCGCCTTTCAGATGGGATTTGTCTTATTTATTCCCTTCCTAATCATTGATATTACGGTTGCCACTTTGCTGATGTCGATGGGGATGATGATGCTACCCCCGGTTATGATTTCGATGCCGTTCAAAATACTTCTATTTATCATGGTTGATGGCTGGAATCTGGTCACACAATCCCTTCTCATGAGTTATCGGTAGTCTGCGGACGTGGGAGAAACCTTTATTCTCAACATGGGCCGTGAAACGCTCAACATTATTATTCTTTTGAGTGCTCCTTTTCTGATTTCATCTCTAGTGATCGGTATTATTATTTCAATCATACAAGCTGTGACTCAGATTCAGGATATGACCATTACCTTTGTGCCAAAATTTTTTCTTCTCATCCTCGTTATGCTTGTAACGGGTGGTTGGATGATCGGAATCATGCAAGATTACACGATACGCATGATCTCTTCCATCTCGACGTTCACTCACTGAAATGCCCTATCCGATTCTTCAGATTCCAACACTGATCGTTTATCTGCTTTTTTTTGCACGTGTGCTTGGAATCATGGTTAGCGCCCCGATCTTCGGTGCCAGAGCTATTCCATCCCGCATCAAAATAGGGTTTTCCCTAATCTTGGCCTATCTTTTTTACATACTCTACACACCGACACAACTCCACCTTTCTTTGGATAATAATCTTTTGGCCATTTTGATGCTTGTTTCTGCTGAACTCTTGCTAGGCATTTTCATTGGATACATTGCTTTGCTGATCTTTAGTGTTATTCAGTTTTGTGGCAATCTTATTGATATCATGACAGGGATGCACGTCGCGAGTGTCCTGGATCCCATGACCCATGAGCAACAGTCCCTTCTCGGACAATTTCAGTATATCCTTGCACTTCTTCTGTTCTTAAACTTTAATGGACATCATTTTATTCTCCATGCTTTGAACAAAAGTTTTTCGATGCTTCCCCTCGGGACCCTTTCGTTTAAAATCACAGACCCCAGCACTTTTATCGGAATCGTTAACTCAACTTTTGTTATCGGATTTCAATTGGCCACGCCGATTATTGCTATTTTGTTCCTCATCGATTTTAGCTTGGGCATTATTGCAAAAGGAGTTCCCCAAATGAATGTATTCATGACAGGAATGCCTCTCAAATCGATGGTTGGATTTTTCGCGCTTCTGATCGCACTTCTCTATTACAGTGAGTACTTCAAACATTTACCCCTTTTTGTTTATAAGAATATTGTTCAGGCCTTGCATTCCCTATAATCCATGGCCGACCCTTCCAAAACTGAGAAAGCAACAAGTAGACGCCGCGACGAATTTCGCAAGAAAGGAAGTGTTGCCAAAAGTGTTGAGATCAATACGGCGGTCATCTTGCTCGGTACCTTTTTGTACTTCAAGTTTGCAGGAACCTTTATGTTTGATCGGTTTAAGGTGGACTTAATCTACTATTTTCAGAATATGAGCAAAATTCCGTTGGGAACGGATGATTTGATGGGACTATTTATCAATGTATCTTTTAAGATTATACTCCTTGTGCTCCCAATGATGGCTCTTATCGTAGCCATTATTGTGCTGAGCAGTTTACTTCAGGTTGGCTTTATGCTCACGTTAGAGCCGATTACGCCAAAGCTTAGCAAGCTTAACGTCATCACAGGCTTCAAGAATCTCTTCTCGAAGCGAAGTTTAGAAAATCTCGCCAAATCACTTATAAAAATTATGGTTGTTGGATATATCGTGTACAGCACGATCCGTAAAGATATTCCGATTATTATTGATTTTTTTAACATGGATATTTATCACTCTTTTCTCATGCTCTGCAAGCTTGCAATGGATATTTTATATAAAATTATACTTGCTTTTATCGTTCTGGCCGTACTGGACTATGTTTTTCAGCGGTACTCCCTAGAAGATCAGATGAAAATGTCAAAAGAGGAGATTAAGGAAGAACACAAACGCACGGAGGGAGACCCTGTGATCAAGGGAGAGATACGGCGTCGCCAGCATGAAATGGCTCGTCATCGAATGATGTCCGAGGTTCCGAAGGCAGATGTCGTTATTACCAATCCCTTTCACGTGGCGGTTGCTTTACGTTACGATGCGAAGGATATGAAGGCTCCGCAAGTGGTTGCAAAGGGAGTCCGCCGTATAGCAGATCAAATAAAAACGCTTGCTCGTGAACATGATATTCCGATTATTGAAAACCCCCCCGTGGCTCGCGCGCTTTACAAAAGCAGTAAGGTTGGGCATGCCATACCCGCAGATATGTACTCAGCCGTTGCCGAGATCTTGACGTACATCTTCAAGCTGAGTGGAAAAACGTTCGGGATAAGTTAACCACTGACCAATTGGATCTCTTTATTTTTAACGAGAGCCTTCAGATTTCCGTTGCCTAGATTAAACTGTTTCAGCATATCTGAGATAACGGGCATCTGGATTGTTTGACCCCCAGACAGCAGAGTTGGATTTTCACCTTCTCGCAAGCACACAAGGGAATTCGCAGGCATCTGGCCAACCAACCCAAGCAATTCCATCATTTTTTCCAGGCTAAACATCTGTGCCAGAACCGGTGCCACATTGCTTTCTTCCAAATTGATTCCACTGTTAGCTAGAATCTCAAGGATTTCCTGTGGACTGGCGATACTCATCAACCGTTCGATGAGGGCTTCAAGGTTAAGGTTACCTTCAGGCTCTGACTGTAGTAGCTCACCAAGGCCTTTTAGCTTTAGCAGGTCGGCAAACAGTCCCAAAAAGCTGGATTGTTCTGAGCCAGAACTCACGATAACATGATTACCTATAAGTTCCACGCAAACGTCTTTTGCTTGACCCATTGCTAACTTCACTCCATCTATCGTCAACACCATCGAGGAGGTATCCAGCCAGGAAAGATTCCCCCTGTAATCAAAAGCCAGATTCCCATTCTGATCCATCGCAACACCAATCGTCACCGTCAGAATGATTAGTTTGCCTCCCACCCGAATATAGACTTGCTTATGGCGAGGGAAAAGGCAAAGAGTCTTGTGTTTGACCTTGAGTTCAAGGCTCTTCCTATTTAAAGCCATCGACACACCTTTTGGAAGCAACCAGTTGCACCCGTTATATCGAATTTTTCTTGACTCAGAGAACAACCGCAATATTCCATTAATGATAATGCTTTTCTTATTCAAACGTAGATAGGATCCTTTTTCTAACGCTAACTCGATTTTGCCAACGGACAATGTTGCTTGTCCGAAGTGTATCCTGCCCAACTGTTGCCCCTGCTCAAATGCAAGGCCTCCCTGCTTATCTAGAAAAACTTTTGAGCCTCGTTGCAAGCGAACGGTTAGATTATCCCCCGACAAGACCATCCGATTATCTTGAAGAATTGCGAATAGACTTTGTTCCTTCAAGGATGAAACGTTGGAGGGTCGGATCTCCAAACGATCCTCCAGTACAGTCAATCGGATAGTCTGGGTAAGCTTCATCATACTGCCTCCCAAATGGATAAGACCCGCTCGACCATTTACGCGACATTGGCAGGGAAATAAAAGCCATGGCCCCTTGAGGGCTATCTGACGATCCACAGCAAGGAGATCCATCAAAAGCTGTCCATACCGAATATGATGGTTCTGCATATCCAATACGGCTAAATCTTCTCCCAGGTTAAACGCCAAACAGCCTCGCTCATCCACAAAAACATTAGTCTCTCGGTCAAGACTGAGTACATATTCATTGCTGCCGAGTCGAACAGGATCATCCGTATAATCAATGATTAAACGATCGGCCAAAGAACTGTCATTTTCTGCCCAATTCAAAATAAGCTCAAATTCATTCACGCCAACATCCCGATGACACGGAACCTTAATTTCATTCTTGCGAATCTTGAATACTTGTCGCTCATCATCGTAAATAAAAGGGCCAATTCGGTAAAGATTTCCCTCCTGGATCACCTCGTGTGGGACAAAAAGGTGCAGGGTCATATGGGGTGTCGTAAGCAATCGATAATAGTCCTCCCCTTTTGATGCCTTTTCATCAAATGTTTGATTAGACTCTTCATGCTCCGATAAATCAGCAACATCTCCGCTAGCATCAGCAGCTACACCCTGAGTCAGCAGGTTTAGGATGGCTCGATGTCGCGATAAAGCCAGCAGTCCAACTTCCCGATCTTCGATAGATCTAGACAAGACACCTGAATCTATGGTCTCAACAGGTTCCATTTTTATTCCTTTCTGGTCGCAACTCAGGCCGTCTCCACTATGGTCATCCGGCTAAGCATTGAGTCCAGCTCCACCTCTTCATTAATGCCTGACTCCGCCTTTAATCGAAGAAGCAATTTTTTCATGTCTCTGTGTTTGAGAACCAATGCAGGCAGATCTTCTTCTGCTAATCGAATACCAATCATCTCAATTTCTCGTCGAGTTATTTCGAACATCTTCAGATTAGCCTCATCCCGAAGTTGATCAAACTCCCTCTTGCTGACAGGCAGTCCCGCTGTTTCAGCGTTTTTGAGGAGTCCCTTGATTTTATTTTCCACTAAATCGTATGCAGCTCCTCTGAGCTCAAAAAATGAAGCTCGCTCGGAAAGTGCCTCTCTCAGCATATCCACAATGCGATCACGCGCAATGATTTTCGCTTCTTTTTGAATATTTTCATTAAGAACATCCGTATAGACACCCATCTTAAGCAGTCCATTTTTGAGTTTTCGCATTTTAAATTCTGTTTGTAATGCTGTGCCAAGGCCTGGATTAAGTGCTCTTTGTAAATAGAGGGCACGCAGGCGATTAATAAAGAGATCTTTCTCGTCTTTTTCATCAAATTCATAGCCGTGTTGCTCCCGCCGTTTCTGCTGCCCTCCGAAGCCACCCTCACTGGTATTCACATTTACGGTAAGACCAATGCTCACTTGTTTTGAGAAGTCTATTTCCTCTTTAGCCAATCCGTAGTTTTTCATAAAGGCTTCCATGGCGGTTTGTGCCCACTCCTCCGTGATCTTTGGATTACTGGTAATGGCATTCAGTTCATTGACTTTTTTCTCAAAATCTCGGACTCTGTCTTCTTTTGTTTTGCTTTTGTCGATGGTTTCAGTCATCACAAAGTGCCCCAGATCATCAATCGCAAAATCCGCAAGATCTTTGCTCGCATAATACATCGCCTTGTTAATAAGCCCTTGGAATCCATCATCAAAATTCCCAAAATCCGCTCCTCCAAGCAGAAGGTTGTTGACAAAAAATTCCGTGAATTTACTTAAACGCAGGTCTGCAGCAGCGGAATCCAATTGATTATGAACGGTCATCTGTTTTTGAAGGATGGCGTCCTTAATGTTATCGCGTATTTCAAGCTTAATGCTTTTCTTAACAGACATCTGAATTTCTTTGACCTGTCGGGAGGTGAGCCCATGTTCTTTCAGAAGAGTCTCTTCCATTTCCCGTAATTGATTCGAATTTTTCTGTGGACGCAACAAACTGCTTCTAAATGCATTTGTGTAGTCTACGATGACGTCGCTTTCTGTTTCCTCTGTTTCAGTTACAACGACTTTGGCTTTCTTCTTTTGGATAACCGTGCCCTTCTCTTCTTCTTGGTGTTCTTGATGACGGTCTCCGTTTCCAGACTGATCACCGGATTGGTTTATCTGGATTCGTCCGCCTGATTCTAGCTCCACATCATCATTTTTGCCTTGATCTTTGTCTGAGTTATCATCCGCCTCGGAATCGCTTTCATCCTCAACTTCACCGTCAGAGTTTTCCCCACTTTCCCTTATCGAAATTTTATGGAACTGGTCAGCCTCCCTTTTTTTATCAATTGTCAATTCAGGCTCTTTCTCTTTCGGCTGATCACCTGATTGCCCGCTCTCACCCCCAGACTCGTCAGAGAGACCCAGTATTCTTTGTGATGCAGATAAATCTGATCCGGAAGTGGACTTCTGCTCCCCTTCCGGATCCTCAGTTAATGTCTCACCCAAGGCCTCTAAAAAGTCGCCCCCCTTCATGCTTGCATCTTGTGCCTCTTGTTGTGGAGAAGAGGGGGCTTTCGCAGATGGAGATGACAGCACCTGGCTTCTCGCACTGGTGTTTTCTTTGAAAACATGATTCTTTAGATCTCTCACCTGATCCGAATTTTCTTGACTATCCTCCCCATCGCTAAGTGTAATTTTGGCCTTATCTGCTTTTTTCCCAGAGGCTATAAGTGCCATTTGCCCCATTCGAGCCTCGGTGCTCAATGAAAGCAGGTCTCCTTTAAGATCCGTCCCGCCAAAAATTAATTTGAGCTCCGTAAGCATTGAGGTGTCTCGTTTACCTTTGTCTGAACTCGTTAAAATATCGCTTCCTATATCGGCTACCTTTTGAATGAACCCTCTCAATAAATCTTTTTTAGCGTCAAGCTCATTGCCCATAATAATCTGAGAAATAGGTGACTTCGGTTCCGTTTTTTCCTTGGATGACGAGAGTGCCTGTTGGTTAATCTGCTCACTAGAGTGCTCTTGCGCCTCGAAAAGCAACTTCTGGATATCATCCGTATTAACATTCACCATCGCACCCATTTTTGCTTGAGGTATCGGTGTTGAGGATTTTAGGTCCATCTTGATCCTTCCCTCACGTGTTCTCGAGGATTGATCGGGTCAATCGAGAGATTTTGTCACGTGTTGAGCGCTGATCTTGAACATGGTTGAGCTTCTCTAGTCGTTGCTCATGGATGCCAATTCGACGATTGACCGTTTCAACCATGGATTGGATTTTTGTGATCTTTAGATCTAATTCTATTTGATCAGGAATGGGCACAGGCTTCGCATGATTAGATTCTGTATTCTCCATAGCATCCTCCTGTTTAAACATAGCAACCCTTCACTGATGATTATCGACAGTTTTTGACATAATTATGTATGGTATTTTTCGGATGTATCGCAGATATGGCAATATCAACATTCCACGACACACCAGAAAATCGCGATACAATGTTCTCGGTGAAAATAACGATATTGGGTATGTAGGACAGATGAGAGGGGGAGCTACATATGACTGTAACGATTGATGTCACAAAACTTGCGAATTGGGAGAACGTTTCCAAAGACGGACAAGTAACAGAGTCTGAAATGGAGGATCTGCTCAATGAGTGGGCCGATGAAAACGATGGGGATTCCAGCGTGACGACCACCTATGCCGGCTATTTGAGTACAACTTCTGAGGTTTCTGATGTATCCCTAGATTTCACCTACGCAAACGATTCGGTGAAAGCCGTTGATTTTGATGGAATAGTTGATGTAGATGGTTATGCGCTGAAGATCAATGTCATTCGAACGGATGTGCTGAAGGGGCTTAACAAAGGCGGAACAAGTTATCAGGATTTCCTGAAAGCGAATTCACATAGCTCCTCAGAAATTACCAAAAGTCTGACTGAAAGTTTGGGCTCTTCAGAACTCTCTTCTTCAAACGAATATAGTGATTATTCGAAAACCTTGAGTTACATGAAAACACAACTGGGGTCTGGCTATGCCGCCTGGGCTAACAACCCTGCGAATGCGGCGGATGTCGCCGCAAGAACGGCTTACGGGGCAAACTATACTGAATATAAATCAGCCAAAGAAGACTGGGATAAAATGATCAAGGAGACTCAAGAATTGGTAGATATGTTGGGTGGACTCGAGTCCATGAAGGACGCAGCAGGAGGAGATCTGGGCAAGAAGACAAAGGCGTTGTTAGATGACTTGGCAAGATTTGAGAAGAATCATCCAGGATTATGCCAAGCTGGTGGAGGCTATGAGAAGAAACTGAGTAGCCTGAAGGCTCTGGTCTTTGGAGATAAGGCCGACCTGGGAAAGGATTCGCTAACCGTCCTCGCTTTTCGCAAGGTGCTTGAACTCTATGGAAAGGGCGCAGCCTTGGCTGACGCGAAAGCGGAGCTGATGAAAATTCTTAACAAGCCCATACCCAAAAAAGATGATACTGAAACGTAATAATAGATAGGGGGAGACAGAATGACAATAACAATTGATGTCACGAAACTTGCGGGCTTTAATGCGGCGGCTAAAGATGGAACTGTTGATGAAACAGAGATGGTCTCCCTCCTCAATGAGTGGGCTGACCTTCAGGATGATGGGAATGCAAATTCTTCACAAACGTATTCCAAATACGCGACTGACCATGGCAACGAGAATATTACGCTGGATTTTCAAAAAGCAAAAGTTAAGATAGACGGAACGGATGGAACGTCCACTGAGGTTTCAGTCACAGCCTATACGGACGGAATCCTGGATCTTGACGGATCCGGATCGGGAACCACCACAACCAATCTAACCTTTAAGAATATGGATAATCACTCTGGTTTACTGCAAGCTGCCTACAAGGAAGGCGGTATTGAGTCCCTGTATCTCGCTGCGATCAAGGCGAACCGAAGCGGAAAGCATTACGACCACGGGTACATGGGAACCGTTTCTGGAATTGCCGACTCCATTAACCAGATGTATGGCGCGATGCTTGATATGGCCGCATGGATGGCCGATAATCCCGATGCGATGAGTAATATTGGCGATTTAACCATGATGCAAACTTACATGTCGCTACTCAAAGAGGCGATTGCAACGGTCACTGCGATTGGCAACTCGGTGAACTCGTCGGTTACGGACGCGATGAAAACTTTTGCGCAGAAATTGAATCAGGGATAGCATAATAATTGTAGCAGGAGAGACCCTGCTTACAGATTTTTCTGTCCTTATTGAGCAGATGCTTGAGAGTTTCTCGGGCTGTGATCCAGACAGCCCTATCGATGTCCGTTGTGGCGAGCTTCTCGATAAGCAGGGCATGTTCAACCTTTTTGCCACTGTCGACAATGTCCGCAACGTAGACAATTTTCTCAAGCAGGCTCATTCGCGCCCGTCCGGTAGTATGCCAACGAATAGCCTTTAAAATCCTGGAATGCGAAATTCCAAGCTCATGCCGAACCATCAGCATTCCGATAGGTGCATGAAGCGTTGTGGGAGAATTTCGCTCCTCGTCGCCCAGCAAAAGACCATACTGCTGGGCAATAGTCTGAAGATCCTGGGTTGACTTCTCTTTGGCAATATCATGGTATATTCCTGCAATAAATGCATGCTCAGGTGTGGGGCACTGAAGTTTCTGTGCAAAATGAAGAGACAGCTGTGCAACGCCTACGCTATGCTTCACTCGAGATCTGGAGAGATGCTTTTTGAGGATGGGAAGATAGATTTCTTCGCTACAGTGAGCCAACAAAGGAATCAGTTGACGATCAACTCCTGACCACCCAATTCATATCCATGCATTTTTTGGATCACATCCTCAATGCGATCATCCGGCACCTCTACAAAGCCGAATCCCCGTGAATGTCCTGTTCTCTGGTCATGTTCAATTTTAGCGCGGATCTCATCTATTTGAAGGGTATTCTTGAAGGCTAGCGTAAGCTATTCATCACTGACCTCCCAAGGGATATTTCCCACATACAAGCTAGTTCCAATATTTGCCACACACCTTTCTCGTAAGATTCCCGCACATTATATACCAGAATTTACTGGTTTTACAAAACAATTTTAGATTTTGGAAGCTTGACTTCTGGGGAATAATTACTATAGTAATATTTAGTGGAAAAAATTTAAGGGGGTCAGAGATGGCAATAATTACCTGGGATAGTTCGCTTAGCGTTAATGTGGAAGAGGTGGATCGGCAACATAAAAAACTGGTGGACTTAATTAATGAGCTACATGATGCGATGAGAGTCGGTAAGGCTAAAGAGGTTATGGGAAAGGTTATCAAAGAGTTGGTAGACTACACCGTTCAACACTTCTCGCTTGAAGAAAAGAAAATGCAGGAATTCCAATATGAAAACTACCCCTCACATAAAATAGAGCATGATCAATTTGTGGCAAAAGCAGCAGGCCTTCAAAAGGATTTCGCTGCGGGCAAGGTAACCATTACCTTGGACACCATGACCTTTCTGAAGGACTGGCTGACGAAACATATCATGGGTACGGATAAAAAGTATGTGGCGTGTTTCCACGAAAACGGCTTCAAATAGTCCGGCATTTAAATCTCATCGGTTAGAGCGGGAGCAGAATACTGTAAATCTGATGATAGCCCTGTGGTGCGGGGTTCGTCATGGTGTTCATGGTAGGCAGTTGTGTCCTGAATGCTTGGCTCTCAGAAAATATACGGAGCTACGTCTCAGGAAATGCTTTTTTCAGGAAAACAAACCAACGTGTGCAAAATGTCCGATTCACTGTTACAGCAAAGAAAAGCGTGAGCAGATTCGACAAGTCATGAGGTTCTCCGGACCTCGAATGGTATTTCGTCACCCTATTCTTGCGATTAGGCACCTGCTGGATGGCAGGAAGAAACAGCCAATCGCGCATTCCTTGACATAAGTTTTTCTTCCGTGTTTGAATGACCGCATGATTCGAACTATCATTTTGGCTGGTGGGAGCGGGACACGCCTATGGCCGCTGTCTCGGCAGAATTATCCAAAACAATTTCTTCCCCTATTCGATAAACAGTCCTTATTTCAACAAACGCTACTAAGAAATGAGTTAAGCGAGAATGTTGTTGTAACCAATGATGCACTCTTCTTTTTAGTGAGAGATCAAACAGCTGAATTAGGACTTAAACTTCCGACACTTATCCTAGAGCCAGTGGGGCGAAATACGGCACCAGCAATCACTTTGGCTTGTCTTCAGGGTAACCCCGAGGACATCGTTGTGGTTACCCCCTCTGATCATTTTATCAAAAATACGAAAGCCTATCGTGGCTACTTGAAGCATGCAAAGACGCTGGCTCAGGAAGGGCATCTGGTTACCCTTGGAACTACGCCGACTTATGCAGCTACGGGCTACGGATACATCGAGGCAGAGGGGCAGAATGTTCGATTCTTTAAGGAGAAACCCAACAAAGACCTTGCAGATCAGTACCTAAAGAAGGGGAACTATTTTTGGAACAGCGGACTTTTTATTTTTAAAGCAAGGACCTATTTGGAGGAGTTGGCTCAGTTTGCCCCTGAGATTTTGGAAATGAGTCAGCGAGCACTGGGACGTGCCAGTTACGAGCCTCTTTTTCAGGCGACAAGAATTGCCTTAAAGGATATGGAAGCGATCCCTGCCAACAGCATAGACTATGCCGTGATGGAAAAAAGCAAACGGATCAAAGTTATTCCAACCGATATGGGTTGGTCTGATCTGGGGAGTTTTGATGAGCTTTACGAGGCTTTGCCACAAGACAGTTCCCAAAACGCTGTTATTGGCGAGCATATAGGCTTGGAGTCGACGCATAATCTGATCATTGCACCATCGGACAAGACCGTTGCAACAATAGGTCTTTCTGGGATGATCGTTGTGGCAACAGAGGATGCATTGCTAGTCGCAAAGCAGGGATGCTCACAGGATGTAAAGCTGATCGTGGAGAAACTTCGAAAGGCCAAGTCCTCGAAAACCGATTCTCACCTTACCGTACATCGGCCCTGGGGAACATACACTATTTTAGAGGAAGAACGGAACCACTATATTCTCAAAAGACTTGTTGTAAAACCTAAGCACAAACTCTCTTTACAGAAGCATGCACATCGAAATGAACATTGGGTGGTGGTGAGTGGAACGGCTCGAATTCAAAATGGCGAAGACATTCGGATACTAATGGCAAATGAGTCCACTTATATCCCAATGGGTCAGCTTCACCGCCTTGAAAATCCTGCTGACACGGATCTCGTGATCATTGAGGTTCAAGTGGGTGCCTTTCTGAGTGAAGATGATATTGTTAGGGTAGAAGATGATTTCTTGCGCCGATAAAAGACAAAAAGACGCTTCAAAACATGTAGGGTAGATTCATGACAACAACGAAGTTTTTTTATATTTATACGTTCGGTTGCCAGATGAACAAAAGCGACTCTGAACGAATAGCGGGGGTTTTGGCACAAACAGGGCACTATGAGCCGATAGAACAGTCAGAAAAAGCGGATATCCTCATTTTTAACTCCTGTGCAATTCGTGAGAATGCGGAATTGAGACTGTTTTCGCGTATTCGCGAAAGCAATGGTCTTCGCAAAAAGACTCGGCACAAACAAACATTGGTGCTTGCTGGATGTGTTCCACAGTACGAGCAGGAGGGTCTTCTCAAGCGATACCCCTATATTGATCTTATTGTAGGAACCAATACCATTGAATACCTGCCAACTCTTCTTGAGAGTCAATCAGCGAAAATATATGTGAAACATGAAAAAAAAGCTGATGAAGCCGTAACGCTTATCCGGAGCGCAGGAGACCAGGCTTGGGTACCTATCATGTATGGATGCAACAACTACTGTTCGTATTGCATTGTGCCCTTCACGCGGGGACGAGAGGTCAGTCGCAAGAAAGAGGCTATTCTTGAGGAAATTGCCCAATTAAAAGGTGGCTCCTCTAGCGAAGTGACACTGCTGGGGCAAAACGTCAATTCCTATGGAAATGGATTATATGAAGACTATTCTTTTGCAAACCTGCTTGACCAGGTTCACGAGATGCATCATGTGGAGACCCTTTCTTTTCTGACCTCTCACCCCAAGGACATGTCTGAAGAGTTGATCGAAACCATTGCAAGATTACCCCGCATTAGTCGTGAAATTCATGTTCCTCTCCAAGCAGGAGATGACAACATTTTGTCGGCGATGAATCGTGGGTACACCTACCAAGATTATTTGCATATTGTTCGGCAAATTCGCAAGCAGATTACGGATGCGAGAATTTCGTCAGACTTAATTGTAGGGTTTCCCGGCGAAACAGAGCAACACTTTCAGCATACCCTTCGCGCGGTCAGAGATATAGGCTTTTACCGTGTCAACACCGCTGCCTTCTCTGCTCGAAAGGGAACTGCTGCGGCAAGTCTACCCAATCA
>CAYHOI010000027.1:0-19857 GCA_964358175.1 uncultured Candidatus Marinamargulisbacteria bacterium | reverse complement strand
GTTGCCAAATTCACCGTAAACCGTAAACCGCCACCCCCCAGAAACTCATCGGTTAGGGGTGTTCAAGACAACGTGCTTTATTGAATAAGGGGTTCTATGTTACACTAGTCTGTGTTTCGACTTTAAGACCAAAAGGAGTAGGCGATGAAAGTAGAAAACCTTAAAAGACAAGGCAATCTCGTTACATTCGAGGTAAAAGATGAGTATCCCCAATTGGAAGTAGAAATGGACAAGAAATTCCGTTCTTTGGTGAAAAAAGTAAAGGTTCCTGGATTTCGTATTGGCAAAAGCCCAAAGGGTCATTTTGTGAATTGGTACGGAATAGATCGTCTTTCCTATGAGGCCTTGATCGATCTGATCAATGAGAATTATTCCGCTATTATCAGCGAGCATCGTATTGATGTGATTGACCACCCTGTCGATGTTCAGGTTTTGCAACTTGAACAAGACAAGCCTTTCAAGGTCTCCATCTCGGTTGAGGTTAAGCCAGAGATCAAGATGAGTAAATATAAAGGGATCAAGCTGGAGAAGGACTCTGTAAAGGTAGAAAAGGATGATGTATCCAAAGCCATTCAATCAGAGCTTGATTCGCAAGCAACTTATGAAGAGGATGCTAAGGCGCCTATTGAAGATGAAGCTCAAGTCATCGTGGATGTGTTTGCAAAGGTGGACGATAGGGTTAGCAATGAATGGACGGATGAGAATTGCTCTATGACTGTTGGAAAGGCAAAGATCTCGGCTGAGTTCGACGAGCAGATAAAAGGACTCAAGCAGGAAGATGAAAAAGAATTTTCAATTACGATGTCTAAAAAGGACAAGGAAGGAATTCTTGTTTCTAATGATCCTGTCCATTTCCGAGTAAAAATAAAGTCTGTAAAAATAAAACGTGCCCCAAAATTAACGGACGAGTGGGTGCGAAGTAAAACTGACAAAAAAAATGTGGAGGAGTATCGCAGATCTGTTGAGACCGAAATAAAAACACAGCGAGAAAAGTCCGCTGAGGAGAAGCTCAAAACAGATGTGGCCAACTGGGTGGTTGAGAATGTGGAGAATGAGATTCCAGATGTCATGACTCGAAAAGAAGTAGATCGGATGCTCCAGCAGATGGAGCGAAATTTTAAAAGACTGAACATAGATCTTTCGACCTATTTGCAGATTACGAACAAAACGCTCGACATGCTACGGTCAGAATACCGTGACGATGCCCTAAAGAGCGTGAAGTATCAGTTGGGGTTGGATGCGATTGCTGAAGCTGAGGCGATAAAGGTTTCACAAGAAGAGCTTGATAAAGAACTGGAGGAAAGTCTTAAGAGTGAACCAGATGAGGCTCAGAAGGAGCTCTATCGAGAGCAGTTTCGTGCACAGTTAGGACGATCCAGAGAGGTTTTTGAGGAACCGATAAAGCACCGTAAGGTGGTTGACTTCTTGCTGGAACACGCCAAAATAAAACGGAAGTAATAAAAGGAGGACAATATGAGCATGCTAGTACCGATGGTTATTGAACAAACAGGACGAGGCGAACGGTCATATGATATTTATTCAAGGTTACTCAAGGAGCGAATCATTTTTGTGGGGGGAGAAATTGATGATCATATCTCCAACCTTATTGTCTCTCAGTTGTTGTTTTTGGAGGCAGAAAACTCTGAAAAGGACATCAGCATGTACGTGAATAGTCCAGGTGGAGTCGTTACGGCAGGCCTTGCAATTTATGATACGATGAGATTTATTAAAGCCCCAGTATCCACTATTTGTTTTGGCCAAGCGGCCAGTATGGGGGCCATTTTGCTGTCAGCTGGAGCCAAAGGAAAGCGTTTTTCGCTTCCCAGTTCACGAATAATGATTCATCAACCCCTAGGGGGAGCTCAGGGGCAAGCGACGGATATCGAAATTCAGACCAAAGAGATTCTGCGATTGAAGCGATATCTCAACGACATCTTGGTAGAGAATACGGGTAAGCCTCTTGAGATTATCCAGAGAGATACAGATCGCGATTTCTTTTTGTCAGCACAAGAGGCGGTCGAATATGGTCTTATTGATGAGGTTTTGGCTTCAAAGGATATCCCCAAAAAGGATGTTCCCAAAAAGAAAAGCAAATGACCTCTGCCAACCAAGAATGCTCCTTTTGTGGGATAACCGAGAAAAAGGCAAACTACCTCTTTAAGAGTGATTTAGAAGGGTTTGCGGATCGTGTGTATATTTGTGATCAATGCTTGGAGACCGGTCATGAGATTTTGAAGAATGCCACCCCCAAGACGGAATCAGGGTTGGCTCTTGTTAAGCCCAAAGAAATTCATCTTTTTCTGGATCAATATATCATAGGACAGTCTCACGCAAAGAAGGTTATTTCTGTTGCGGTCTATAATCATTATAAACGTTTAATGAATGAGTCCACCAAAGGAATTATCGATAACGTCGAAATACAAAAGTCTAACATTTTGTTGGTAGGACCTACCGGAAGCGGGAAAACGCTCATTGCCCAAACGTTAGCGAGAATGCTCAATGTGCCTTTTACGATTGCCGATGCGACTACCTTAACCGAAGCCGGATATGTCGGTGAGGACGTGGAGTCCGTTATTTTTAGGCTCCTGCAAACGGCGGGCGAAGATGTAAGTAAAGCAGAAAGAGGGATCATTTATATCGACGAGATTGATAAGATCTCTCGTAAAAGTGAGAATCGATCTATCACTCGGGATGTTTCGGGAGAAGGTGTTCAGCAGGCACTTCTCAAAATTCTTGAGGGAACCGTGGTCAATGTGCCGACGCATCCAGGACGAAAACATCCGCATGATGAGTTTATTCAATTGGATACCCGCAACATCCTTTTTATTTGCGGAGGGGCGTTCGATGGCCTTGAAGCGGTTATTGGCGAGAGAAAGAATAAGAAGCTGATTGGATTTATCAATGGGGAAAGCCCCGATGACCCTGATGATGTTGACCGAATCGAATCCGAAGATTTGATCAAATACGGACTGATTCCAGAGCTTGTGGGCCGTCTTCCCGTGGTGAGTATGTTGACAGAGCTGACAGAAGATCAATTGGTCCAAATTATGGTTGAGCCAAGAAACTCTTTGGTGAGGCAATACCAAAAGCTGATGGAAATCGATAAGGTGAAGCTTCGTTTTACTCAGGGCGCCCTTCGTCTTATTGCAAAGCTTGCTCAAAAAAAGAAAATGGGAGCCCGTGCATTGAGATCGATCACAGAAGCCCTGATGCTCGACAATATGTACGAAGTGCCTTCTCAGAAAGGCAAAAAGAAAGAGATCGTTGTGACGACAAAAAGTATTTTGGATCGCTTCCCACAAGCGAAGTCTCTCCAGAATGCGGCCTAAATATCCACTGATCCCTTTAAAAAATATCGTAGTGCTTCCTGGCGTTGTTTTTCCTGTTTTTGTGGGAAGACCAAAGTCATTGCAAGCACTCGAATATGCGATGGAAGAGGAGCTTGATATTGTTTTTGTGCTTCAGAAAACGGGAACAGATGACCCCGTGGAAACAGATTTTCATGAAACAGGGGTGTTAGCGAGCATCCTACAAACCTCCCAAGTCGATGAGAAAACGTATAAGGTTTTGCTCGAAGGGCATCGCAGGGTGGGGCTTAGCCAGGTGCATTCGAACCAAGGATTCTTTATGGTAGAACCCAAGTTGCTGAAAGATATCAATGACATGGCAGAAACTTCTCAAAAAGAGGAGATGATGCAGCTCATCTATCAAGCATTGGAAGCTTACATGGGGCTCAGTAAAAACATTCCTTCCGGGATCATTGAGGAGTTATTTAAGCAAAAGGATCTCAATCGATTTATGAATACCATAACGCACTTCATCATGTTCCCAATCGCCGAGAAGCAGAATATTTTGACTCAAAACAGTACCCGAAAGAAGGCTGAAATTCTTTTGCGTCTGCTTACAGAGGAGACCGACGTGATTCGGGTGGAAAACAAACTTCACAGCAATGTTCGGGGTAGGATTGAACGCTCACAAAAAGAGTTTTATCTGAAAGAAAAAATAAAAGCCATACAGGAAGAGCTTGGAGCTGGAAGTTCTGAATACGATGAAATTGCGGACTATGCTGAGCGAATTGAAAAGGCTTCGATGCCTAGCGAAATCAAGGAGCGAGCGTATCGTGAGTTAGGCAAGCTACGAAAAATGTCCTCTCTGTCAGCTGAATCAGCCGTGGTGAAGAGCTATCTGGAGTGGCTTATTGACTTGCCTTGGGTCTGGAAAAGAGAGCCTGAATATGATCTTGCTCTGGTAGAGCCTCGTCTTAGTGAACGACATTTCGGCTTGGAAAAAGTCAAGGAACGGATTACGGAGTTTCTTGCTGTGTACAAGCTTACGCAGGATATTCAGGGATCCATTTTATGCTTAACCGGACCGAGCGGGGTAGGGAAGACAAGTATCGCCAAGTCCATTGCCAAAGTGATGGGGCGAGAATTCATCAAGATTTCATTGGGGGGAATGAATGATGAAGCTGAATTGCGAGGGCATCGACGCACCTACGTTGGAGCTATGCCGGGTCGAATTATCCAGGCAATTCGATCTGCGAAAACACGTAGCCCTGTCATTTTACTAGATGAGATCGACAAGATCTCCACGCACTTTCAAAGCAATCCCTCTGCGGTTCTTCTGGAAATACTGGATAAGGAACAAAACAGTCATTTTTATGATTATTATCTTGAAGTCCCTTTTGATCTGAGCAAGATTCTTTTTATTGCAACGGCAAACAATACTTTTGACATCCCAAGCCCCTTGCTAGACAGAATGGAAGTTATTGCGTTATCGGGCTATACCCTAGATGAAAAAAAACAGATTGCGAGGCAGTACTTGCTTCCCAGCATCCTAGGCAAGCACGGGCTTGAGCTCAATGAATTTATTATCCAGGATGAGGTGCTTGAACAATTGATCATGCTCTACACCAAGGAAGCAGGACTACGTGAATTGGAGCGCTGTATCGCTTCGCTTGCTCGCAAATTTGTCGTTCGCCGATTCAGTCACGAACGGATTCCTGAGCTTTCCGAATCGATCATCAGAGAGCTATTGGGTGTTCCACGCTATAAGAGGTCTCATCATCACAGCGAGCCTTCAATTGGTCTTTCTTTGGGGTTGGCTTATACCTCTCAAGGTGGAGAGATTTTGCCCATTGAAGTATCGGTTTTCCCAGGGAAAGGACTCCTGAGGTTGACTGGTAAGATGGGCGAGGTCATGCAGGAGTCCTCTCAAACGGCCTTCAGTCTTGTAAGGCTACTGGCTCAAAAACTTGATTTGCCAAAACACTTTTATCAGACGCTGGATGCGCATGTTCACATGCCTGAAAATGCCATTCCGAAGGATGGGCCTTCTGCTGGGGTTGCTATTGTCGTTGCGCTTGTTTCAGCCTACACGCGTATTCCGGTTCGACAGGATGTTGCGATTACTGGAGAAATTTCGCTACATGGGAACGTCCTGGCCGTCGGGGGAATTCGCGAAAAACTCCTCGCTGCGGAACGTCAAAACATACAGGAGGTCTTGGTTCCACAGGACAATCTTGATGAAGTTGGGGACATCAAGAAGGTGTTGCGACGCCAGATCAAGATAACGGGAATGACCACGATTCACGAGGTTCTGGAAACGGTTTTGGTGCGAAGTCCATTCCAAAACAGTTCTAAAAAATGGTTGTCAGATACTGAGAAATGTCCCTTGAAAAAGACTGCTTAAAACCCTACAATGGGGCATATGCGTTGGGGTTTTTTGCAGATTGGAAAAAAACAAAAAGAAGAAGGCAAAACGCTCCTCTACCATCAAGATATTTTCCTCAATACACACTTAAAAAAACAAGCCATTCGCAAATACATTCTCTTCATAAAAAAAGACAAAGAATTTCTTGTGGCAAATTGGTCGGAACACCTGCCTCAGAGCATTGAGTCCCTCAAGCTCACTTCCGAGAGCTTTGTCCCAGACCTTTTGCGAGAAGGGGGACAAAGGATAACGGCAGAACAGGTAGAGTCTTTTTATCGCGAACAAATCTTGATCCCCAAAGAAATGAACAGCAGACTCGTGCAGGAACGCGATATGTGGAGCCAGCTTGGGGTCACGCACGTCTATCCACTGTGCACAATCAAGGGAGAATTGTTTGGGTTTTTTGGGTGTACCCAGAAGAATACACGACTCGATACAGTACAGCAGCAGGCGTTTATCCAGTTGCTTCACTGGTGGGCAAAGCAATATCATGATCTGCATCTTGAACATGAAAGGAAGGGAATGGCCAATAGACAAAATTCGCTCATGGACTACCTTGCCAGCGTGACCAAGATGCAAAGCTCAGAAGATGCCGCGAAGGAGGTTCTTCTCTATTTCTTATCATTGATGAAGGCGACTCGTGGAATTTTGTTTGGACTTCGGGGAGCTTATTATGTTCCAATGGGTTACAGAAATGTTGACTTTCTACGATCATATCCACGAAAGAAATTGGATGGTTTGCAAAAGCAGAAGGGTTTTGAAGTGGCGACGGCCTCGGAGCTATTCGAAACAGAGTTTGGCAAAGGAGTGGTTCGCCTGGTTCCTATTGGGAAGAAACATCTGTTAGTTTTCAAGCCCGTTTTTGGTTTTGTAAATACCGATAGCTTTACCAAAAGCGTTATTCAGATTACAGATCAGTTGCTTGAGCGTCTTGTAAAAGTATGATGGAGAACGTGACCGTCAAGAGTAATACGAAGGTTGCCCATGAAACCTATTGTCTCACTTTGCAGGCTCCTCAAATTGCTCAAACAGCTCAGCCTGGTCAGTTTGTGAATCTATCACTTAACCGTGGGAATGGTGCGAATCTACTCAGGCGACCGTTTTCAATCCATCGTGTTTCAGCTGATTCGATTGATCTTCTCTATAAGCTGAAAGGTGAAGTAACAGGGGCAATGGTTCAGCAGGCAAAGGGCGATCACTTGGGACTTATTGGTCCCCTAGGAAAATCCTTCACAATTCCAACGGGGCGCAGGATTTTGCTTGTGGGTGGCGGCGTAGGAATTGCACCTTTAATATTTGCGGATGACAGACTTCGTGCTCAAAACAAAACCGCTGTGCTGTATGGGGTTCGAGCCAGAGAGGATGCCGTGAGTTTGCGAGGAAAACATATTCATCTTCACGTGGATGAAGAGGAAAAGTCATTTGTCTGCGACAACCTAGAGGAGAAGATCTTGGCGTGGGAAATAGAGGAGATTAAAACATGTGGACCACTCCCGATGATGCGCGAGGTCGTTGCAGTTGCGTGCAGGCTCGGACTTGAGGTGGAAGTGTCTCTCGAAGCTCACATGGCGTGTGGTTTTGGGGTTTGCCTTGGCTGTAGTATTGAAACGAAACAGGGGTATCAAAATGTTTGTTCTGATGGTCCTGTTTTTAATGGAAAACTAATATGGTAAAGCCTGTTGATCTAACAGTCAGGCTGGGGCGACTTGTTTTGCAAAACCCTATTGTCACGGCTTCTGGCACATTTGGGAATGCAGTGGAGTTTGAGCAATTCATGAATCTGGATAAGCTGGGGGCTGTGACGCTCAAGAGTGTGACGCTCAAGCCAAAGGTGGGTAACGCTCCGCCGCGAGTCTCGGAGACTCCCTGCGGAATGCTTAACTCCATTGGGCTTGAAAACAAAGGACTAGATCACATGATCCAATTTGTTTTGCCAGAGCTTGAGTCCCTGAAACGTGTGAAGGTGATCGTCAACATCGCAGGCCATTCCACCGAGGAAAATAGGATCTGTGCAAAACGTTTAGACAAGGAGTCACGAGTCGATGCGATAGAGCTCAATATCTCTTGTCCCAACGTTGAGGCGGGGGGGTTGGCTTTTTGTCAGGACTTAGCCGGGGTTAAAAATTTGGTTAAAGCTGTCCGAACGGTGACGGATAAGCCGCTCATTGTGAAGTTGTCAGTTGCTGTACCGGATATTGTGAAGCTTGCAAAAATTTCTATTGAAGCTGGTGCCGATATTTTGTCACTGATCAATACAATCCCTGCCATGGAGGTTGATATTGAGAATAGAAAACTCTACTTCAAGCGGGGGGTGGCAGGCCTGTCGGGTCCAGCCATTCGTCCGATTGCACTTAAGGCAGTCTATGATGTGGCAGAAAGCTGTAATGTTCCGCTCATTGGGATGGGAGGAGTAGCCACCGTTGAGGATGTGGTAAAGTTTATCTTGGTGGGTGCCAGTGCGGTATCTGTTGGGATGATGAACTTCGTGCATCCTGATCTTTGCGAAAAATTGGTTCGAGACTTGGCAGACTATTTGTCTAAGCAAAAGTTGGTTTTGTCAGAGTTGGTCTTGCAAAAATGAAAGCCACCCTTACCCTGCTGGGAACAGGAACATCCCATGGGGTTCCCGAAATTGGCTGTCACTGCAACGTGTGTTTGAGTAAAGACCCCCGCAACAAGCGATTACGCTCCAGTGCTTGGCTTCACAATGAGAACCTCTCGATCCTGATAGACTGTTCCGCTGATTTCAGGCAACAGGCACTGAATCATGAGATCTCACGACTTGATGCCATTTTGCTTACCCACACCCATCGTGATCACGTGGGTGGACTTGATGATATTCGAAATGATTCACCAGAACATATCCCTGTCTATGTACAAGCATCACAAGCTAAACAATTAAAACAAGTCTTCTATTATTTTTTTGAACCCTTGTTGCAAGAGGGGGGGGGATCCCCAAAATAGAACTTCGCGAGCTTTCTCATGCTGAGTCTTTTTCGGTTAAAGGTGTTCGCGTGAAGCCATTATTGGCTTATCACGGGATATTGCCTGTGTTGGGATTTCAATGGGGGAATATGGCTTACTTTACAGATGTGAAGTCAATGCCTGTTTCTACGGTTTCTGTGCTTAGGGGGATTGATGTTCTCGTGATAAATTCATTGCGTCATCGGCCGCACAAAACCCATATGAATATAGAGGAAACCCTTGAGTTGATAGAACGGATTTCTCCGAAAAAAACGATTCTCATTCACACCACTCATGAATTAGAGTATGAGACAACGAACAAGAGCTTACCGAAAAATGTCGAAATGGGTTATGACGGGTTGGAGTTAACAACCGATTTGATAATCTGATAGAGCTGATCGGTTTGAAAAGGCTTAACGACGAAGTGGTTGGCTCCAAGCATAATCGCTTCTTTTACTTTCGCCACATGTCCAGAGGCTGTGACCATAATAATCTTTGCATGAGGACATAGTACTCGTATTTCTGGGAGGAGTACCAGTCCATCTTTTCCAGGCATGTGAATGTCAAGCGTGATCACATCTATGCGATCTTTTATCGGAGTGAGCAGGTTAATGGTCTCGATACTGTTTGTGGTTGACCCTATCACCGATCCGCCGAATTGGCTGATTGCCCTAGAAATAGCACGTACCATCACCAGTGCATCATCAATAACAAAAAACTGGAACTGCTTCCCCTTTGAATTTAGCCCCAGATCATAAATAGGCGGTTGTTGCACCATGACCACTATAGCATACCGTAATTTTAGAAAAATCACTAGTCCCATCACGAATGGTAAACAAATATACAGTATGTTACAATGCATGGAGATGGATATTCTTTCCCTACTGCTTGTAGTTCTCGGGCTTTGTGCCTTTGAGGTCATTTCCAGTATAGACAATGCCGTTGTGAATGCTGATGTGCTTGCGACCATGAGCGAGAAGGCACGAAAATGGTTCCTGGTGTGGGGAATCTTCTTCGGGGTGTTCTTGGTGAGGGGGCTACTGCCATGGCTGATTGTCTACATGGCCAATCCCTCCCTCGGCCCAGTGGGTGCACTGACCGCTACGTTCAGTAACGATCCACGAATCATGGAGTCCGTCGAAAAATCAGCCCCTCTTTTGTTGATTGCCGGCGGAATCTTTCTCATTTTCTTGTTTCTGCATTGGCTCTTTCTTGAAGAAAAATCGTTTGGCCTGTCAATGGAAAAGTTCTTCAGCAAGCATGGGGTATGGTTTTTCGCAGTAGCCTCGATTCTTCTTTCTCTTATTATTTGGTTTGCGCTCCAGCGCGACCCACTTCTGGCATTCGCTGCAACCATTGGCTCCACGGCCTTTTTTATTATTTATGGGTTTAAGGAACAGGCCGTGAAGGCGGAGCTTGCCCTGCAGAAGAATGCTGGATTGACGGATATGAGCAAGCTCCTCTACCTGGAAGTGCTGGATGCGACCTTTTCTATCGATGGTGTTGTAGGTGCCTTTGCTTTTACTATGTCGGTTCCACTCATTATCTTTGGAAACGGTCTCGGAGCTTTGGTTGTTCGTCAATTTACCATCAGTGGGGTTGAATCCATTCGGAAATACTCGTATTTGAAAAACGGAGCCATGTACTCGATTTTGTTTCTGGGATGCATTATGCTGAGTGAGAGCTTTGGCTTGGACGTCCCGAGCTATCTGTCCCCGCTGATAACCTTCGGGGTGATTGGATTCTTCTTAGCGAAGTCAATTATCGCGAATGGGAAGGCAAAACAGTCTGCATGATTCTATACTTCGACCGAATTGGTTTTCGGTTTTTCCAAAACCTGAAAACCAATAGCTCAGCATAACTAAGACTAAAATTGATCCGAAAATCAATTAAGTCTTAGTATATAATCTATTTTTTAGCCTTTGATCGTTCTCGTGATAAACGGTAATTTAGTCACATCTGCGACATACTCTTTCCCTCGGATTTCAACGGTGATTTGCTGCGAGTCCTCCGGGGGAGGATCCGCCATAAACATTGCGATAGACTTACCCAAGGTAGGCGAAAAAGTTCCGCTTGTGACCGTGCCATAACCTGGAACAGGCATGCCGTGTCTGGCGATGACTTTTTCTTGAAGAAGCATGCCAAACAAACGACGTTTTCGGGAAGCATTCTCTAGAACGGATCGCCCAATAAATTCGGGTTTACTGAACTTCACAATCCAACCATAGCCGAGATCAAAGGGCGTGACGCCTTCAACGATTTCTTGCCCATATAACGGTAGCCCCGCTTCAATGCGCAGAGTATCCCTTGCGCCCAATCCAATGGGTGACGCTCCTGATCGAAGGAACGCCTTCCAAAAATGGGCAACTTTATCCCGACGCACAAAGAGCTCGTACCCATTTTCGCCCGTATAACCAGTATGACTGACCATGACGGGTTCTCCCAAAAGTTGGCCAAAGGAGATTCCGAAGGGGCGGACGGCCAAAGTAGTATCCATTAGTGATTCCAAAATTCGCTTTGAAGAAGGGCCTTGTAGAGCAAGAATGTTGATCTCCTCTCGGAGCGTAAAATGAACGGAAAACTTGGGTTGGTGTGTGTGAAGCCAGGAGAGGATCTTCTGGGTATTTCCGCAATTGACCACGAGTCGGTACATATTCTGAAGCCGTGTCAAAATCATGTCATCCAGGACTTGTCCAGACTCATCCAGCATCATGGTGTATTGGGACTGGTTGATTGCCAGGCTCTCCACATCATTGACCGTCAGGTGCTGAAGCATCTCCAGCACCTGTTCGCCGGCAAAGTCAATGACGCCCATGTGGGAGACGTCAAATACACCGGCATATTGGCGAACCGCCTGATGTTCCTCAAGGATTCCCCGATAAGAAACAGGCATTTCCCAGCCCGAAAACCCCACCATTTTTGCATTTGCTGCCTTGTGTTCGGGATAGAGGACAGTTCTTTTTAACATGATTTCTTCAGCACCTTTTCGAAGGCAGAGAGAAACGCTTTATTCTCCGAGGGTCTGCCCACTGTCACGCGAATGGCCTCTGGGAAACCAAATCCATTCAGGGCTCGTACAATAATACCCATATGCAGAAGTGCTTCACAAATTTCGCTAGCTGATTGACCCAATTCGATGAAAATAAAGTTTGCTCGACTCACTAGATAGGATACGCCCAATCGATCCAAGGAACGATATATCTTACGTTTCTCGCGATCCAACTCGTTGCGAACTTTCTGTGCCCACCCCGGTTCATCCAACATGAGCAAAGCGGCCTCTTCTGCAAATCGGTTCACGTTAAAAGGTTGCCTTGCCTTACTGAGTCCTGCCACGAGGGAGGAATGGGCGACACCGTATCCCAATCGAAGTCCTGCCAAGGCCCATAATTTCGAGAATGTTCTCAGGATCATCAAATTCGGATATTGGGATACATATCGGAGTCCATCAAGATGGCCCTCACCTTGTGCATATTCGAAATAAGCCTCATCAAGGATCACGAGTACGTGCGAAGGGACTTTCTTCATAAAGGCTTCAAAGGAACGTGTACCAAAAGCAGTTCCAGTGGGGTTATTCGGATTACATAGAAAAATAACGCTCGTTTTTGGGCCAACGGCCTCAGCAAAAGTGGTCAAAGCGTAGGTGTGCTTAAGAAGTGGGATTACGTGAGTGGGTGCGTTCACCAGGGTTGCGCAGAATTGATATTCCGAAAATGTCCCTGCAGAAACCAAGACCTCCTTGTCGGAGCCAAGATATGCCAGAGCAATGATCTGGAGTAGCTCATCGGAGCCGTTTCCAAAAATCAGCTGATCCGGGCGAATGTTAAGCTGATGCGATAGTTTGGTGCGAAGACGATACAGAGAGCCGTCTGGATAACGAAAGATATCCTTCAGCTTGGGGTACAATTTTCGTCGAACCGAGGTAGGAATTCCCCAAGTATTCTCATTGCTGGCAAGTTTAATAATATGCGTTAGCCCATAGTCGCGCTCAACTTCTTCAATGGGTTTTCCAGGCACATAAGGCTGCAAATTGGCAATATGGGCGTTGAGCGTAACCACGATCCATTCATTATCTCATGAACGAAGTTAAAAAAAAATGAATTAATTTCCGAAAGGGTACGATATATTACTAGGAGGTGCGCATAATGTTGCAGAAAAAAGTCGTTGGGGATGGGGGTATATCTCCAGAATTGGCAATTATGGTTGTCCTTGAGAGCACAATAAGACCCTATCGGGGATTAACTTTTTATGCACTCTTGCAGATAGTAAATATTCTACACTGTGACTGTGGTTCAGATGGGACGGAGAGCCTTTTGGAATCTCTGAAGGAGAAAAAACTTATTGCGGAAAACATTGATTCTTCAGGGGAACACACTCTTATGCCATCAGCGGAAGAACTCTTCAGGCAGGCAGGTTCCAATGTTCCAGAGAATAATAAAAAGCTGGTGCTTTTGGCAAAATTCTTTTCCAGTCATTTTAATGCGGTAAAAGACTATCGAATATTTCGTGAGTGGAGCAGTGAATTCTATACGCTATTGGCACGCTATCCTGTTGTTTTACCGCACTTAGGGATGTTGCTGGTTGATGAACTCCCTATACGCACCAAAATCGTAGCACTGCTTCTTCTTCATATAGTGTTGACAAACACTTCTTTTTCCAAAGATGACCTATCCTCAATCATCCAAAAGGAACTTGCGGATATCATACGAAAATCTCAGCGGGATATGTCGCCTCAAGCCATGACGAGATATGTGATCGCTGTTTTGCTTCATCGATTGCTAGACCCTCAGGCGAAGGATTTCGGCACGGGGCGAACCGAAATAGATGAAACTATCAACACAATCTTTGCGAATTCAAAAAATGCGCTTCAAACTCGTGGTGTGCTCGATGGAAACGAAAGGTCGAGAGAAGAAAGACATCAAAAGATTATTCCTCTTGTGTATCAGTCTGATGAGCCCTTTGTGAGAACCTATGTCGCAACGTATGGGGTGCCGGAACTATTGAGGCTGCTTTGCGAGGTTAATGCTGGTAACACCATGTCGAATCCTTTTTCATTCAGTTCTGAAATCGGCGAGTGGTCTGAACCAACTCCGTTTCCTTTTCAGTACTGGGCAATAGCGACTGGGATAACACCTAAACTTACGGTTGAGGATATTAAGAGATGGCCTATTACCGTCATGAGGGAAGTCTGTAACGTAGTACTCTCCGTGAAGGGGTCGATTCATCATGTATTGATCTTGTTCTCGAAACTGGCTCAAGGCCTTCCCCATAATGAGGGTCTTCTTTCCACAATTAGGCTGAATATCAATCGTTTTTTTCATGCTATGCACACGGATGATGCCACCATGTACAGCTTGGCGATGCTTAGTGTTTCTCAGGATATAACCAAGGATCTTAAATTTTTTATCTTACAAAAGCTCTCAAAGACTTTTCCTGAAAACCTATGGATTGCTGCACTTTTATTCGATTTTCAGCACCCCGAATTCTACGATATCGAAAACAAAAAGACGGGTTATAAATTAGACGAAGCCGTTACAAAATTAAAAGCCTTAGCTGGAAAAGAAAGAGAATACCCTGATCAATATATCAAGCCTGAGCAGATTTTCTGCAAAGCCTTGCTGAATCAAGAAAATCCAGAAGCCATTAGGGGTAATCTGAACGAATTAAGAGAGCGCATTCTCAAAGCGCTTGAAGATATAAGTAGCCTTAGGGGACACAGGGGGAATCCCGCTAAAGCTCCAGTTCAAAAGCAAGAGAAGCGCGTAGCCGGTTCAAACGATGATAAAGAAAGCGTCCGACTCTGTCTCGGTGAGATTTTGGATCTGTTTGACAACAAAAAACAGGGGTTTAATCCTGAAGAACAGATAAATCAAGTCTCAGAAACGCATGGCAAGTACGTTTCTGTGGAGATGAAAAAGCTTAAAGAACTTATGGAGAAGATTGATAAAATCCTAAAACATTTCGACTCTTTTAAGTTAGAAGAGAATAGGGTTTTCTCTAAAAGGGAAACAGAACGATGCAAAGCAAAACTGGGAACAGATGATTCTGTGAAGATTATGGAAATATTAGCAAAATGTAAAGCATCCCTTATCACGGGAAAAGAGCTTGTGAACAAGGCAATGGGCGAAATCGAAGAAGAGATTAAGCGAAGACCATATATCGCTGAAGTCTTGAAATCCTTTGAGGGTGGTAAAATGTCTTTAAATCCTTCAACAGTGCTTGATGAAATCTTAAAACAGACAGTTTCTTTGAATAAGATGTCTGATCTGAAAAGGCTCGCAAAGGCGTTGGAGGATATGATCGATAACTTTGAATTGTTCTACACAGAGATTGGAAATGGGTGGAATATCTCAAAGAGAGAGGTCAACTTATTCACAGGAAAACTTGGTGCTGGTGATCCCAAAATGATTATAGGGATGTTGAAAGAAAATGAAGAAATTCTACATAAAGTGAATGGGCAAGTCCATGAAGCCATTAAAGAAGAAGCAAAAAGACTTGAAGCTGAAGCGTTAAAGGATCAGTTGCAAATTGAGCCTGAAGCTCATGAGGATATTCTGCCCAAAGTGGCAAGACCCTTAACCAATGAGGAAGGCGAGAAACTTAAACAAATAGAGGAGGGGCTTCGACAGGCGAATAAAGCTCCTCTAGTCCTGGAAGGTGAGTTTGCAGATAAATTTCTTGCACTCCTAGGTCTCATTGAAAATGCTGGAAGCGAGTTTTCATATCAATTGACACTGAATGATCCAATAGCGAAATACATTAAGCAACTTATCGATTTGGAATTTGCTGAGGGAGAAATCCACTTTAAGATAACACTTCAAGACTTTAAGGAGCCTTTACAAGCAACACTTGATGAAGAGGGATATTTAACATTAGATAACCTCTCAAAGGAATTGCAAGAGAGCCTGCCTGCTATTCGTGCTACCTTAATGAAACTAATCCTCGATTTAATCAAACAAAAGTCAGAGTCCAGTGAAGATAGAAGTGATGAAAACTCTCTGGGAAACAATAAAGTGTATTTTAATGAAAATCCCAATACAAGACTCTTAGAAGCAATCGCCAATACGTTTGTTTATTCCAAAACAAATTACAAAAAACGAATTACATTTAAGGCTGAGGAAACATTTTCGTTGAAGGGCAATCCAACAACTCCTCAGATGATCGAAACGGTACTGAAGTTGATGAAAGAAACCTGTTACTTCAGGAAATTGCCAGGGGGCGAGTTAGTTCCTCTGACAACTATTGAAGCTAAAAAAAGGCTTATGAGTGGGGAAAAGGTCTATCGGTTTTGCTATAAACCGGCTGCGTTGAGAGTTGTAAAAAATCCTGTTCCTCAAGACAGGGTTTTAGATTACCTTTATTCAAAAGTTCTTATGACTTTAAAAGCAGGAATGGATCCAGTTGCAGAAACAGCTTATTTGATAAACGAATTGCTTGATCAGCGTAAAACAGATTCCAGAATAGAGGTAGTTGAAACGCAGGGTAATTCTGGCGGCAAGAGCCTTAAATTGAGACAAGAACAGATTGACTATGCTACGAAAGATAAGAATGGAACCATTAAGCAGCACGTAGCACCAGTGACGCAATTTGTTTTTCTGGTTGAGGTGGTTCTCAGAGAAGTGTAAGTAGAATAGTTCCCAGCCCAGCTCTTTCCTTCGGTCAAGGGAGATGAAATGTTTAAATCTCGCCACTTGTGGGCATAACCTAGATAACAGGAGGAGATATGATGCCCAACGAAATTCAAATTCAAGGTAAGCCACTCCGTTCATCTCATTCTATAAAATACACTGAACAACGCTTTTCGGAGAAGGTAACGTCGTATGCCAAAGACACCTCGCGGGAGATAGCGTCTCCTGAGGAGCTCGGCAAAGCAGTTGGGCAGCTCAAAAGCCAACAGCTCTCGCTTAAAGATTTCAGCAAACTCATCCTGCAATCTTCCAGTTCGGAGGATTTGAGCGCACTCCAAACCTTTGCTGAGGAGGTGCAACTGGCTGCACTCCTCGAGCAGCCCCCAAAGTCAAGCAAGACGGCAAGCCCGAGCCCCATTTCAACGAC
This sequence comes from uncultured Candidatus Marinamargulisbacteria bacterium, assembly GCA_964358175.1. Taxonomy (GTDB): domain Bacteria; phylum Margulisbacteria; class Riflemargulisbacteria; order GWF2-35-9; family GWF2-35-9; genus CAYHOI01. Next base: position 3,129 of record CAYHOI010000027.1, on the reverse strand, counting down.
CCCTGACGCCCAAAAGACTGTTGATCTGGAGCGAAATTTCATGTCACATCTATCCATCATCCAAACCACGGCGGATGACCAGATTGTAGCAAGTCAGCTTATTCAGAAGATTTTCGGGGGGCAAACCAAAAAACTCACCAAGCTTCTTAGCAACAATCCTGCGCTCCTTGAGCCTCTTCTCGATGGTCTTGGCAAACATACAACCATGAGCGTGCTTCAATATAGAGCTACACTTGGATTTATCCAATCGGTGATTGCCAAAGGAATGGTTTTGCCGCCTGAACTCATGGCAAAGATGAAGAAGATTTATGCAAAAGCAAGAAAGTCTTTAGATGATATTGAGGATTTAATGGGTTCAGCAGATGATGCGCGTCTTTCAGGTCAGGCAAAGGCTTTTCTTCGTGAGTTCTACACTTTAGAACTCAGTCTGGAAAATAAAGAAGATTTGCCTAGTGAGGTGCAAGATAGCTATTCTAGTCTGATGAAAACGCTTGAGAAAATGGAGAGTCCCAATGGCGGAATATGAAGCGAGACATCGTAAGTTGGTGGCGGATATACAGCGCCTAATCGCGATTTATAACCAATTACCACCTGAGATCAGGCTGGAAATACTTCGTTTTCTCAAAACACCCGAGCTTGTTGTGGATGTGAATCTCAAGGCAAAACATTCTACCTACCCAGATGACACAGATTCCCATAGGATTAACTATTTCGTGGTGTAAGCCCCATAGGCAAACCGCCCAATCCATCATAAAATAATAAGCAAGACGATGAAACCCATGAAGTGGATCACAGCAAAACCCTATCAGGACATCTTGTACGATAAAGTGCCGGGTATTGCGAAGATTACGATCAATCGACCCCGTGTGCATAATGCTTTCCGTCCCTTAACGGTGGATGAAATGATGGATGCGCTCAATGATGCGCGACTTGATCGCTCTATCGGCGTGGTTATTCTAACGGGTAGCGGGGATAAAGCCTTTTGCTCGGGCGGAGACCAGAAGATTCGTGGGGAAGATGGGTATAAAGATACCGCAGGCCAAACCCATTTGAATGTATTGGATTTTCAGAGGCAAATCCGCACTTGCCCCAAGCCTGTGATCGCAATGGTGGCGGGCTTTGCGATAGGGGGAGGACATGTTTTGCACATGATGTGTGACCTGACGATTGCAGCGGACAATGCTGTTTTCGGACAAACAGGACCCAAAGTGGGTTCGTTTGATGGAGGGTATGGTGCCAGCTACATGGCTCGAATTGTAGGGCAGAAGAAGGCTAGAGAAATTTGGTTCCTTTGCAGACAATATGATGCAAAAGCGGCTTTGGAAATGGGGCTTGTGAATACGGTGGTGCCGCTTGAGAAACTTGAGCAAGAAACGATTCGATGGTGTCAGGAGATTCTCGCGAATTCCCCTCTGTCGATACGCTGTTTGAAAGCCGCACTTAACGCAGATTGTGACGGCCAGGCGGGTCTCCAGGAGCTTGCTGGCAATGCGACTCTTCTTTACTATATGTCGGAAGAAGCCCAGGAGGGCAGAGACGCCTTTGTGGAGAAGCGAAAGCCAGATTTTTCGCGTTTTCCTAAGAGACCGTAAAGAAGCACTTCAGTCTATGGTTTTACGTTAAAAATAAATAGAAAGGTCGCAAGAAATAACATCGCGGAGATGGCCCAAAATGAAAAGATATAACTATGGCTAGCAAGTAGAATTCCCACGAGTATAGGCCCTGTCGCATGCCCAATATCAAATATCGTGCCAAACGTTCCCATCGCGGTTCCAAAATGCTTTTCTTTGCATAGATCGGCTACAAATGCGGCTCCTGATGATTGGACGAGTGCCTCGCCCAAACCAAAGAATGCTGCGACAGCCATCAATGCGTAAAAGTTCTTAAAGACCGGAAAGAGCGCAAATGCACCCGCACAAAGAAACAGCCCTAACGTAATCAGCATCTTTCGGCCGTACTTATCGGATGTTTTTCCCATGACAGGCTTTGAAAGCATAGTTGTTACCACCTGTATGGCCCAGAGCAAACCCGCTTGAAACTCATTAAGCCCGGCACTCATTACCGCATAAATGGGAAGGAATGCTTCTAGCGCACCCACCGTCATTTTCTGAAACCCTTCCATCGCAGAGGTTATTGCGATACGTTTATCGCTGAGAACTTCGGTGATACCCATAAAGAACTTTTTAAAAACCTCTCCAAGATTACTGTGTTTCGCTATATTCTCATCTTTTGGAAGCGTCCAGATCGCAAGAATAAGAGCAACAATACCCATAATCCCACTGGCTAAGTACGCATGCTGGAAATCGATCATCATCGGGCTTGACCCCCTTAGACTTTGATGGAGAATGTACCCTCCAATGGGCGCACCCAAAAGATTTCCAATAATGGTGACGGATGAGAACCAAGAGAGCATTTCCCCTTTGCTCTTTCCCGCTTTATCAGCGACAATCGCCATTGCTACCGGACCATAGATCGCGGTCGCAAACCCATGAATAAAGCGGATGACGATGAGCCACTGATAGTTCCTAATCACCAAATAGGTAAAGGGCATGATGGCAAAAACAACCAATCCAAACAACATGGTCTTTTTTCTACCGATCACATCCGATAATGCCCCAGCTGGAAGTTTAAAGAAGATTCCCGTCACGGTCGAGACACCCACGGCAAATCCTATCGCCGCAGGACCTGCCCCAAGATAAAGGGCAAATAGCGGAAGAACAGGACTCCTCGCCAGAGCATACGACAGTCGCGCAAAGAATTCCACCGAGCAAAGTGCCATAAATGGCGTTAATAAACCCATGAGTTGTGTCTTAATGTTTTATGGGTGTTGCGCGATCATAGTAAATGCTCTTCCCCGAGATATTAATTGGAATCCCCAAGACAACCTCACCCTTCATCAGACCCAAAGCACGAGCCGCTGCCATCAACTTAACTGTCATTTCTGCGACATCTTTCATGAGAATCTCCTTTTTCGGTTTTGCAATTCTTTGCTTGCTCACGCACAGTAAGCGTTGCTCGTCGTCACTTCACCGCCATTGCAAGATCTAGCGAAGCGTCCAAACCAATTCGTAACGAGTATATACTTCGACCGAATTGGTTTTCGGTTTTTCCAAAACCTGAAAACCAATA
>CAYHOI010000026.1:0-19945 GCA_964358175.1 uncultured Candidatus Marinamargulisbacteria bacterium | reverse complement strand
AGGGGTGGGTGAGGCGGCAATTTGGAGCAACAAAAGTTATAATTAGAATTGCTGTGCGCATATCAAACCTCTTTACGAATGACGGGCTTTATACTAAGGTTGAGGTGATGGTTACACTCATTGTACAAGGGGGCACTGCTGAGATGGCTCGTCATACGATAGATGTTCCGGCGGACAAGTCAATTTCTCATCGTGCGATGATATTATCAGCTCTTTGCGAGGGAACGACTCGCATCCATCACTATTTGCTTGCGGAAGACACCCTCAATACGATGAAAATATTTCAGAAGTTGGGTGTTTCGATTGAACGTAAGGAAGATACGATTACCGTAAAAGGAGTGGGACTTTCGGGACTTAGAAAACCAGAGAGCACACTTGATGTGGGTAATTCCGGTACTGCCATGCGACTCATCCTCGGGGTGCTTGCGGGACAGCCCTTTGAGGCAGTGATTACGGGTGACGCATCTATTCAGATTCGCCCCATGAAGCGAGTGGTAGCACCGCTCACTGCGATGGGGGCAGAGTTTTATGTGAGGAACCATTTAAATGAGTGGGTTCACGCGGAAGACTTAGATCAAATACGTGCGCCCCTTAAGGTGGTAGGCAGACGACCGTTGATGGCGATTGACCATGAAATGCCGGTATCTTCAGCACAGATAAAAAGCTCAATTCTCCTGGCCACGCTCTACGCAAATGGGGCAACGTCTATTCGTGACCCCGGGCACTCTCGGGATCATACAGAAAAAATGCTGAGGCAATTTGGGGCACTTGTGGATACGACTGTTTCGCAGTGTGTGACCCTATCTGCGCCGGTCCGCCTCAAGTCTCCGGGAACGGTAACGATTCCTTCGGATATCTCTTCGGCTTCGTTTTGGATGGTGTTAGGATGTATTTTGCCAAAGGCAGAAATCACGCTAAAGAGGGTAGGCCTGAATCCCACACGCACAGGGATTATTAAGGTGCTTCGCATGATGAATGCCGCCATTACCGTACGAAACGAGTCTCAGAGTGAAGGAGAGTTGATTGGCGATGTTTTGGTGAAAACAAGCGATCTGAAAGGAATAGACATTGACAATAGTGTTCTGGATATGGCCACTCTTATTGATGAAATACCCGTGATTAGTGTTGCCGCTACGTTTGCTCGAGGGAAAACTCGGATCCGTGATGCAGGTGAGCTCCGGGTTAAAGAAAGTGACCGTATTCGAGCAATTTCTCGAATGCTAACCTCTTTTGGTGTGCAAGTCGAAGAGATGCCGGATGGCTTCGATGTAACGGGGGGCGTAGTGTTGTCGCCGGGCGAAATTGATCCCGAAAAGGATCATCGTATTGCCATGAGCGCTGCAATCATGGCTCTGGCTATTCCGGGAGAAACTCATATAATAGATGTAGGCTGTATAGCAACCTCATATCCTGGGTTTATTCATGCCATGCAAAAATTCTCTAGGGGGGTTCGACAGGTATGATCCCGATAATGATGGCTGATTTTGAGTACAAAATAAAACAAATTCAGGCGCGCACCTCATTTGTTAATCGCCCAGAAGTGATTGAGGTTCGTAAAATTGTTGAGGAAATTCGAGAGGGTGGAAACCGTGCTCTGGTTAAATATATTTCCCAGTTTGAATATCAAACTTCACTCTTTGCCCAGATTAAAATAACTGAGACGGAAATTGACCTTGCCTATAGTCGGATTCCTCCCGACATGATCACCATCATGCAAAAAGCCATCAAAAATGTTCGACAGTATCATGAGCATACTGTGCCGCAAAGCTGGACTCAACCTATTATGGGTGGATCAAAGTATGGCATGAAGGTTACGCCTATTCGTCGTGTGGGTGTCTATGTTCCTGGTGGGTCAGCCTCATATCCATCCAGTGTGATTATGAATGTGGTGCCGGCTCAGGTTGCAGGAGTTGAGCAGATTGTCTTGGCTTCGCCGTCAAATTCAGAGGGCAAAGTGCAAGATGCGATATTGGCAGTTGCCAGGGAGTTGGGGGTTGCGGAAATCTATCGAATGGGTGGTGCGCAAGCGATTGCTGCTTTGGCATACGGAACAGAAGACATGGATCCAGTAGACAAGATTGTTGGCCCGGGGAATGTTTATGTGACTTTGGCGAAGAAAGAAGTTTTCGGAGTCGTTGGAATTGATAAATTGGCAGGCCCGAGTGATTTGTGCATTTTGGCGGATCATTTGTGCAATCCAAAGTACGTTGCTGCGGATCTGCTTGCACAAGCGGAACATGATCCCTTGGCTTCCGTCATCTTAATTACGGATTCGAGTGATTTGGCAGCAAAGGTGCAAAGGGAAATTGATTCTCAGCTTTTTGCGATGAAACGCAAAGAAATCATTGAAGAAGTCTTGCAAAAGAATTCGGCTATATTTGTCCTTGGAAATAACTCGGTGCCGATTATGATTGACCTGGTCAATCTGATTGCACCAGAACATCTTGAAGTTTTCCATGATTCTTTTAAGGTCTTGATTCAAGGAATACGCAATGCTGGCGCGATCTTTGTTGGAGAATATTCAGCAGAAGTATTAGGGGACTATAATCTTGGGCCAAATCATGTCTTGCCGACGGGAGGAACTGCCCGCTATGCTTCAGTGCTTAGCGTTGCTGATTTTGTAAAACAGTCCTCTTTAATCGTGATGGATAAGCGCGATTTTCCCACTGTTGGAGTGGACGCAATGCGATTTGCTGAACTTGAGGGGCTTTCGGCGCATGCCAATGCAATTCGTGTAAGATTGTAGTATAGTATGAGCACGATGGAGTACGAAGAGTTTATTCAACAGTTTTTTTCGTCGCCAGTGCAGACTCAGACGGTTGATGCACCCGCAACAAGAAAAGAAGTTATTCAAAACCCCGATATCTCTATCATTACCAGTAGATCTTCAGCAGAATCGGATGTCCAGTACCTTCAGGAGCAAAAGGAGAAGGCCTTTGGGGAATATACAGAGAGTGTTACGAAACTAACCCTTTCGCTAGAAAAACAGAAATCAAGCTATCGACAAAAACTTGAACGGCTCAGGGACGGCCTGTCGCAGAAGACGCACGAGATGCAACGCTCGTTTAATAAAATTCGGATTGCTCTCCAACAGTCCCTTATTGAGCTTCGTTCGGACAATAAGAAGCAGATAGAGCTTGCCAGACAGGAACATGAACAACAGCGGATGAGACTCATGGAGGAACAGGCAAAAAACATTGCTGAACTCAAAAAGCAGTTTTATCAGGAGTATTCGTGCAAGGAGCAGGAACATCGTGGTCTTATGGAAGATCTGCAAAAAAAAATGACTGAAGAGCAAAACCAGCTCCAGTCGAAAATTGTTGCTGTTGAACGAATTTGCGAAGAAGAGCGTGCTCAAGTGCAGAAGCAGTACGCGGTTATTATTGAAGCTGAACGTAATCGATATTTGACAATTCTTACCGAACTCAAAGAGAAAAAAGATGCTCTCTCACAAGGACTTAGCCAGCAATTGGAGCAGATAAAAATGAAATATGAGCCTATTATTCAGGAGGAAAAAGAATCCTATAGGCGTCTCCTCACTCAACTTCTAGCCCAGAAGGAAGCACTCCTAGAGCAATGCAAGTCTTTAATAAGCTAGTGGGGAGACTATGATGTTGCATGGTCTTAGCGAAATACTTCCAGATCAGTTGGATAAAAGATTAAATGTTATTCAAATGTTGGCAGATTGTTTCCAGAAGAATGGATTCAGTCGTATGACTACCCCGACCTTTGAGCCCTATTCGGATTTATCTGCAGGGTGGGATGATTTCCTGAAAGATATTTCGATTCAGTTTTTTAACAATGAGGGGACGCTAATGGTGCTCAGGCCTGAGATGACAAGCCCCATTGCGAGACTTATTTGTTCTCGCCGCAAACAGCTTGACCTTCCCTTAAAGCTATATTATGCAGAGAATGTGTTCCGCAAAACGCATGTATTTCGTAAGCAGGAGATGTTGCAGGTCGGTCTCGAGTGCTTTGGACGTGGAGGTTTGGAGGCTGATGTTGAGGTTGTTCATGTATTAATGGAGGCTCTTTCGGCTGTTGGCGTTATCAACTATGTGGTTGAATTGGGGCACATCGAAAATGTGCAGGACAAATCGGAACGCGAACTTAGGGCTCTTCTTCAGGGTGATTATGCCAGCCTAGTTGCACTTCCACGAATTGGAGATGCAGGTATTCTTAAGGCGGGCTCACATTTAAAAGAGTTTGCTGATGCATTCCAAAAGGCACATCCGAAAAAGGTTTCGCATGTACAGTACAATCTAGGTCGTGTGGAGGCTATCGCGTATTATTCAGGGATTATTTTTAATGTGATGGTGCCTGGAGTGGGCTATGTGATTGGAAGCGGGGGGCGCTATGATGGGCTTATGGCGCGCTATGGCTGGGATGTGCCTGCTGTTGGTTTTGCGTTAGAGTTTGATAAGCTCGCCCTTGCATTGGAGAAACCATGAAACCATTTTTGACGATTGGATTAGCCAAGGGATATCTCCTAAAGGATAGCCTTGATTTTTTTAAAAAACATGATATTGAACCTGAAGACTATTCGGGTCGACAGTTGATTTTTTTTGATCGAAAAAAAAAGGTTCGTTTTATGATTTTGCGTCCGACGGATGTGCCAGTGTACGTGGAAAGCGGTGTGGTTGATATGGGGATTGCTGGGCTAGACATTGTTCGAGAATGCAGGCCGGAAGTGATTATCTTGAAAGATTTAGGGTTTGGGAAATGTCGATTGGTCATTGCTACTTCTTCACAAACCCCACATCCAGAGTTTGCCAATGGACTCAAGGTGGCAACCAAATTTGTTTCCTGTGCGCAAGACTATTTTAAGGGGCTTGGCCTAAAGGTGGACTTGATTAAACTCTATGGTTCAGTGGAACTGGCCGCTATCACAGGGTTAAGCGATGTTGTGGTAGACCTCGTTGCAACGGGACAGACGCTCAAGGAGAATGGCCTGTCTGAAGTTGGGACTATATTCGAATCTACGGCGCAACTGATTGTAAATCCAGTGTATTACAGTCTCAACTATTCTTTGGTCAAGGACTTTAGCTAAACAGTTTTCGAAGGACGGCGTAAAGGGTTTCCTTTTTGAAGGGCTTTACCACGTAATAATCTGCTCCAAGCTGTAATGCTTGCATAACGCGCTTTTTGTCACCTAAAGCAGTAGCCATAAGGATTTTGGCCTTTGGTTGAATTACCTTAATTTCTGGAAGAGCACTGAGTCCATCCTTGATCGGCATGGTGATATCAAGACAGATAAGGTCGACCGGCTCAGGAAGGATTCGAAGCTGTTCAATCGCAGAATTTCCATCGTTAGCAGAGCCTATGTGTTTCACGCCGAAGGAATCGAGAGTACGAGCTATAATTTTCACCATTGCCTCAGAATCATCAATGATGAATACGCTGAGGGGTTCCCCGTTTTCCTTTAGGCCAATTGTCATCGTGCTGTCGTTGGTGTGAATTAACATATCGGGATTTGCATTAACCTGTCGAAAGAATATCAAGTTCTTTCACAGTTGTCTACGTGTTGAGTAGATAAATAATTGCTGGAGGAACTCGGAGAGCCTGTACAATATGCAAGAACATCGCTAAGATGACAATAAGGAAAGGAGCGTGAGACAATGGTATTGGATCTGAACGTTTCGATTCGAGAAAAGAATAATGTGCCCATCATTGATCTTGAGGGGGAGATAGATGTTTATACGTACCCGAAACTCAGCGATGCGTTAAAGGTTGTGTTTGAAAAGTACCCTCAGACAAAGGACTTGATTATTAATCTGGGGAATGTTCGCTATATTGATAGTACGGGGCTTGGGGTGATTGCTAATGGTGCCAACCAAATTTCAAGGTTGTCAAATGGATATATCACGATCATCAATGCAACACCACAAATCCGAAAGATATTCGATGTTTCGGGGTTAATTTCAACGAATTTCCATATGATGGAGAATGAAGATAGCGCAATTAGCCATATTGCAGGCAGTCATAACAGTTAAGGGAGGGGTTGCGATGTCAGAACCGATTAAAATAGAACTTACAATTCCCAGCATATCGGATTATGTCGGCGTTGCTCGCTTGACGGCTTCCGGGATTGCGAGTCGCATGAAGTTTTCGCATGAGGAAATAGAGGACATTAAGATTGCCGTTTCTGAGGCTTGCACCAATGCAGTTCAGTATGCATATGGTGATCATGTTGGACAAATAAAATTGGTGTTTACCATACAGGATCAATATTTGGAGATTTGTGTGAAGGACAATGGCAAAGGTTTTGATGTTTCTGCGCCTGTCGAGGAGGCTTCTCAAGATCCTGATAAGATAGGACTAGGACTAGGCATCGTCTTTATGCGGAGTCTGATGGATAAGGTAGAATACAAGTCATCTGTTGATCAAGGGACCGAAGTGGTCATGATTAAAAAACTATCAGTTGCTCATTCAGCTGACATGTAATCTGAATGCTGATCGTAATCGGTCTTCTCAATCTCATTGCCATTGGCATTGGAACGATGCTCATTAATCTCTCCGAGGGAGAGTCTACCATTAGCATGGTCTCCTTTTGGGTCGGAATTGTCATTATTGTTGCTAGTCTGTACTTCTTTGGGCTGTCTGTTTTTGCTCCAAATGTGGCAGGAATTTCATAAGCCCTGGCTCGCCAAGGTTGTTGGCGAATTTCCTGTCGTGTGATAAACTACCGCCAAATACACATACCTGACTTTAATCTATGACGTGTGGTTTGCCACAAGCAAGCTGTCAGCAGAGGGTCGTTGGGTAGAGGGACAACAAAACAGGAGGAAGACGATGAGCGAAAATGAAGAAAAAGAACAGGTAGAAGTAAAGACAGAAGTCCGACCAGACCGTGGACCACGAAGGGTTATTTCTGAGAGGGTTGTCAGCATGAGGCAACTTCTGGAAACGGGGGTTCATTTTGGGCATCAGACCCGTCGTTGGAATCCAAAAATGAAGCCTTACATCTACACCTCGCGAAATGATATTCATGTGATTGACCTTCAGAAAACTCTCGTATATATCAACCGTGCTTATGATTTTGTTTCTGAGCAGGTAGGGAAGGGTGCCGTTGTTTTGTTTGTAGGAACGAAGAAGCAAGCCCAGGGTGCCATTGAAGAGGAAGCAAAACGTTGTGAGATGCCGTATGTGTCAAATCGCTGGCTGGGTGGAATGCTGACTAACTTTGAGACCATCAAAAAGTCTATTGCCAAGATGAAAGAAATTGAGGAGTGGAAAAGCAATGGGCTTTTTGACGCTTTAGGCACCAAAGAGCAGTCTACGCTTAATAAGCGTTTAACGAAGCTTCAATTTCATCTCAACGGAATTCGCGACATGGGTAAATTGCCCCATATTATCTTTATCGTGGATACTAAAAAAGAAGAAATTGCCGTACACGAAGCGAATCAACTCAAAATTCCTATTGTCGGAGTTGTTGATACAAATTGTGATCCAGAAGTGATTAGTCACCCTATCCCCGCCAATGATGATGCCATTCGGACGATCAAGCTTTTGGCAAGCATTATTGCGAATGCAGTGCTTGAGGGGAGGAAGGGTCTGCCATCTTCTGGCGAGGAAATCATCACAGAGGAGTTGGTGACGGAACTGGTGGCAGAGGAGGAAAAAGAGGTGGTTCTGACTGCCGAGGAATTGGAGAAGCATCTTGATTTTCATGACTTGTACGAAGATATGTTGGATGTGGAGGAATAACATGGCCGAGATTACCGCAAGTCGTATTCAACAGTTAAGACAACAGACCAATGCAGGAATGATGGATTGCAAGAGGGCATTGGAAGAGGCAAATGGTGACATGGAAATGGCAGCGGACGTTCTGAGGAAAAAAGGGATTGCTAAGGCTGCCTCCCGCAGTGGACGGGTTGCAAAAGAGGGAGCCATTAAGATTTTGCTGAATAATGAACAAAATGCTGCCTATATGATTGAACTAACCTCTGAAACGGATTTTGTTTCGCGCAACGAGTCCTTCCAATCCCTGGCAGATAATCTTGTGCGATCGCTATCAAAACAGAAAATCAAAACTCTGGAGGAGTTCCTAGAGACAAAGATGGATTCAGGAAAAACCGTAGGGGAGACAGTTGATGAGTTTAGTGGAGTGATGGGCGAAAAAATCTCTTTGAATCGAATTCAAGTGATTCAGGGGACGGCAAGTGATGGCATCGGTATCTACGTCCATTCAAACAATAAAATTGGCGTAGCCGTTCTTCTTAAAGAAGGGAAGGGGCAGGAGGATCTGGCGAAGGATCTGTGTATGCATATTGCGGCAACAAATCCAGCTGGCATTACGATCCAAGATGTTCCAGCCGAAGATGTCGCCAGGGAAAAAGAAATTCTCAGGGCACAGATTATTCTTGAAGGTAAGCCGGAAGCAATGGCGGACAAGATTGTTGAAGGTAAAATCAGAAAATATTACGAAGAAATTTGTCTTTTGGAACAGAATTTTGTGAAGGATCCGACTATGAAAGTCAAAGAGATGGTCGCTACCGTATCCAGCAAAGTTGGCAAAAAATTAGAACTGGCTGGATTTACACGTTTGAGTATTGGGTAGGAGCTAAACAGCATTATTATGGAACAGCTAAGCAAATATCGTATGGCCAGACGTGCCTACGGGTTGGATGAGATCGCACTTGTACCAGATCGAACAACAGTGGATGTCGATGATGTCGATATCTCTGCCACCATTGGGAGCGTAAAGCTCGCGGTACCCATTATTGGATCAGCAATGGATGGGGTGGTTGATGCACGAATGGCTGTACACTTGTCAGAGTTGGGAGCAGTTGGCGTTCTCAACCTTCATGGTGTTCAAACCCGTTATGAAAATCCTGACGCAGTTCTCGAAAAGATCGCTTCCGTGTCCACGACAGAATATGTTGAGTTGATGCAGAAAATCTATCAGGAACCCGTCAAAGAGTTCTTGATTGCGAAGCGAATTAAAGAAATAAAGTCCAATGGCGGGTACGCTGTTGGAAGCACAATCCCCCAAGATGCGGTAAAATTTGGACAGCTTGTAGCGAAGGCCGGCGGGGACGCTTTGTTGGTGCAGTCCACGGTTGTGTCAGTAGAACATTTTTCTGCACGGTACAATGCGCTAGACCTTGAAAAACTTGCCAAGGATCTCTCTATTTCTGTCTGGGTCGGAAACTGTACAACCTATGATACGGCGCTTAGCCTGATGAAAACGGGAGTGTCTGCAGTTTTTGTAGGGGTAGGGCCTGGGGCTGCGTGTACCTCGCGAGGAGTGCTTGGTATTGGAGTTCCGATGGCGACCGCTATTGCAGATGCGGCAGCAGCAAGAACTGACTTTTTGCGTGATACGGGTAAATATGTAGCAGTTGTTGCTGACGGGGGTATTGTAACCGGAGGAGATGTTTGTAAAGCGATAGCATGCGGCGCAGACGCTGTGATGATGGGTTCTCCCATTGCAAAAGCGGCAGAGGCTCCTGGGCGGGGTTTCCACTGGGGGATGGCGACTCCTAATGCGACGCTTCCACGTGGAACGCGTATTAATGTAGGAACTATCGGGACGATCAAAACGATTATTCAGGGGCCAGCTGTTTGTGATGATGGCACACAAAATTTTGTTGGCTCTCTTAAGACCTCCATGGGAACGCTTGGTGCACGAAGTATCAAAGAAATGCATTCTGTGCCGATCATTATTGCCCCTTCGCTTCAGACTGAGGGAAAAGTTTATCAGAAAGCTCAGAAGCTGGGGATGTACCACAAGTAATGCTACTCATTCTTGATTTTGGTTCGCAGTACTCCAAATTGATAGCGAGGCGAGTTCGGGAATGTAAGGTATATTGCGAAATTATTCCTGGCGAGTCCTCTTTTGAGAAAATAAAACAACACCAGCCTAAGGCGATTATACTGTCGGGTGGGCCGTCGTCTGTCTATGATGATGATGCACCCAAGTGTCCTCGCGAAGTCTTTGAAATGGGAATCCCAATTTTGGGGATTTGTTACGGTCTACAGTTGATGGTGAATTTGCTAAAGGGCGAGGTCGTTCATTTTGATAAGCATGAGTATGGGAAGACGGAGCTTCTGATTGATGATCGGTCAGATCTTTTTGCAGGAATCACGAATAATATCACTGTATGGATGAGTCATGGAGATAGTGTTCTCCGGCTTCCGAATGGTTTTGTAAGACTCGCTCACTCTGATAATACGCCCTTTGCCGCAGTATGCCATAAAGAACGCAAATTCTATGGCGTGCAGTTTCACCCCGAGGTGGTTCATACACAACAAGGGATCGATGTTATCAAAAATTTTGTTTATAACATTTCGGGACTCTTTCCCAGTTGGAATATGAAAAGTTTTGTGGAGGAGTCTATTGAGGAGATTCGGTCTTTGGTCGGAGAAGAGAAGGTGCTTTTGGCTCTTAGCGGCGGGGTGGATTCTACGACTGTTGCGGTCTTGCTACAACGCGCAATAGGGGATCAGCTCGTTTGCATGTTTATTGATCAGGGATTTATGCGAAAAGATGAAGCACGCAAAATTGTTGAACTATTTAACCAGAATTTTAAAATCAATCTTATTCATGTCGATGCTGCAGATCGGTTCTTCGAGAAGATTAAGGGGATAACGGATCCCGAGGAAAAGCGAAAAGTAATTGGTCATGAATTTATTCATACCTTCGAGGTGGAAGCCAAGAAACTCAAAGGAGATATTCGCTTCTTGGCACAGGGAACACTTTATCCAGACGTTATTGAAAGTGCTTCAGCCGGAGTGTCCAAGAATGCCCATAAGATTAAGACGCATCACAACGTGGGTGGATTGCCTGAAAAAATGAACTTTAAGATCCTTGAGCCGTTACGAAAACTTTTTAAAGATGAGGTTCGGTTGGTTGGGTTAGAGCTAGGCGTGCCCGAAACGATTGTTTACCGGCAGCCGTTTCCGGGCCCTGGATTGGCTATTCGAATTCTCGGTGAAGTGACACCTGATCGCGTGAAAGTGGTTCAAGAAGCTGATGATATTGTGATGGCCGAAATAAAAAAAGCTGGTCTTTACCGTAAAGTGTGGCAAGCGTTTGCTGTGTTGCTTCCGATTCGATCTGTAGGCGTGATGGGGGATAAACGAACCTATCTCTATACTATTGCTGTACGAGTGGTGACCAGCGAGGATGCCATGACCGCGAATTGGGCGCATTTGCCTTATGACGTGTTAGGTATTATTTCAACCCGAATTATCAATGAAGTCCCCGAAGTCAACCGCGTGGTGTACGATATCACCTCGAAGCCCCCGTCCACGATTGAGTGGGAGTAGGTTCAAAAGGCGTTTTAAACTTTAGTAAGCTTTTTTTCGTGTACAGAGACAATCTGGTTTACTTTCTGAAGTTCCTTGTACGTGTTCTTAGCTAAAATTTCGATCACATCAACTCTATCCTCGATTCGAGTTGTTCTTGCGTCGATACTATTTACCTTATCTCTAACAGCTTCTAATCCTTCACCAAATACTCTGAATTGTGACTGCATCTGTTCTTTTACGAGTTGAGCAGCATTACTAGCTGCTTTATTGATTATTTCTTCTATTTTTTTGTCATCCATCGCATTCCTCCTAACAACTCTTGATTCCGCTGCATGGTAAAGCCTAAGTCATTGTCATGAAACTACCTTTACATCTGACTTGTCTTTTTGTCCGTCTTCTGCGTTGTGGAATCTCTCACATAGCCAAACTATGCGAAAGATTCCAAGCCTTGAAGCCGAATCAAAAATACCGCGTGATCTGTAAAGGTTATTTCGTTCCAACTCCTAAGCGTTTTTTCGCCCAGAAATGGTGCTAGTATTTTGTTCCTCTCAGATATTAAGTCGATGTCCCTCATTCAATTAAGAATGCCATACGCCAGCTAAATAATCAGGTTATTTCGTAACAATGCCTAAGTCCGACAGACTCCCAATTGTTCAGAAGCCAATTAGCTAACTTTTTCCTGAATTGTCATCGCTTCAATTTCTGCTAGAACCGCATCAACATCCACCCCATGGGCGCTTAGCCCTTCGCCGATGGACTCTGAGTGAGCCATTAAGCAACCAAGACAGCCTATCCCGTGTTTTTGAAGAACGGCAACGGCTGACGGGTAGGTGTTAATCATTTCTAAAATGGTCATGTCTTTTGAAATCATCATTTTCTCCTTTCGATTTGAAGGCATTATATAGGATAGTTTCAGCAGAATCAAATGGTGTATAATAATGAGTCGATGGGAAAGATAATAGACAAAGCGAATCAGTATATTTCACCGGTATTGGGGCATTATACCGAGCTGGAGATTGATCGAGCTAGCGGTGTTTTCTTGTATACACTTGAGGGTCGAAAGATCCTTGATTTCTCATCGGGAGTGGCTGTTGCAAATACAGGCCATTGCCATCCGAAAGTGGTTCAGGCAATTCAAGACCAGGCAACGAAGCTTATTCATATCAGTTCAGGTGTGGCGTATGCGGCTCCTAACTCTGAGCTGGCTCAGAAACTTGTTCAACAAACGTTTGGCGCAGAGGCCTCGGTTTTCTTTACTCAAAGTGGAACTGAGGCGATTGAAGCCAGCCTTAAATTGGCAAGGTATGTTTCCAAAAAGAAAAAAATTGCTGCTTTTACGCATGCCTTTCATGGTCGAACGATGGGTTCTTTGTCCGTAACCTACAAAGCAAAGTTCAAAAAAGGGTATGAAAACTGGCTGATTGATGATGTGGTAAGACTGACGTATCCGACTTGTTATCGTTGTCCATACGGGAAGAAATATGGGCATTGTACATTTGAGTGTATCTCACAAGTGAAAGAGACACTTCTGTTGGAGCCTGATGTGGGTGGCGTGATTATTGAGCCTATCCTCGGAGAGGGTGGCTATATCCCTGCTCCGGTTGAATTCATTCAAGAGTTGAGACGGTTTACACAAGAACAGAAGATCTTCTTGATTTTCGATGAGATCCAGTCTGGGTTTGGTCGAACTGGAACGCTTTTTGCAATGGAACAGTACGATGTTCTTCCAGATGTGCTGGCCTTGGCAAAGGGGATGGCCTCCGGAATGCCTCTGGGGGCTTGTGTTGCCAGAGCATCTATCATGAACGAGTGGACGCGATCCGCTCATGGAGGAACATATCTCGGAAATCCCGTATGCTGTGCGGCTTCTCTGGCAACCCTTTCTGTGATAGACGAGGAGCGATTACTCGAAAATGCGTATGAACAGGGACAATATTTGAAGACGATGTTTCGAGATTTGCAGTTGCACTACCCTATTATCGGGGATGTCCGGGGGTTCGGCCTTATGATGGGCCTCGAAATTATTGACCCCCTAACAGGGGAGGCTGATCCCGCCCGAGTGGTTGATATTCGAAAGAGATGCTTGGAGCGAGGGCTTCTTCTCATCAGTTGTGGGGAGTTCGATCAAGTGATTAGACTGATTCCCCCGCTGACGATTACACGCGAGCAAGTGAAGGCTGCGATGGAGATTATTGCAGATGCAATGAGGGAAAGCCTCCATGGTTAACTTTATTGCTGGAAAAAATCCGCTTTTACAGGCTTTACGTAGTGAGCGACCTGTTCATCGAATCTTGCTGAGTAGAGGCTTGAAGTCCGACGAGAAGGTTCTGGAGATTCAAGCTTTGGCTAATCAGAGGCGAATTCCAGTTAACTGGGTTGATAAACGAGAAATTGATAAAGCTTCTAACATAGAATCGCATCAAGGGGTTATGGCCTATGTTCCCGCATTCCATTATGTTGAAGTAGCGGATATTTTGGACTTTGCTGCCCAACGCGCAGAGATGCCATTTATTCTGATGCTGGACGGAATAGAGGATCCCTATAATTTTGGCTCTTTGATACGCAGTGCTGTGGGTTCAGGGGTGCATGGAATTATTATTCCAAATAAGAAGCAGGTGGATGTCAATGCGACCGTGGTGAAGGTAAGCACCGGAGCGACCGAGCACATGCTGATCGCCCGAGTGAGCAACCTAGCACAAACTTCGGAGCAGCTTAAGAAAAAGGGTATTTGGATTGTCGGAACCCATCAGGGGGAGAGCCAGTCTTACCAATCACTCGATGCGAAGATGCCGCTTGCTCTGATTATTGGCAACGAGGGAACGGGGATGGGGCGACTCCTGAAGGAAACTTGTGACTTTTTGGTGCATATTCCTATGGCAAATATGGCCATCGACAGCCTGAATGCTTCAGTAGCTGGAGCCATTGTTCTTTTTAAGATATTTGAGCGGAGAATGCAAAATGATGCCTAGGAAAATACTGCTCTGTGGGCATCCGCTTCTTCGAAAGAAAAGCAGACCCGTAAAAGCTGTTGATAACAATATCCGAAAGTTGGTGCGGGAGATGGCCGACACCATGTATGCTAATAAGGGTGCTGGACTGGCTGCTGTACAAATTGGTGAATTGAAGCGAATGATTGTGGTGGATATTACGGAGCAAAAGAATCAACTGATGGTGTTTCTGAACCCAAAGATTATTGAGAAAAAGGGGGAAAGGATTGGAATTGAGGCCTGTCTGAGTGTGCCTGGCTTTGAGGGGGAGGTCGTGCGAAGCGATTATGTACTGGTTAAGGCAAGGAACTTACAATTTGAGGAGATTATCGTCGAGGCAGAAGGATATTTGGCTGTCGCCCTGCAACATGAAATCGATCATTGTGACGGGATCCTTTATGTAGATAAGGTGCGAGAGGGGCACTTGAGACCAATCTCAGAGGAGGACGAAGACGATCTTTAATAACCCCGTTTTTTTGGGTACGCCGGTTTTTGCAGCGCAGGTGCTTGACGAGCTTATTCATCGGGGACATAGCTTTTCTGCGGTGGTGACGATGCCGGATCGCCCCAGGGGGCGTGGTTATCCGTTGGTGGAGTCCGATGTTAAGCGTGTGGCAAAAACACATAACCTTCCTATTGTGCAACCTGAATCCACTCAACAGTTGGATATTTTTTTGCGTCAGAATAAACCCGATTTATTATTGGTCATTGCTTTTGGACTTATTTTCACGCCCGAACAAGTCCAGGAGTATTTTATTGTCAATCTTCATGCATCGCTACTTCCAAAGTACCGGGGAGCGTCTCCTATCCAAGCCGCGATCCTGAATGGGGACGAGCAGACGGGTGTTACTCTCTTTCGCATTGCCAGTCGTGTGGATAGTGGTGAGATCCTTAATGCAAGGGCGATCCCGATTGAGGCTGTGGACACCACGACTTCCCTTGGTTTAAAGCTACAAAAAGCATCGGTTGAGCTGATCAGTGAGCAGCTTTCGCTTTCGTTGAAGGAGTGGGTCTTTCGTCCCCAACAAGAGAGTTTAGTGACTTTTGCGCCCAAGATTCGAAAAGAGGATGGTCAGGTGAATCTTTTAACAGATAGCCCTGAAAGTATTTTGCGAAAAATCAGGGCCTACACCCCTTGGCCAGGTGTGTTTGTATTTCATCAAAACAAACGTGTGAAATTAATTTCAGCCAGGATGGAAGATGGGCAATTACGGTTGGAACACGTTCAGATGGAAGGCAAAATGCCTGTCTCTTATGAAGATTTTGTTCGAGGGTATGGGGTGTTGGGGTAATCCCCATAATTTTTTTCAGAACTAAGGACTTTTCCCCTCTCACTTGTTATAATCTTGGCAGGGAAGAGGGGGCGTGGATGCTACAGCGAAGACAAGCTCAATTGTCACTTGAAGTTGCCCAGAGCCTTCAACATAATGTTGCAGCCTTGGAGCAAGTGAAGAGGAGGCTTATGCAAGAAATTCAGGTGCTAATACTAGAGCGAGAAAAATTGCGAGATGAAGTTTTGCCTTCAAAAACGACCCATAGCCACTTCCAACAATTTTTACATATTTTATGGTTGACGTATTCACGTGCTTTCGACCAGGTTATTCGTCTTTGGCGGGGGATTCTTGATGATGTGAGGGTGATTAGACAATCTCTTATTGCAGAGAACCAGGGCTCTTTGCCCAAGACGTTAATACTTGAGCCCACGATTACTCTGAGTAGACCTTATCCGCCCAAGAACGCTCCACAAGCAAGTGCTCCACAGGAAGTGAATGTTGCTTTTGAGAGAGCACGAAATAACCTTTCCAGAATTCACGAAGAGTTAGTGGGTATAGAGCGCTAAGTCATTGTCATGAAACTACCTTTACATCTGACTTGTCTTTTTGTCCGCCTTCTGCGTTGTGGAACCTTTCACATAGCCAAACTATGCGAAAGATTCCAAGCCTTGAAGCCAAATCAAAAATACCGCGTGATCTGTAAAGGTTATTTCGTTCCAATTCCTAACAGGCTAGCGAGAAAGTGGATTCTTCGGATCCATTTTCATCCTGAGAAGCTGGGGAGTTTGTGAGCTGGATGGAGCTGGTGCTGTTTTGCTCTTTTAAGATAGTTGCCCAAGACTCTTTGAGGCCTGTGAGGAGTTCGAGGACTTCTTTTACCGCTGATTTGTCATTCTGAACCGTTGCTGTAAGCAAACGTCCCTGCATGAAGACATAAAGCCCCCGTAAAGGATCAGATATTTCTTTGTGATCCATATTTAATGTGAGGATGAGTTCAGAAAGTATGGCATAGGCTTTGTTGATATTGTAGGATTTGGCTTCAAAGTCACGGGCCCAGTCGATGTGGTCAAGGCGGCGCAAGAAATTGATGGCACCATCGTACATCATGACCACCAGTTTTCCGGGAGAGGCACTCATCACTTCGCTTTCAAGATAGGTGGACAACATCAGCTAGACCCCCATGAAGAACTAATCCCCTTGATCTGACTGTCAAACATAGAAGATGAATTCTTCAGTTGCCCCAACATTTCCTCCAGTTTGGTAAACTGTCTTCTTAGCCGCTCTTCCTCAATTGCCAAGCGTTCCTCCTGGTTTGCAATGGCCGCGTCCAAGGTGCTTTGATTTTCGTCTATTCCATCTTGTGCGCTGGAGATCATTCCCGTTCCTCCGCTGGTAACTTTAGAGAGAGCCAAATCATAAGAGGCCGCAAAACCTGTAGATTCAAAGGCCTGAAGATCGAGAAGTTTAGCAGAGCCACCACTGGACTGCATATTGTTTAATCGAATTTTTGTGGCAAATAGACCTGTTGGGAAATAGGTTGAATTGTCTTTCTGAGTGTTTCCTGAAAGGGTGGAATAGGTTTGCCAGGAAGTATCGGACGCATTGACCTTGTATTCGATGGAATAGCCCGACAAAATATCGCTGGCAAGGGTGTCGACGCCAACGACCTTTAGGCTGGAAAGCTCCTTTCTAGCACCGAAATTTAGTTCATATGAGGCACCATTAGGGGCTTGCCAGCCAGTTGCTCCGGATGCATAGTCGCCGATTTTCGTATTGCCATCATGACCCCCAGCGGCTGTCCAAGGAGCCGTTGTGCTGCTGGGTGTTGCGGTCGCATTGACCGCTAGATTGTTCTGAAAAGTAAAAAAGTCTGATACATCAGCCAAATTGGTTTCCATCATGGATTTGAGCGTTGCTTCACTGAAGGTTAGCTTGCCATCCAACCCTAGGTTAAGTCCCACCTGAGAGGCAGTTTTTACTGCACCAGATAATCCGCTAATATTTCGATTGATGGTGCTGTATATCTGTTGCTGAAGGAGCATAAGGGTCGAGTCTCCGAAGAGAGGGCCTGTTGACTTATTGGCGGCATCATAACGTAATTGTTCATTTACAGAAGTAATGGTCGTATTGTATTTATCGACAAAGTCTTTTACGCCGGCGACTACGGATTCAGAGTCTGTTGTAATGGCCAAGGTCACAGGGGTAGTACTGGCCTTCTTGAGAGAAAGCTTAACACCCGGAATAAGTGTGGAGATGTCATTGGTTGAATTGGAAATAAATAAGGCATTTTTGGAGGTGGGCTCCCCTAGGATAACTGCCGAATTTTGCGGCTCTACAGAGGTAGCTAAACTCAAGCCACTGATGTTGCTGTGAATCGCCATTCGCCCAGATGCCCCTGTTTTACTGCTTGAAATATTCAATCGGTAAGGATTGGTGGTTCCATCATTAAGAATAGTTGCATTGACATTTATTCCAAGACTGTTAATGGCTGACTGTACATCTTTTAAGGTATAGGTGCTTGAGACCGTAAGGGATTTCTCGAAGCTTCCATTCAGTGTAGTCCCAGTGGAGGATCCCAAAATTCCCAAGTCTTTTGCCATATGGCCGCTGGAGGACTCGCTTATGATAAGACTCCCCGCCCCGCCAGAGCTATCTGTTACCAGCAAACCATCACCGGTGTTATTAATCGAGACAGTAATGCCTTTGCCCTCTCCAGTGGATTGATCGTTGATCGTTTTGATCACATTGCCGAGCGTTTTGATCGTTGACGAAGTGAGATTCACCGTGAGAGTGGCACCAGCCTTGTTGGTGATAACGATCGTTCCCTTGCGAACGCCATCCCCTTGGTTCATGGTTGAAAGCGCAACATTTTTACTAAGGTAGGCCAAATCAAGATCGGCTCCATTTAAGGTTCCATTGGAAGATGTCCCCAGAATCCCAAGGGAGGCAGCAGGTGCGCCTGTATTTTCAACAACTGTGAAGTTCGCCCCTGTAGTACTGCTAAGCTGTAGCCCGTTTCTGGCTGAGTTATATTGTGCAGCGACATTGGTGGTGCCAGTTTGAGCATTAATGGCATCAATCACTTGCCGAAGCGAGGTCATCCCTGAGATGTTCACGTCTGCATTCAAAGCCCCCTGAATGGTGAAAACAGTACCCGTAATCCCGGAAGCCCCATTTAGGTCTTTAAGGAGCACAGAATTCAGTCCTGCGTATAAGTCGGCTCCATCACCTGTTGCGACAAGGGTTTGAATGCCCAATTCACTTGCAGAGGTTCCTCCATTTTCGGCAACGGTAAAAGCTGCACCACTCGTGAGCCGGAGGCCTTTGCCATCTGCTCGAATGGATGCAGTAACGCCTGTAGCGGCATTATTGACAGCTGTAACCACATCCCCCAAAGTGTTCGCAGAGGTTAGATTAACGGCAATGGCGTTTATGAGAAGGCCTGCTTTGCTGATTCCCAATCCATCATTAAGAGAGTCGAGACTCGATGCGCTTCCCAGATAGGCGACGGAAGTCCCTGAAAGGGTGTTTCCGACGATGCTTCCTTTTATTCCGAGATCAGCGGCGGTTGTCCCTCCAAGGACTTCTTCAGCAGAGAGGGTTCCTGCACCACCGGTGGCTGTCAGGGTGAAGCCGCTCCCGGAAGTGTTGATAGCTGCACTGACCTTGATTCCGGAAGTATTAATGGTCTTTAACACATCATCTACTGTCATGGCGTAAGTGAGGTCGATGGTTGCGGCGGCACCCTCACGATCAGTCAGCTTTATTTTGCCTCGGGTGACTCCTTTTCCGCCATTTAACTCGTTCAGGAGGGTATCTCGTTTAACATCACCGTTACCGAGTTCGACCGTAAGTGTGCCGGCTCCCACCGGGGTGGTGTCATAGTCATGGAATCCTATTGATGAGACTTGTTGGGCGGTCGCCAACTTATGTGCAATGAATTGATAAGAGCCTGGCGTCGCCGTTCCATAAACGCTTGCGTTAACAATCGTATCGTCGCTAACGGTTAGTTTTCTGGCATTATAGGTAGAGGTCTTTGACAAGTTGTAGGCAGATAATTGCAGCCCCAGGGTATGAGACATGATGGTTGACCAGGTGTCCTTTTTGGAGGCTTCAAGCTCTTTTTTTGCGACAAGACGATCAACATGTTGTCGCTTGATCGACATGAGACCTTTGATGATGTTCTCGGTATCTAAACCCGACGAGAGTCCACTGATACTGCTACTGCTACCCATAAATCCCCCCTCAATTCAACACCCTTTATAATAGTACGATGAAATTAAAAACAGTCAACTGTATGCTACAAGAATATTATCGGTAAAAAAGATATTTTCTTGAACGGTATAGGGCTTGGAGGAAGAAGTTTAATCCCCGTATGATTTCCGGCAATGCCGTAGGGAACGGTTTCGCGAATGTAGGGAACGGTTT
>CAYHOI010000025.1:0-20507 GCA_964358175.1 uncultured Candidatus Marinamargulisbacteria bacterium | reverse complement strand
GCCCTCGCTCCAGAACGATGACCTGAACTCCTGCTTTGGCCAACATATAAGCGGCGGAAAGACCTGCCACGCCAGCACCAACTATCGCTACATCATACTTTTCAACCATGTTGATTCTCCAATGAAGGGACAGGACAAGCTACGACATCCTCTTTTAGGGGACGATTGGCTAACGCCTCTCGAAAAGCTTTTGATAAAAGGGGAAGGATTTGGTAGGCATCCGCCTCAATCGCATAATTAGCCATTTTCATCATGGTGCAATGGGGATCTGTATTAATCGCAATGATTATTTCGGAATGCTGCATTCCGACAACATGTTGAATCGCACCAGATATCCCTACGGCAAAATATATTGTGGGTCCAACGGTCTGTCCCGTTTGCCCGACTTGTCGGTTCGAATGAATAGAACCACTTTCAACAGCACCTCGGCTTCCGGCCACCACACCACCCAAAACATCAGCCAGTTCTTGCAACATTTGAAACCCCCGGCTCTCCTTCACCCCCCGACCGCCAGACACAATGATCTTGGCCTCATCGAGACGAACATTGTCCACCTGATCACGCACAACCTCTAAAATCTGTTTTGGAATGGATTCTTCTGGTATTTCTAGGAATTCTCGAATTAATAGCCCCTGTCTATTTGCAACAGTTGCTAGGGCTTTCATCACTTTGGGGCGAACCGTGGCCATTTGAGGACGATGGTTCTCACAAAGAATGGTCGCCATGATATTGCCGCCAAAGGCTGGACGACTGGCGAGCAACAATCGTTTCTCTATATCAATATCCAGTTGAGTACAGTCGGCAGTCAGTCCTGTCTTGAGTTCTGTCGCCACTGCACCCGCGAGATCACGGCCTGTGGTCGTCGCTCCAATGAGAAGGACTTCTGGCTGATATTTCTTTACCAGATAACATACGGCCTGTTGATAGGCTTCGGTTCGGTAGGAATGAAAGACAGCCTGATCCATCAGGTAAACTTCTTCTGCGCCATGATCCATCAATTGCTGGATCATACAGTCTACTTGGTTGCCAGGCAGGACAACCCCGACACGGGTGTTAAGTTTTTTTGCCAATTGCGTCCCCACCCCAATAAGCTCCAACGTGACACCTGCGATCAACCCATTCATGTGCTCCACGTAGACCCAGACCTTGCTGGGGCTCTCCTCCCCAGAATTCTGAATAGCAGAGGGGGTTCCCTCTTCAGACATGGCCTCTTCCTGGGATACGACTGTCTGGGACTCGAAAACAGGGGGTGAGGCCTCTTCTGCGGATTTGACTCCACCAGACTGAGGCAGAGAAAGTGCCACGACTGGACATACGGGAACGCACTTTCCACAATCTACACACTTTAAATGATCCACCATGACTTTCGGATCAGCCCCCAGAAAGAGCGCTGACTCTGGACATACGGGAACACATGCCCCACAGCTAATACAGGAGTCTGAAATCAGGATTGTCATTCAATTTTCTCCAATAGCCGACTGACCAGTGTCTGGACTTTGTCTCCATCGGAACCACTCAGTCGTTCACCGCCTATCCGTTGTGAAGGGGCAAATATCTTGCGAACAGTAGTGGGTGACCCACTCAATCCCATTAGACTTTTATCTGCGTTCAACTGGTCAATTCCCCATACTCGCGCCTTATATTTAGCGGCACGGATCATTTCCGGCAAGGACGCATAGCTCAGCTCATTAATTTCTTTTTCCACCGTCAAAACACAGGGCAACTTAGCTTTAACCACCTCGTGGCCCTGGTCAATCCTCCGATGAACCACGATCTCTCCAGCAGAGACGTCTACAGATTGAACCTTTTGAACATACGTCAACTGAGCCAGATTGAGTCGTCTCGCTATCCCAGGACCCACCTGAGCTGTATCTCCATCAATGGCCTGTTTTCCGCAAATCACCAGATCGATAGGTTCCTCTGAACGAAGCTTCTCAAGCCCACAAGTGAGAATATAGCTCGTTGCCAAGGTATCAGAACCCGCAAAAGCTCGATCGGAGAGAAGGACACCCTCGTCTGCACCTAGCTCAAGACTTTTCCTGATAATATCCGTGGCTTGAGGAGGTCCCATCGAGAGGACTGTCACCCTGCCACCGTACAACCGCTTCAAATTAACAGCCTCCTGAACCGCATGGGCATCATAAGGATTCAGTATCGCAGGTGCACTGGAACGATCCAAGGTATTCGTCTTGGGGTCAATCCGGACTTGAGTCGCGTCGGGAACTTGTTTGATACAAACGACAATGTGCATGGCTAGGCGGATTATACGATAGAGTGGGAGAATTTTAAAGACTACTCCCAATGAAAAAAGAGTACAACCATTTTTTGGTAAGTATTGCATCAAAAGCCTGTTTATTCTTCGACAATATCTGCTATAATCTGGCAACAATCAGAAGGAGGTTGACGATGGTAAAACAAATAACAAGTCAAGTGGCGAGTTTGCAACAGAACTTTTTTAATCGGGTCTACGGATGGATGACGCTGGCTCTTCTCATCACAGGTTTTAGTGCGATGTATGTGGTTTCATCTCACTCCCTGGTCTCTCTGATTTTTGGAAATCCGATGATCCTGTTTGGCCTTATAATCCTTGAACTGATCGCCGTTTTCACTTTGGCCAGCGCAGTTCATCGACTGAGCGTTTCCACCGCCACATGGGTATTTGTGGGCTATTCGATTTTGAACGGAATTACCTTATCGGGGCTATTACTTATGTATACGGGTGCATCCGTTTTTCTCGCTTTTTTTATTACATCGGCCACCTTTCTTGTGATGACCATTTATGGTTACACCACCAAGGCTGACCTCACTGAAATGGGAAAATTGATGTTCATGGGGCTTATCGGGATCATCATCGCCTCGCTTGCGAATCTCTTTTTTCGAAGTCCGGCGATTGACTGGATTGTTTCCTATGTCGGCGTTGCTGTATTCATTGGACTCACCGCCTATGACACCCAAAAGCTCAAGGCCATGCTCGCAGATGCAAGCGATAGTAACATGTTTCAGAAGTACGCCATTCTCGGTGCTCTTACCTTGTATCTGGACTTCATCAACCTCTTTATAATGATTTTGCGTATTGTTGGCAATCGGAATAATCGGGATTTCTAGTGGGACAAACTCTCACTGAGAAGATTCTCGCGGCACACGCGGGAAAGGCCTCTGTTCAGCCAGGGGAACTCATCAAGGCCAAGGTTGATATCGTTCTTGGAAATGATATTACCGCGCCTGTTGCCATTAAAGAATTTCGAAAAATTGGCGTCAAGCAGGTATTTGCCAAAGATCGAATCGCGCTTATTCCAGATCACTTCACGCCCAACAAGGACATTAAGTCGGCTGAGCAGGTTAAAATTCTTCGTGAGTTTGCCAGAGAAATGGGAATCCAGCATTTTTACGATGTTGGCGAAATGGGTGTGGAACATGCCCTTTTGCCGGAGAAAGGCATTGTGGGGCCTGGCGATCTTATTATCGGGGCGGATTCACACACCTGCACCTACGGCGCATTGGGAGCGTTTTCCACTGGTGTCGGAAGTACCGATATGGCTGCCGCAATGGCTACGGGAGAAGCTTGGTTCAAGGTTCCGGAAACAATCCGTTTCGTCCTCACGGGCCAAAAGAAACCGTGGGTCACGGGTAAAGACATTATTCTGTTCATTATCGGACTCATCGGTGTGGATGGCGCACGTTATCAAGCCATGGAATTTGCTGGATCGGCTCTTCCTGACTTATCTATTGATGAACGTTTCACCATCGCCAATATGGCTATTGAGGCCGGAGCCAAGAACGGCATTTTCCCTGTCGATGATATCACCTTGGCCTATATGAAAGGGCGCAACCTTCGCCCCTACTCTATCTTCTCCAGTGATCACGATGCAACCTATGCCCAAACCATCCCTATTGACCTGGGTCATATTGAGCTACAGGTCGCCTTTCCCCATTTGCCTGAAAACACGAAGACTATTCAGGAATCAGGCCACGTTAAAATTGATCAAGTCGTCATCGGATCCTGCACAAACGGTCGGATAGAAGATCTGCGAATCGCCGCGAAAATTCTCAAAGGCAGAACGGTTGCAAAAGGGATTCGGTGCATCATCATTCCCGCCACGCAACAGATTTACAAACAAGCCATGAATGAGGGATTGTTTGATATTTTTATAGATGCCAATGCAGCTATTTCCACCCCTACTTGTGGGCCATGCCTTGGCGGACACATGGGAATTCTGGCAAAGGGTGAACGCTCCTTGTCTACCACGAATCGTAATTTTGTCGGACGTATGGGGTCTACCGAAAGTGAAGTTTACTTGGCAAGTCCCGCTGTTGCAGCTGCAACAGCAATTAGTGGCTATATCTGTAGCCCAGATGATATTTAAAAGGAGAAAAAATGCCCCTTAACGGAACGGCTTACACAGTTGGAGATCACATTGATACGGATGTTATTATCCCTGCGAGATATCTGAATACGTCAGATCCCGCTGAACTTGCAACATACTGTATGATCGATTACGACGTAGATTTCATCAAGAAGATTAAGCCTGGGGATATCATGGTCGCTGGTGTTAACTTCGGTTGCGGGTCAAGTCGTGAGCATGCTCCAATCGCCATCAAAGCCGCTGGAATCAGCTGTGTGATTGCAAACACCTTCGCAAGGATTTTTTACCGCAATGCCATCAATATTGGTCTTCCCATCCTGGAGTGTCCCGAAGCTACGAAGGGGATTAAGGCTGGAGATCAACTCAGCATTGATCTCTCTACAGGGATCATCACCAATCTCTCGAAAAATGAAACCTATACGGCCACCCCTTTTCCACCCTTTATGCAAGAATTAATTTCGGCTGGTGGCCTTATTAACTACACACGAAAATCATTAAGTTGACTGCATTAAATGACAAAAAAGGAGCATTAGAAAAATGAACAGAGTTTACAATTTTAGCGCAGGTCCTGCAACATTACCCGAAGAGGTTCTCCAAACAGCACAGCAAGAACTGCTCAACTACAATGATTGTGGCATGTCGGTAATGGAGTTGTCGCATCGTTCCAGCACCTATGAAGAAATTATTGGATCAGCCGAGGCCAATTTAAGAAAACTTATGGCCATTCCAGACTCCTACGCTGTTCTTTTTATGCAAGGCGGTGCAACAGCGCAGTTTTCGATGGTTCCCCTCAATTTGATGGGAAAATATAAAAGAGCCTGTTATATCAATACTGGCGTGTGGTCACAAAAAGCGATTAAAGAGGCCAAACGTTACGGAGAAGTTTCAGTCGTTGCTTCTTCAGAAGATAAGAATTTCTCCTACATTCCAGACATGCAGTCTATTCGATTCGATGACCAGGCGGACTATCTGCATATGACCTCCAACAATACCATTGAAGGAACAAGATTCCCGTCGCTTCCAAAAACCTCACTTCCTATCGTATCGGATATGTCCTCGATGATATTGTCTGAAAAAATTACCGTGACAGATTATGGACTGATTTATGCAGGAGCGCAAAAAAATATTGGTCCAGCGGGCGTTGCAATTGTCATTGTCAAAAAAGACTTAATGGGGCATGAAATGCCTGTCACACCGATTTTGTACCAATACAAAGCCACAGCGGATGAGCATTCGATGCTTAATACCCCACCAACTTACGCGATTTATATGGCTGGACTCGTGTTTAAGTGGCTTCTTGATCTGGGCGGGGTAGAGGCTATTGAAATTCGCAACAAAGAAAAAGCAAAGCTTCTTTACGACTTTTTGGATCAGTCCAAACTATTCAAGTCACCTATAAACCAGGCTGATCGCTCTCTCATGAACGTTCCTTTCACTTCTCCCTCCGAGGAGATTGACAAGGCCTTTATTCAGCAAGCTGAGGCTCAAGGGTTGGTAAATCTGAAAGGTCATCGTCTTGTCGGGGGAATGAGAGCGAGCATTTACAATGCAATGCCGACAAAAGGGGTAGAGACACTTATTGCTTTTATGGATTCGTTCGAGAAACAATGACTTAAATAAAGATTGGGGGAATTGATGGGTCGTAAAATTGGGGTATTAACAAGTGGTGGGGATTCTTCTGGAATGAATGCTGCCCTTCGTGCGGTCGTTCGTACAGGAATTCATTATGGATTCGATGTCTATGGTATTCGAAAGGGATATGAAGGACTTATCGATAACCAAATGTATCCGATGAATTTGTCGTCTGTTGGTGGGATTATTCGGTTTGGAGGAACCATTCTTCAAACCGCCAGAAGTCACCGTTTTCTGGAACACTCCGGTCGACGAAAGGCTCACGAAAATATGCAGGCATTAGGGATGGACAGTCTCATCGTCATTGGAGGGGATGGATCGTTTCATGGTTTGCACGAGCTTATCAGCGAATTCGGCGTTCAAGGGATTGGTCTTCCAGGAACCATCGACAACGATCTCTACGGAACCGAGTTTACGATAGGTTTTGATACGGCAGTCAATACCGCTTTAGAGGCCATCAATAAGATACGTGATACTGCCTCATCTCACTCACGAGTCTTTATCGTCGAAGTGATGGGTCGGCATGCGGGCTATATTGCCGTATACACCGCTATAGCTTCGGGTTCAGAAGAAATCCTCATCCCCGAACATGCTGACAATATTGAAGCCCTTGTGGATCGAATTCGCGCGGGACAGGCACGTGGAAAACAAAGTTCAATCATCGTTGTGGCCGAAGGGGATGGGACTGGTGGTGCCTTTTCGGTAAAATCAAAAATTGAAGCCATCTACTCAGGGTTCGATATTCGAGTATCTATTCTTGGGCATATCCAGCGTGGGGGCAATCCTTCGGCATTGGACAGCTTAATTGCGAGCAGAATGGGGTACGAGTCCATTCTCGCATTGCGAGCGGGAAAGACAGACGTCATGATTGGCTATCGTGGATTTAGTGACTCTATTACGTATACTCCGCTGAAAGATACCTGGGAAAAGAAAAAAGAAATTACCCAAAATTGGTTGGAAATGTCTAGAGTGCTGTCAATGTAGCCAGGGTCTCTTCGTCGCAGTCGTCAACACCTCTGCACCGGATGATGTCATGAGTACCGTATCCTCAATCCTACATCCAAACTTCCCTGGAAAATAGAGTCCAGGTTCTACGGTCATAATCATCCCAGGCCTAGGCAGGATTTCCTTATCCATCTCATGTGATAATCGAGGAAACTCATGTATCTCAATTCCAACCCCATGCCCCAAGCTATGCAAATAGTGAAAATGCATATCTTCTTTACGAAAGCCTTCCCATACGATAGTGGCCGCTTCTTGGAGGCTTTTCCCTTCAGAAAGTCCTTGCACCCCTGCCTTCTGAAGCCGCTTCACCAGCTTCATGATTTTAACGATAGTCTTAGGTGCTTCTTTTTTCTTTCCCATAAAGACCACGCGAGAAAGATCAGAACAATATCCAGATACACGAACCCCCAAATCAAACTGAACAACATCCCCCTCCTTTATTCTACGCTGAGTAGGGATACTATGCACCAGTGACGAATTCTTGCCCGACCCAACCATGGTGGGAAAAGCCAAAGTTTTATCCGCTCCCATCTCAACGCTATACTCATAAATTTTTTTTACAAGTTCCTTCTCTCGAACACCAGGTTTTAAATCTTTGGAGAGAACCTTCTCATAAATATCTGAGGTGATCTGGCAGGCTTTTCGGATTGAAGCTATTTCGTGTGGCTTCTTGATAAGGACATGTTGATCATAATAGCGAAGGAAGGCTTGTTTAAGCGAAAGAAAAGCCTGGGGACTCAGAGGCCACATGATTTTATGGATTCAGGAAATAAGCCAACGCCAATTCATAGCTACGAAAATGAAATCCGCTAATCTGTCCCACACAAGCTGCAGCGATAACCGACTCATGTCGAAACGCTTCTCGGGCATAAATATTGCTCAAATGCACTTCAATGACGGGCACACGAATAGACTTCACCGCATCATGAATAGCAACTGAATAATGAGTAAAGGCTCCAGGATTCAAGATCACACCGTCATAGTGATCTGCGTGGGCTTTTTGAAGTTGATTAATCAGCTCCCCTTCCACGTTGGACTGGAAAAAAGTAAGACTTGCGGAGAAATTCTCGACAAAACGACTTAACTGCTCTTCGAGATCGCTTAACGTCTGGTTGCCATACACATCAGGCTCTCGCTCGCCAAGCATGTTAAGGTTTGGCCCATTAATAATCATAATCTTTTTCACCTGAAAATCTCTCCATTTCTTAAGATACTGCAAAACGTCTTTTGATACAAATCTGAACCACGGTGATGGAAACTCTGCAAAATTTCATGATCGTTTGTGTCTTGCACACATGGCCGTTTCATTCCAATATCTCCACCAACATTTTTCTCAGTTCTTGCAGCCTAATCGAGGACTCCATTCTAACTTTGCCTACCTTTTCTGGCAACACCAGGGTCATTTGGCCATCCTTCACCTTCTTGTCTCCCTTCATGAATTCCAGCAAACTCTCAATGTTAATTCTACGTTTGTGGACTATGGGAAGACCCGATTTTTCAAGAAGACGATTCTGCGCTAAAACCGTTTCACTATTACATATTCCGAGAAAAGCCGAGACCCTTGCGGCGATGTTCATGCCGATGGCGACAGCCTCTCCATGGGTATAAAGTTTATAGTGTGTAAGGGTCTCAAGGGCGTGACCGAAGGTGTGTCCATAATTCAGAATCATTCGCAAAGAAGATTCCTTTTCGTCCCGCTCAACGACATCAGTCTTAATCGTAACACACAAGCGAATCATCTGCTCCCAATACGATTCTGTTTGAGGATTTGGTTCCTGATCCAGCAAAGAAAAAAGTTCAGGGCTTGCAATCATGGCATATTTAATCACCTCAGCCATTCCCGTTTGAATCTCTCTTTTATCAAGTGTTTGCAAGAAGAGAGACGAAAGAATAACTTGTTTCGGTTGATAAAATGTTCCGATCAGATTCTTTCCCAGCACATGATTAACCCCCGTTTTGCCACCGATGCTACTATCCACCTGAGCAAGCAAGGTCGT
Organism: uncultured Candidatus Marinamargulisbacteria bacterium; assembly: GCA_964358175.1. GTDB lineage: Bacteria > Margulisbacteria > Riflemargulisbacteria > GWF2-35-9 > GWF2-35-9 > CAYHOI01. The sequence continues at coordinate 11,509 of CAYHOI010000025.1, read as the reverse complement.
TGGGAGAGCTACCAAGGGAACGCCTCTTAGACATATTGAAGTAGCGAACGCTCCCATATCTCCTGTTACCCCGCCACCGGCCACTACGATGACATCGTCCCTGTTCCACTGTTTCTCCAGAAGAAAGGTCAGCAGTTTCGTCACTTGTACCATGGTTTTATACTTCTCCCCAGAGGGAAAACAGTAGGTGAAGGGATCAATTCCTGCTTGACGCAGTGTCTGGAGAAGTCGCTCACCATAGAGAGCATGAACCCTCGCATCAAGTACAAGCGCGATTTTTCGACCCTGATGAGCCTCAAGAACCTTAACCAGTGTCAAAAAAGGATCAGTTGTGTACTGGATCTGGCATGGCGGATCTACCTGAACCGTTAAATTAAACATTTGAGCAACCTTTCGTATTCCTCGGCAATATCCTTGGCCACAGCCTTTGCGGAAAGCTTGTCCGTGTTGATTATAACATCAGACACATCGTTGTAATCGTCAAATCGACCCGAAAGAATGTGTTCGATACGCATAAGGACTTCCTCTTTGCCTGCGCCAGTGTTAATGAGAGGCCGTTGTTTTTCAAGTTTGATTCTCTCATAAGTTACTTCAGGAGAGGCAACCAACCAAAAAACAAGTCCACCCTGCTTGAGGACAGCCCTGTTTTCTTCGCGCAAAATAACACCCCCGCCTGTGGATATGATTTGATCTGTTTTGGCACAAACTTCCAGGGTAAGGCGAGACTCCAAATCCCGAAAATGGGACTCTCCAAAATCCTGAAAAATTCGGGCTATGGTCATCCCTGCGGACGCCTCGACCATCGCATCAATGTCGCTGACAGCATAGCCAGGTATGAGACTTAATAATTCACGAGCCACCGAGGATTTCCCTGAACCCATGAAGCCAATGAGAATGAGGTTACGCGTTTGTTTCATAAGGTTAATTTCCCCTCACTTAATTCTGCCACTTTTACCTCATTATTTTGTCCAACAAACGGGGGAAACTCCATTTTTATTGTGGTCATGACTGCTCCTTATGTTTTTGGCTATCAACACGATCAACAATGATTTCTGCTACTGTTTGTACTGTTATAGCATAATGGACTTCGTTTTGAACTGTTTTGAAAAAAGTAATACTTTCTTCTTGGGTGGGGTCATAATCAACACTGGCAGTATGGAAAAAATCTTTACATACTGAATTTTCATCCAACTCACCTTCTTCAAAAATATTTTTTAAGTGTATAGTCACATTTTCCCGTGAAGTTTGAAACAACTCGGCCATCGCTTTTTTGGTTAGCCAAACAGTTTCTAATGAACGCGCCCATAAGTCTTGTTTTACCTACGCCTGTGGCTAATGCAAAACAGAGTGAAGGGAATTGTCTCTCAAAATCTATTATGGATGGATACAGCTCTTTGACCTTCTCTAAATCACTAACCAAATCAGGGTTTTTCTTTAGCTCAATGCTGTCACAGATATTTGATAAAATTTCCAAACTATCTGTCTGTGGTTGTCTCAAGCTGAGGCGATTTTTGATGATGTTGGTTGTTTTATTCATGATTATCTATTTCTAACTCACTTTCAATTTCTTCTATGGTTGGCAAGCTACTTTTTAAATTATCGGGTATTATTTCCGTAAGGGTAAATTCACTTACGCCTATTGGTTTATTAATATCACGTAGAGCAAATTCTGTTTCTATTTTGTTTTTATCCCGGCAAAGCAAAATACCTATGGTTGGATTATCTTTTTCTTTTTTCAGGATAGAATCCACGGCAGATAAGTAAAAATTTAGTTTTCCGGCATATTCGGGTATGAACTTTGTGTTCTTTAGCTCTACCACAACATAACAGTTCAAGTGAACATGATAAAAAAGCAGGTCTAAGTAATAGTCACTTTCCCCGACTTCAAGGTGATATTGTCTGCCAATAAAGGCAAACCCTTTGCCCAGTTCCAATAAAAATTTTGTAATATGACTAACCAACTGGCTTTCAATATCTCGTTCGTTATATGGCTTTGTCATAAATAAAAAATCAAAGCTATAAGGATCTTTGATCGTTTGCTCAGCTAGACCTGATTGGGGCTCAGGAAGCGTTAGCTTAAAATTTGTAATCGCTTTACCCTGACGCTTGAATAAATTTGATTTGATTTCTAAGGCTAAGACGTCTCGGCTCCACCCGTTTTCTAGTGTTTCGTAAATATAAAACAATGCCTCTTGATGATCTGTAACTTTATCCAAGATGATTTTTATGTGACCCCATGGTAATTGTCCGGCAATCTGTGAAACAATTGGCGGCATAGTTTGTGCCCCGCTTTGGTGCATTATTGTTGTTTCTAATTGTGCCCCAGCACGGGGCACAATTACCTCTGAGGAGGCATATCCTTTGAAATAGTCATAAAACTTCTTTATGTAGTACAGATTTCGCCGAGAAAAGCCTTGGATTCCTGGAAATTCAGATCCAAGGTTTTTAGAAAGTCGGTCAATAACTTTGTCGCCCCAAGTATTTTCCGCCAGTTTCCTTGAGATTGATTCACCCAGTTCCCAGTAAAAGAAAATTAGCTCTCGACTGGCCGCAAGAGCCGCACGGATTTGTGCACAGGATACTTTATCCTTAATCTCTTTTAGCCAGTTCCTATATTCGGAGCTATTCATTAGGTTAAGCATAGCAAGCCCCGTTTTGATTTGTTCCTGCTTCATTCTTAAACCCCACGAATTCGTGGGGTTTAAATGCCGGGTTGTGTAGTTGTTCCCACAAGCCAATAAACTCAACTGTATCCTTATTTCTCATCCAACTTGCAATGAGTACGCTAGGTTCTCCGAACTTCTGACACATATCCGTTAAAGAAATATATTTTTCGCCATTTATATCCATAATATTAATCGCATTACCTTGAACGGTTATCTTGCTCATTTAAAATAATCTCCCTTGTTCAATTTCATTGGGATCTTCTTCTGCTACTTCTGTCTCCGGTATGGTATCAGGAATAAACTCAGCTTCTTCAGCATCTGGATCAACAGGCATATTTACTATATTTAGGCTGTAGTCTTCTTTCCCAAACTCACATCGCCCCAATAACATATTGGGAATCTTTTTAATGGTAATGCTAGGGTATCTATCTTCTGGAATATTGTGTTTAGTGCAACAAATCAAGAGGGAGCAGACGGGGCTACCCCCTACGGCTTTCATTTGGTCATGAATGACATCAATATATTCAGGTGTTAAAAACTCAGTCGTTGTAAAAATGTAATCATTTTCCGTTGAGAAGCCTTGTTTCCAAAATAAGTTTTCATCAGGATGGAAGCGGAATCCTTCATGTTTTGCCATTGCAGAAGCTAACATTTGAGCATTGTAATTTTTGCTAATAGCCCAGTTTCCACGATGGTCTTTATGCAAAAGACTTGGGGCTAATTCATAGAATTTGAATCCACCACCGCCTTTCCAATTTACTGTTTTTGAAATTCCTCCTTGGTCTGTGCCATCGATAACTTTTATTAATCTTGGCAGACAGTGTGTGTTGCAGTGTTCGCCTAGTTTAATACCAATCCAATGCCTACCCATTTTGTGAGCAACGGCTGCTGTAGTTCCTGACCCAAGAAAAGAGTCAAGAATAAGGTCTTCTGGATTAGAAGCAATTTGAAAAATACGCTGAATTAATCGCTCTGGTTTAGGGGTGTCAAACGCGTCAACTTTCCCAAATATCCCGTGAATTTCTTTTTTTGCTTCGTCAGTATGTCCGACTTCGTCACTTGGCCACCAAGTCCAAGGCACCATGCCATCAACATCTGACAAATATCGAATTATATTAGGCTGTGAATTCCCATCTTTTCCAAACCACACCCGATTATCTGCAAGTAATTTTTTGAAGGTTTCTTCAGCTAATGCCCAGCATCTCCCATCAGGAGGAGGATAGGCAGCTCCACTTGGGGAAATAATAGTATAAAATTGACTCGGAGTTGCATGTCCAGTCATTCCTGTAAAATCAGTGGAAGCCCAAGCTCCTCTCGGATCGTTATCAGGATTTTTAAAGTCTTTTGTTCTTTCTTCGCTTATATTTAGTTGATTAAATATTTCTTTCCCAGATTTGTTTTTACGGAAAACTAAAATACTATCATGTGCATCGCCGAGCCTAAGCCTATTATCTGGGGATGTTCTCTTTTGCCATACTATGTTTGCAATAAAATTGGTTCTACCAAAGATTTCATCACATAACACTTTAAGATAATGACATTCATTATCATCAATTGTTATAAAAATAGACCCATCTTCACAGAGCAAATTCCTTAGCAAAACAAGACGATCACGCATCAAACTTAACCATACTGAATGTTCTAGCCCATCATCACAATGTTCGAACGCACTTCCTGTATTATAAGGAGGATCAATGTATACACACTTTACTTTCCCAGCATAATCTTGTTCTATTGCTTTTAAGGCCAATAGATTATCTCCATGAATCAACATATTGCCAGAGTTCTTATCACCAAAACTCTTTGAGGAATCCTCAATAAGAATGCGAGGTTCAAGCTTAGGTTGTTTGTCTTTGCCAATCCATGTCAATTCAAGCTTTTGTTTATTAGTGGTCATGAGGTTTATCCTTTACCCATTTTAATGGATTTTCAATGATGTATTTTTGGATACGATTTAATTCGTCGTTGTTCCTCATAATACGGTCATGAAAGGATCGTTGCCACAATTGCCGTTCAAATGGTGGCCATCCATTTTGATTTACCCCATCAATATATTTTCTGGTGGTCAACGATTTAAACCGTTGAATCACCGTCGATACCGATAACCCCGTTGGCGTTTCGGTATTCGTATCGATTATCGTAGGGACAATCCCCCGTGATTGTCCTAAATTGGATTGTTGTGATTGTCCTGTATTGGGTTGATGTGATTGTCCTAAATTGGATTGTTGTGATTGTCCTGTATTGGGTTGATGTGATTGTCCTGTATTGGGTTGATGTGATTGTCCTGTATTTAAAAATTTATCATTAGGACAAATCGTTTTATCATTAGGACAGACACGGGGGTCTGTCCCTACGGGGTTATTAACGTGGGTTGATCCAATGGGATTTTGAATATTGATTATTCCGTGCAAATGATCGGGCATTATAACGTATTCATTAATGTTGATGCCAAGATAAAATTCTGGAATTTCTGACCAGATACGGTTAATCATTTCGCCAGCATCATTTAATATCATTTTACCATTGAAAATTTCCCCGAATAGATGAATCCTGTTTTGCAGGCATATTGTCACAAAATAATACCCTGTTTGGGAATAATCATATTTCGACAATCTGTTCAATTTCCTACTTTTAATCAATTTAACTGTTTACCAACCTTTATTCTTTATTTTACACCTTGCAGAGATAGCCATTTTGCTGACGTCGGCAAAATGGTCTATCCCAACCTCCATCTGATACTAAACAATAATTCCTCATTAACCATTTGCTTAAGTCTTGCCTCAACACTGCCAATTAAGTCTTCTTTTCTAGCATCAACATTATCTTGTGCCTCGATCTTCTGATTCAAATCCGGAAATTTTCTGGCCTCTGACTGTTTAAGTTTAATTTCTTTGCCAATTTCTTTTAGTTCAATTTCAAGACTGTTCTTCATGTCTTCAGCCCATTGTTGAGAGATGACAAGCCCAGCTTCAATTGTTTTTCCAAGACCAACTTCATCAGCTAGAATAGCTCCTCTTGATAATGGTGATTTAAAAGCAAATAGGGCCGCATCGATCTGATGAGGGTTTAAGTCAACTTGAGCATCAATAAGAACAGAAGCAAGCTTTTCTAAACTATCAGATGAACACCGTTTAGTTAGTTCATGTGCAAAATATTTTGCATGGTAATCTGTTAGTGAATAGGTCATTTAATCCTCATCTATAACACCAAAATCTTTCCAAAATCAGATAGCGTCATAGTTTCGCTTTCTTTTATGTTGGCTTTTGTTAAGTCAACATCTCTCAGCTGAGTAATGAAAGCTTTATATGCTAAATTATTAAAACTCATTCACCCAATTCCTCTTCGATTTCCTCTATTGTTGGCAAGCTGGTCTTTAGGTTGTCTGGAATAGTTTCAAGCAGCTTAAACTCAGCTACTCCGATCGGTTTACTGATATCTCGTAACGCATATTCGGCTTTAATCTTATGTTTTGTTTTGCATAAAATTATCCCAATAGAAGGGTTATCCTGATCTCGTTTCAATACATCATCAACAGCAGAAAGATAAAAATTAAGCTTGCCTGCATATTCAGGCTTGAAGTCGCCTGTTTTGAGTTCTATTACAATAAAGCAACTTAATCGGAGATGATAAAAAAGCATGTCGAGGTAGTAATCATCGCCATCTATTGCGAGATGATATTGTTGTCCTACAAAAGCAAATCCTTTGCCAAGTTCAAGTAAAAACTGGGTAATATGCTTTACCAATTCTTTTTCAAGTTCTCTTTCTTCTGCTAGTTTTCCAATGCTTAAAAAATCAAATTTATAAGGGTCTTTTAAAAGTTCATTGGCCAAGTCTGACTGCTCTTTTGGTAAGGTTTTTTTGAAATTATTAACTTTGTTGGTGCTTACTTGTCTTTGATATAACTGCGACTCGATTTGCAGAGTAAGAATATTTCTAGACCACCCATTGGCAATTGTACTTTGGATGTACCAAAGACGCTCAGTGGCATCCTTAATTTTATTTAACAAAACAATATTATGACCCCATGGTAATAGTGAAACAACTTGTTTCACTATTGTGATATTAGTATAATTTTCGGCGAACCTTTTCATGTGCAGAAGATTCCTAGGAGAAAATCCTTTCATGTCAGGGAAACTCTTTGATAAATCAGAGGCTAAAGTATCGATGATTTTCGAACCCCAGCCAGCTTGCTGTTGACGCTCCAAGATGGTTTTACCAATTTCCCAGTAAAGGAGAATCATCTCTGCGTTTACAGATAATGTAGCTTTGATTTGAGCTACTTTGATTTTTTCTTTTAATAAATTAAGGGTTTCGATATATGTATTGTTAAGTTGGTTCATGTATCATAGGCCTCAATAGTTTTTCTCATCTTATAACACCAAAATCCTGCCAAAATCAGATAGCATCATTGTTTCGCCATCCTTTTCAAGTGCATCAAACTCAATTAACTCCTTGATGTACCGATAGACAATGCCCTTGGTGATATTTAGTTTATCTGCTATCTGAAGGGCTGTAATATCTTTATCTTTGGCAATAATTTCAAGTAATTCTTTTTGTGTAGCGTTAATCGCATAATTCATTTTGGGCAGTTTTATGATTTGCTTGGTATCTTCCGTAACATAACAAATCTTTGTAATACGCTTTGCTCTGGCATAAGCAGCAAATAAAAGACCCAGTGACTTTGGCTTTCGCCCTGAAGTAATATCAATATAGAGCTGATCTTTTTCTGGAATAGAATCTATTATCTCAACCGATTTGGTTGCAATATCGACAATGTTATATAAATCTGTTGGCACTTTTTTAATTTTCATAATGGTACCTAATGTATCGTCTACCAGTTGAATATTTTTCTGCATGGTCTCGTTAGGCTCTTTATCAACCAATAAAATAACCTCATTGATAGAGTAACCATTGGACATAGCAATAATGGAATAATGGGTATAAATGGTGGCAAGTAATACTTTTGTCATCTTGAAATTAATTATAGCCTAAGAGCATAAACTATTCCACAGCTATTCAAAAGAGTACACTTTTTTAGTCCAAAATCGGATTGAGCTTGGTTTCGGCACTCTAGATCGTGAATAAATGGAAAAGCAAGCCGTAAATTTCATAATTAGAAATTGCTAATCTTGGCAGAGTATATCCCTGTGTATCGCCTAAAACACCTTATATATTATTACATACTTTACGAAAAACATGTTATATAATATGACATAATGTTTCAGAGAAATATACAAAGGCACCTTGTAGAGTGGAAAAATAAACATGGCAGGAAGCCTCTTATTATAAGGGGGGCACGTCAGGTTGGTAAAACATCGGTTGTAAAACTATTCTCCGATACCTTTGATAATTTCATCTATCTCAATCTTGAACGCCAAGATAACCAGGATTTGTTCAAAGAAATGACACCCATTCATCAAATAATTCAAATGATCCAACTTAAAGAAAATATCAAAGTTGTTCCAGGTAAAACGCTACTATTCGTGGATGAAATTCAACAATCAGCAATTGCTATGAATCAGCTCAGATATTTTTACGAGGAAGTTCCAGATCTACATGTTATTGCGGCGGGTTCGCTTCTGGAAGTAAAAATGAAGAAAGAAGGATTCTCTTTCCCCGTTGGCCGAGTTGAGTATTGTTACATGCATCCTGTTACTTTTGATGAATACTTGCTCGCTAACGGTGATACTGCATCAACTTTATTTATTGAGAGTATTTCTTTAGATCAAACGATTCCCGAACAAACCCATCATATTCTTATGAAAAAGTTTTATGACTATCTCCTTATTGGAGGCATGCCTGAAGCCGTTTCTACTTATGTTGAGACTAAAAATCTTTTGGATCTAAATTCTATTTATGAATCCATCACGACCGGATTTAAAGATGACGTTTTCAAATATAGCACCGAAGCAAAAGCAAAATACCTGCAATTTATTATCGAAAATGCACCAAAGCATGTGGGGCAAACAATTAAATATGAGAGGTTCAGTGGTTCAGGCTACCGAAGCAGAGAGATAAGCGAAGCATTTGATGTCCTAGAAAAAGCGATGATCGTGAGTCGTGTCTATGCATCTTCTTCGAAAAGTCTGCCACTCATAAATAATATGAGAAAATCGCCAAAACTTCTCTATTTGGACGTGGGTCTGATTAACTATAAATTAAATCTTCGAGCAGAATTGATTAAAGTGGACGACATCAATACCATTTTTCAAGGTCAAATTAGCGAGCAAATAGTGGGGCAAACGCTCTTATCTCTTTTATATTTTCAATCGACACCTTTGTCGTACTGGTATCGCGAACAACAAGGCGCAACCTCAGAAGTCGATTTTCTCATGAGTAGAAACAACAAAGTTATCCCCATAGAGGTAAAATCTGGAAAATCGGGCACGCTTAAGTCGCTACATAGTTTTATTGAGGAAAGTAAGCTATCTTTCGCGATAAGAATTTATTCCGGTGCCTTTCAGGTTGACAGGCTCGAAACCCCTTCGGGAAAGGCATATACCCTGCTATCCCTACCCTACTACTTACTCTATCGAATCAATAACTTCATCGATTTTTTAGCTTAAGATTTCACATTTCGCACCCTGAGCCGACAAGATTCCGTCAAATTTGCCCCGCTCACCCTTGCACTACAAACACCTGATCGAGTCCACTGTGCGCCAACGAGAAAAGATTATCAAAGACTTGTTTGTCAAAAGGCTCGGACTCCGCTGTTGCCTGCACTTCTATGATTTTTCCAGACTCGGTCATGACCACATTCATATCAGCATCCGCTGTTGAATCTTCAATATAGTTGAGATCCAGAACGGGGATCCCCTTAACAATCCCAACGCTAATTGCAGCTACTTTTTCTTTAATGGGATTCTTCTTGAGTTCACCACTGGCCATTAACTTCTTCACAGCGTCATGCAGAGCCACATATGCCCCTGTAATTGACGCAGTACGTGTGCCACCATCGGCCTGAATCACATCAGCGTCCACCAGGATCGTTCGTTCACCCAGTTTTGAGAGATCTACGGCCATCCGAAGTGACCGACCAATAAGTCGTTGTATCTCGTAGGTTCGGCCACCCACTTTAAACCTCTCACGCTTAATACGTTCAGAGGAACTCGCAGGAAGCATATTATATTCTGCTGTCAACCAGCCCTCCCCTGTTCCCTTCTGATGGAAAGGCACCCCCGCCTCAATCATGACCGATACGATAACCTTCGTATTTCCACATTCCATCAGAACCGACCCATGTGGATGAAGCAAGTAATCTCGGGTAATTTTGATAGGTCTTAGTTCATTTACTTTTCTTCCGTCAACTCGTTGGGTCATTTATTTCCTCTTCTCTCGCAGGTGCGTAGTGTGCTGATCTTTCCAGTCGTTCCTTGCTCATATCGATTATTTCGTCCAGTTTTCCCAACTTTCTTCTAAACTTTGTCACCGTAAGTTGAAGATTTTCAAGGACGGTCACTGCATACTCATCAATTTCTTGTTTTATGTCAAGTGCTTCACGCTTGGCATCTAGAATAATCTCTCGTCCCTCTCCAGGTTCCTGAACCCCCTGCACATTTGGCTCAGGTGCAAGTGCTTTGAGAGACTTTCGCGAATCAGGCCTAGGCTCTTCATCCATTCTGTGTTTGAGAGCTTCATACTTTTCATCAATATTTCGATGAATGGCTTCCAGAAGATCCAGTATTTCCGTTTTGTTCACAATAGCTTCATTTTTCTGTAAGAAAAATAATTGTTTGCCTCCCAACACTTTTTTCTCTAGCGTATCCAGTAGCTCCATGAGTTCCATTTTATGCTCTCTGAAGTGCACGTTTTTCTTCAAGTGCTTCTTTGACATGCTCAGGAACCAATCCATCAATGTTTCCGCCATACTGAGCCATATTCTTGACCAGTGAAGAACTTAAATAAGAGTACTGATAATCCGTCATGAGAAACATGGTCTCCACCTGGCGGTTCATCCGACGATTTACCAACGCCAACTGAAACTCATAATCGAAATCCGAAACTGCGCGCAATCCACGGATCAAGATGGTGACTCCCTCTTGTTTGCAAAAATCGACCAACAATCCTTCAAAGGGTTTAACAATGACATGATGTGGGACAGCCTTTTGGACAAACTCCAGTCGCTCCTCCATCGAAAATAGAGGGTTCTTTGCCTCATTCACTGAAACGCCAACGATAATGGTATCAAAAACTTTTAAAGCCCTTTTGATAATAGACAAATGACCACTCGTAATGGGATCGAAACTACCTGGATAAATGGCTATGTTTTGCATTGATAGGTTGTCAACTTTGTTTGCCCATAATCATAACGATTTTTTGCGCTGATCTGTCCAATTTCTTGAGGCATATCAAACTTTGCCGCTGTCTCGAGGCACAACAGCCCAGATGGCTTCAGTATAACAAATTTGGATAACGATAACAATAATGCGCTCGTAGCAGAATAGTCATAGGGTGGATCAATAAAGATAATATCAAACTTCTGTTGCTTCTTAGCAAAAAGTTCTATGGCTCTTAGGGAGTCATTTCGATAAAGGGTTAATGCATCAACTAAAAGGGTTTCTTTGTTCCGTTTGGCAACATCGATATGCAAATCAACTCCAACAGCGTAATGGGCACCACGACTCAAGGCTTCAATACTCATTACAGCCGAACCACAAAACAAATCAAGAAAATCTGCGTTTAGAATTCGTTCTCCAAGACTAGAAAAGAAAGCTGCTCTTGTCTTCGCCATCGTTGGACGAATCCATTTGCTGTTTGTCTCAATGGATCGACCTTTATACTGACCAGCAATGATATACATCCCGAGATTCTATCCTATTAAGCATATATACTCTACTAGAATT
>CAYHOI010000024.1:0-23162 GCA_964358175.1 uncultured Candidatus Marinamargulisbacteria bacterium | reverse complement strand
GGAGGAGATTTTTTTCGATGTGGCTCTGGGCAATAAGGGGGATAGTGTCAAGACGATTCGAATGCCAAAGGGGCATGGGATCGCCGGATGGGTCGCGCAAAACAAACAACCAGTTTTGCTGAATGATCCGAAATTAGATGAACGTTTTTTCTATAAAGTTGATCAGCAGACTTCCTTCGAGACTCGCAACATGATTTGTATGCCCATCATGACCAAGTCCAAACTTTTGGGTGTACTGGAAGTGATCAACAAGCAAGAAGGCGTTTTCACGAATTATGACCAGGAAATGCTCACCGCATTGGCTAATCAAATCGCTATTGCGATCGATAATGCGCACCTGTATGAAGAATTAAGAGATACCTTTTACTCCTTTATGGACACACTTGCCAGTACAATTGATAAAAGGGATCCCTATACAGGGGGGCATACACGTCGGGTTAAAGATTATAGCCTAGCCATCGGAAAAGCACTGAATTTGTCTGAGGATGATCTTAGTCGACTCGAATTGGCGGCTATTCTCCATGATATTGGTAAAATTGGGGTGAGCGATAGTATCCTTCGAAAGACAACCAAGCTAACCCCAGATGAATACCAGGAAATGAAAAATCATCCCGTTTACGGGGAGGAGATTCTGAGACCTATTCAAAACTTGCAGGGGGTTATTCCGGGAATAAAACATCATCATGAGCGACATGACGGGCGTGGCTATCCAGATGGACTCAAGGGGGATGAGATCGATATTACAGCCCGGATTATATCGGTCGCCGATGCCTATGATGCCATGGTCACCACCAGATCCTATCGCAACAAGATGGATAATGATTTTGCGACAGACGAACTTCGCAAGAATGCCGGAGAACAATTTGATCCGGTTATTGTGGAGGTATTCTTGAAAATCCTTGAGAATTATTAACCCGTCATCATATATCATGCGCCATACGATCCTAGAAGCGGACAGTTGCTGGTACAACCAAGTGTTATACTCTGCTAAAATTGGTTTTGACGCTTCGCTTGATCTTGCGATGGCGGTTTTGCAACTCCTTGCTTGCTTGCTTGCTTGCTTACGCACAGTAAGCGTCGCTCGTCGTCACTTTACCGAAAACCAATTCGTAACGAGTATATCTTCATAAGTTGCAGAATTAAGCAGAAGCAAGTTTTTCCTTCTTGAAACTCTTATGTTCAACACTTTCAATGATTTCACGCATACTCTTGCCTGCGTTAATCTGATAAAAGCGTTCTTTTGCAGCCCAAGTTTCCTCTAATGCTTTTGATGGTTTATTCATCTGCGATCACCTCCGTTGGGTTGGTCATTCGAAATGGGTAATAGTACCCAAGCGATTGATTGAGAATTGAGATTACCTTTTCTTTTTGATAATTGGCTAAATGCTTAAAATTCCAGCTAAGCAGAATATCCATTTCAAACACAACAGAATAGGCGATATGAAGTGCATCAGCAAGCTTATTTTCAGGAATAATCTTGTTTTGAATATAGTGCTTTCCCAAATACTCAATCTCATCGACTGTCTTCTCTGACGCTTCGAGGAGACTAAACGGATATTGCTTGATAACGTCTAATAACTGGTTTCGTTTCGCTTCATTAGTAGTTAGTTCAAGCTCTTGAATAACGACATTTGAGATGTAGGTCTCGTACTTCTTGGTCTTAACAAAATTGTGAAAGAAGTCCTCTGTGATTGACCTGTATTCTGGTGCATCGTCAGCAAAAAGAAAGTTAATTACTGATGTGTCTAAATAGATTTTCAGCTTCTTCATCATACCCACATTATACACCACGACAGTCAAAACCTAAATCAGCCGGATGAAATCTCTATAATTTCAACCATATCTAAGGCACTGTGTGTATGGAACCCCAAATCAGTCCCTAAAGTCCAGTACGTTTCAACAATTCTAATTATGGGATAACTGTCTAAGCACAGTCATCCCCGACTCTAATCGGGGATACAGATTTAGATTTCTTAGGTTGTGGTGCAAAATTACATTATCATAATCAGCGCGACATTTACTGTGCGTAAATAAGAGATGAATGACAACGGGCGCCAACGCAAGATTTATCGAAGCGTCAAAATCATTTTCGCAAGAGTACCTTACTCGGAAAACAAAACTTTCTTCAGAATATCCATTTCCTCTAACGCTTTGCCCGTTCCATAGGCGACGCAAGAGAGTGGGTCATCAGCGATATGCACTTTGATATAAATTTCACGTTCGATAAACTTATCGAGCCCTTTCAGAAGAGCTCCTCCGCCAGCCAGTGTGACGCCCTTCTCCATGATGTCTGACGAAAGCTCGGGGGGCGTTTGTTCTAAAACCCCCTTGATGGCATTAAGAATCGCATTAACCGTCTCACTGAGAGCTTCTCGAACTTCCTGTGAGGTGAGCGTGAAATTCTTGGGTAGGCCAGTGACAAGATCACGACCGACAACCTCAATCGTCTCCTCATCCATTCCATCCACCGATGCAGCACTCCCGATCTTTACTTTGACGTCCTCTGCAGTCCGTTCTCCGATAAGAATCCGATAGTTTTCACGGCAATGGTCAATAATTGCCTGATCCATTTCATTCCCGGCGATGCGAACAGACTTCGATACAACGATGCCTCCTAGAGAAATGACGGCGATATCACTCGTCCCGCCTCCAATGTCAACAATCATACTCCCTGTTGGCTCTGATACGGGAAGGCCAGCTCCGATTGCTGCGGCCATGGGTTCTTCAATGAGATACGCCTCGCGTGATCCTGCATGTAAAATGGCATCCAGTACTGCTCGCTTTTCAACCCCGGTAATTCCAGACGGAACACCTACAATGACACGAGGATTAAGGAACCGCTTTCGATTATGAACTTTCTCGATGAAATAACGAATCATGATCTCGGTTACTTCAAAATTGGAAATCACACCGTCCTCAAGAGGGCGAACAGCGATGATGCTTCCAGAGGTACGGCCAACCATCTGTTTGGCTTCGTTACCGACCGCGAGCGTGGCATTTGTCTTGGTGTCTATTGCAACGACCGAGGGTTCACGAAGCACAATCCCCTGTCCTTTGATGTAAACCAAGGTATTCGCTGTCCCAAGGTCGATGCCCAAATCATGAGAGATTTTTCCAAAAAAAAGATCGAGGAACTTCATTTCGGATTGCATTATCAAGTGTTTTTTGCGGTGTGTCAAACATATTTGAACAAACCTCCGTTGTTTGCTATATTAATCACGAACTCATGATGATGAATACTTCAACCACCAATGGATTTGCCATTATTATTTCCGGTCCCTCAGGTGTGGGAAAAGGTACCGTTATCCAAAATCTTCGTCGGTTAAGGCCAGATCTTGGAGTTTCAATTTCTTTTAGTACTCGAACCCCTCGGGAAAATGAGGTAGACGGTGTTCACTACCTTTTCATCTCTAATGAACTGTTCACAGAGAAAGTTGCTCAAAATGAATTTGTAGAATGGGCACAAGTTCACGGAAATCGCTATGGCACAGCCTGGGATAGTCTGAAAAGACTTTATCAGGGTGAGAAAGTTATCTTTGAGATCGATGTGCAGGGAGCCAGAAAACTAATACGATTCTGTGCAGACAATGACTATGATGCTGTGAGCATTTTTCTAGTGCCCCCTTCTATGATTGCCTTGCAAGAGCGGCTAAAAAGCCGTGGAACTGAGGACGAGAGTGAGATGATTGTTCGCCTCCAAACGGCTGAAAGGGAGTTGGGTCATGAATCTGCTTTCAATTATACGATAACTAATGATAGAATGGAGCTCACTGTTCAACGGATCATTGAAATAATTTCAAAAAAGGAGCGAGTTATGCAAAGACGATACAATAAGTTTTTATTCACACACGCAGTCTCTCGACGAGCCAAGGACATTGTAGAGGAAGGCACCTACCTTTTAGATGAAGCTGATCGCGATAAGCGTCCTATCATGGAGGCTATTAAGGAAATGGATCTCGGTCTTATTGATATCGTTATGTTAGAGGATATCAAAGATGAGACCAAGGAAGAGGATGATATGTTGGACGGTCTATACGAGGACATTAAACTTCCTGATCAACAGTTCGCGCTGAAAGCAAAGACCGCTCCAACCGAGGCTGAAAGAGAATTAGCGACTTTTATTGCACAAGAAACGGGGATCAGCGTTGCTGAGCTTGAGGTAGAAGATCAGTTGGCAGAAGATGAATTAATCATAGCGGAAGATATTGTCGCTGATATTGAGGCCGAGCCTGAAGAGGAAGTCGTCGTTTTAGATATTCCAGAAGGGCCTCCAATGGATGAGGTTATAGGCCATCTGAAAGAACCTGTGTAAAAAGTTGATGTATGCGGAGGTTATTCTCGCAGAATACCTCCATCGATCACTTACTTACAAAATACCTGTCAATCTCGAATCTCAGCTTAAGGTTGGGCATGCCGTACTCGTGCCACTTCGAAATCGAACGGTACTGGGATATATATACAGTGTCAAATCAGAACACCATGAAACATTTGCGCTTAAAGATATCCTAGAAATAAAATCAGAGTTGACGTTTTTTAATGAGAAAACTCTTCAGCTTTTGGAATGGCTTGCACATTATTACGCGACATCGATTACCGATGTGATCAGAAGTATTCTTCCAGTGGGAGCCAGATCAGGTAAGAAGTGGCATGATCAATATGCGCTTCCTTTTGTTCAGAACGCGCTTACAGCATTGGTTGAGACTCGTCAGGTAGAGTTGACCAAGGATCAAAACGAGACAGTTTCGCGAATCCTCAGGGCGCGCGACAAACCGCATCTCGTTCATGGCGTGACCAGTAGTGGAAAAACCGAGGTTTACTTGGCGATCATGCGACAGATGTTGATCGAGGGTAAAAGTACCTTGATATTGGTGCCAGAAATTCCTTTGACCTATGTGCTTTCGGAGCGGTTGCGTCAGGAGTATGGGGATCGTGTTTTTGTTGTCCATTCAGGTCTTACCGATAAAGAGAGACGATTGGCATGGCTTGGGATTCATCATGCAACGGCATCGATAGTCGTCGGGACGAGATCGGCTGTGTTCGCTCCTATTCAAAATTTAGGGTTAATCATCATGGACGAGGAGCAGGATTCTGCCTATAAGCAGGAACAAACCCCTAGATACAATGCCAGAGTGGTTGCCTTTAAACGTTCTTTGCTTGAGCGAGCCTTGCTGGTGATGGGTTCAGCGACTCCTTTGGTTTCGACGTATTTTCAAGCGAAGAAACATTATCTGATTTCAACGATGGCTCAACGATATCGCAATGTTTCGCTACCCCAAGTAGATCTCATCAACTTGAAGGAGACCGGAAATTTCCCCCGTCGGCTTTTGTCCAATGAACTGGTCAACGCGATTAAGAAGACCTTGAGTGAAGGTGAGCAAGTAATGCTTCTGTACAATCAACGAGGGCTAAGCAAGCTTCTTCGGTGTGAGTCCTGTGGGGAGCCCGTGACATGTCCTCGTTGTTCGGTGAGTTTTACGTTGCATAATGATCAACGCCTCAAATGTCATTATTGTGGAGTCAGTCGAGAAAAGGTCTCGACTTGTCCGGCTTGCGGGTCAGGGAAGTTGATCGCAGTAGGGAAGGGTATCCAGGCACTTCAGACGGAGCTAAGGACCACCTTCCCGTCAGCCCGACTGGATCGGTTAGATGGCGATACAACGGCGAAGAGATCTCATGCAAAAGACACATTGCAAGCCTTTGCAGAAAAAAAACTCGACATTCTGATCGGGACGCAGATGATTGCCAAAGGCCATCATTTTCCAGAGGTGACCTTGGTGGGCGTGATAGATGCAGATCAAGGACTTTTCTATCCTGATATTTTTTCTATTGAACGCACCTATATCCTTCTGACTCAGATTTGTGGACGTGCTGGCCGTGGATATAAAGCGGGGAGAGTCTTGATCCAAACCTACCATCCAGATCACTATGCGATTCAATGTGCGATGCGTCACGACTATCAACGCTTTTATCAGTTAGAGCTGGCCACTCGTCAGCAAGCGCAGTTGCCGCCGTTTTTCAGGCTTATTCGGGTGATGTGTGAAGACAAAGAGGACACGTTGTCTGAAAAACGTTGCGTGGACATATTTAATGAGATTCGTGTTCAGTTCAGTGATTTTGTATATCTGCCTCCGAGTCCTCCTATGATCGCGAAAATAAAGAACAGGTATCGATGGCAGTTTCTTATCAAAGTGCCTCAGGACAAAGATGCCTCTCCCCTCAAGCAAAAGCTACAGACCTATTCGAAGATTATGATCGATGTGGACCCGATGTCGATAGTCTAAGGTCTGTCGATAAAATGAGAAAGACGGTCTCCTCAAGAGTTAATGAGCTCTGACATAATGTCGACTAAGCTTGAAAGGAGACCGATGGGCATGTGTTAAGGGATTTTACCCCCTTGCAAATTGAGTTAACATTTACTACCCATTAGGATTAAGGGCTGTTTTTGCGTACAAAACGTAGCCAGTAAAAGGTCATTCAGCTGGGGTTATTTGACGAAAGGAATTTAGCGGAAGTGCGAGATCCCGATCAGCCGAATCTTCGGTATGTGCTTTCCAGAAATCCGATAATTGCGGAGGAGGAGACAACCACACGCCAAGCCTTGATTTCAAAAGCAACGGAGGCTTTTGAAAAGCTCAAAAACAGAAAAAAGAAGCAAACCGAGCAAGAGCTAAGTGCCGCTGTTTGCAAGATTCTTGGGCGGTACAAGGTTGGCAAGTTCTTTGAATCAGTAAAATAATAATTGTCAAACATAAAATAACTTTGAAGACTATGATCAAAAGGCTAAAAGGATACCCATTTACCATGTGTATGGGCAGCTAGAATTGCTACCCTTCATTATTTTATCTAGGTCTTTTTCTAATAGACGTTCCGGAAATGATTCGCCACGTACGCTTGATTCCTGTTGACAGGACTCGAAGAGATACACGACAGCTTGCCTGGAAAGAGTGATAGCCATGGTTAAGTACTCAGATGCCGAAATACTTTGTCATATTGTTTAAATAAACGAGAAACCGTTGCCTTCACAACTTCTTTTTCGGATTGATCTTTTGTTGATTTCTGATTCTTATTGGTTGTCATTGGGTTGATAAAATTATATCAGAGAAGAGGCAGAATATGAATCTGTCAAATTGACTCGATTAAGTTTATACTTCGACTAAATTGGTTTCAGGGAAACCAATTTGCTCAGCATAACTGCGACCAAGATTTGGTTCTTTCGGTGTACCGAAAACCAAATCGGTCTTAGTATATCTTCCATTGCTTTTTCTTCTTAAATCACCTTACACAGACTTTCAGAATTCAATCCAAATCCCGCCTCTCTCTGGCCCACGGCCATCTCTCTCCGCCTGCGGAGAAAGACCAGCCCCAATCGTAGTGGCCTTCTCCACTGGTGGAGAGGGCTGCCCAAAGGGCTGGGTGAGGCGAGCGCGCAAGGTGAGTTCTTAAGAGACCTCTTTATGCCGCATCGAGGTGCTGGACACTGTAAGAAATAGTTGATTTCATTTGCTCCAATTTACCACCTTATCAAGCGCTTCCTCAAGCGAACTAGCGTCAGCCAATAGCTGAAGGAAATACTTGACATGATCAAACGAATACTTTGCATTGATCATCTCGTTGAGAATTCCAGCGACGAAATAGCCAGCTTCATAGTTCTCGGAAGGCGATATCTCATTAGGAACAACTATAGTCTTGATTTCTTTTGGATATTTTTGAGACTCCGATGAAATTGTCGGATATTTTTTGAAATATTCGATGCCTTCATCAAAAATAGAACGATGCTTTTTTGTCATAAAATTCGTCCCCTACGTATCCAGGGCTTTGCGGTCGCGTTGGTTCTCCTTCTTTTTTTTGAGCGATTATCTTTTTGCCCACTTCTCAGATCCCTTCTTTGCCAATTTCTTTCAGTTTGCAGAAAGACTGGGACTTAATATTTCGACTCGCAGTATGCAGTATAACGTGATTATGCCCGCTCATCCTCACTCTTAAACATTACCTCCTTGTTCTCGACCTTCCATTTAAGGTAGCCATCGAATGGATTGAGCAGAATTTTAATATTTGGCCTAGGAAGGAAAATAAATGAATAAGCGACAAATGAAAAAATATAATGAAATAATTGTTGAGGACGAATGAACGCGGGTGTTAAATTGCAGTTGATTTAAACATTTGCTCAAGAGTATTTCCCCTCACAAATCAATCCTCACAAATTCAATTTTCTTGGTATAATGGCCTTGATGTTTAATGATAAACGCCTCAGCAAGGTCGACATGGAAGTCTCCTCCTTGCGCAAAGGTGTCTCCGACCCACTGGATCTTCGGCAGTTGCTGTTGTTTCTGATTACCAATGTTTCTAAGCGCCTCCACTTAGAAAACATTAGCTTTATTCTCCACGATCCGGACAGTGGAGATTACGAGCTCAAGGAATCTATTACTCTGACAAAATCTGTCTCACAGCTTGTTGAGACCTCACCCTTGGTACAATACTTTCACAGCAAACAAGACCTCATTTTTCTTTCCAAAATTAAGCATTTTATTTCTAAGCATGAGCGGAGAGCTTCCAGCAAAAAGGCCAATATTGATGTTTTGAAGGCTCTTGCCAGTGATATGGAGAAAATACAGGCCGAGGTGGCCGTTCCCTTTATGAATCAAAAGACCCTGACAGGCATCCTGTCTATTGGCTCCAAGAAAACGAAACGTAAATTTGATGAAAGGGAGATTCATTACATCAAGAGTATTGCTGAGGAGTTTTTGCCACTGATTCAGTCTGCGGTTCTGTATGAGGAACTCCGGAATAGAGAGCGGGAGATTTCCTCTCTTTATGAAGTGGGAAAAGCAATTAGCTCGCTTCATGATTTCAAGAAAATCTTTGATGTGATCGCTCGCAACACTTCTATTTTGTTAAAAGCTCCCAAAATACTGATTCTTCTCTTCGATGATTATAGTGCGAGGTTTGTGATCAAAAAGTCATTTGGATTTACGGATTTCCAAATTTCGAAACTCGAGAGTTTGGTGCGATTCAAGGAATGTACTCAAATTCTTGCACAGAAAGCCGAGGGAATCCTCATTAAAGAGCCACAAGACAATACCCTCTACGAAGACAGTATTTTTTCGGATCTGGGGATTCATAGTATCATGGCTATTCCACTCTTTGATGAGGATATGACGATTATTGGCGAACTGCGCACCATGCGACCACCCTCGCAAAAACCTTTTACGGATCGAGAATTGGATATCGCGACTAATCTTTCGAATAATATTATGGTGGCATTGAACAACTCAACCATTTACCAGAAATCAGAAGAACATCTCATGGAGCTCACCACAACTTACAATATTACCAAGTCACTGACCTCCGAATTTGAGCTGGATAAAATTTTGAAAAAGGTGTGTTCAATTTTCACGGAAGTGCTAAGTTTCTCACGTGCAATCCTCTATGAGTACACCACGAACAATCTTCTAATCCCCCGGGTCGCAAGTGGCTGGTCTGAGGATATTTATCGCTCGATTTCGCTCGACATATCCAAAACCATTGAAGGAAAGGCTTTGCTAGAGGGGCGCATTTTGCAAATCACCCCAAAACAACTAGAGACCTACGATCGAACAGCGGTCGATATCCTTGGGTTAAGCCAATTTGTTGTGGTTCCGTTATTGATTGTGAATAAGAAGCCCATTGGCGTTCTTGTGATAGATCTCGGAGATGACACTGTTTCACAGGATAACTTTAAGCCAAGACTCTTGACTTCAATAGCTCACCAAGCCGCCGTGATCATTGAGAATGCCCGACTTTACAAAGAAAGTGAAGCCCTCAATGAGAAGCTCAAGAAGGAGCAGACGCGAACCGCAAAAGAACTTCAGATGGCTAGATATATTCAACAGGGACTTCTGTCGGCAAAACTTCCTGAAAACAAGGCCTTGTCTATTTTCGCGACCAATATTCCTTGCCGAGCGGTCGGCGGGGACTTCTATAATTTCATCCCCTATGATGAATCCAACCTTGGGGTGGTGGTAGGGGATGTGTCAGGGAAGGGTATTCCCGCTGCATTGCTCATGACGATGACGAATAGTATTTTTACCGAATTTGGAAAAAGATTCGCTTCCCCAGAGACCATTTTGCAGGCAACGAATCAATCTCTTCAAGGCTATTTAAGCCGATCTCCCATTTTTTATGTCACTGCTTTTTATGCAATGATCAATTTCGAACGAAATCTATTGCGATATTGCAAGGCGGGGCACAACCCTCCAATTCTCTATCGAAGCGCAACGGAGGACTGTTTCTTCCTAGATACTGAAGGGACGTACCTGGGAACCTTCGATGATGGAGGGTTTATCGAAAAGAATATGGTCATTCGCAATGGGGACAAGCTGATCCTCTATACCGATGGAATTACGGAGGTGCGAAACAATCGAAAACAGTTGTTTGCCAAAGAGCGATTGGCCTCCCTTGTTCGATCAAATCCTACGCTGGCACCGGATAAACTTGCAAAATTCCTAATCGGTGAAGTGGAGCGATTTGGGGATTATCATGAGTTTTCTGATGATATTACGTTGGTGGTCATCGACTTTCAAGAGTTGCCAGTATTTAAAGAAACGAACAGGTACAAGCTCGACTACACCCTCAAAAGTAAATTGCCCGCTGTCAAAAAAACGATTGCTGATTTTCTCAAGAAGCTTGAAGCACTCGATATCAGTAAAAGGATACACAATCATATTCGACTTTCCTTCTCGGAGTGTCTGCTGAATGCCATGGAACACGGCAACAAAAATGATCCCAAGAAAAATATTCAGGTGACGGGGGTCATTACCAATCGTAAAATTGAGGTCTCTATTGCAGATGAGGGGCAAGGATTTAATCTTGGAACGCTTAACTACTCTGAGAATCAAACGGACATCACCAATCGTGGACGCGGAATCACAGCGATGCAAGCTTGCATGGATGAAGTGTTATTTAATGATAGTGGAAATGTCGTAACGCTGATAAAATATCTTATCTAGGAAGGGGTTATTTTTATGAAAAAAGTTGCATCCGAGAAAAAGGGAACACTGGTTGTGGTGACCATTGAGGGAGATATCGAATTTGATGATTCTATACAGCTCAATGAGCTTTTTAATGCCACGATCAAGAAAGATTCCGCCAAAATAGTACTGAACCTTAAGGACTGCAACTATATCGACAGTTCGGGGCTTGGTGCACTGGTTGAAGGTCTGAAGGCGACCCAGAAGGCTGGGGGAGATCTCCGTCTCTGTAATCTGAATGAGGATTTTCGTGAGATCCTGATGATGACCCGAATCATTAAGTATTTTCAGATATTTGACTCCCTTGACGATGGAATAAAAAGCTTTCACGCTTAATCATGACCTCTCTGGCCGATGCTCTTCTCGACAAAGGTCTGCTGACGACGAAACAGTTAAAGGAAATCCAGGATAAGGTATCCATACAAAATGAGTCCTTTGTTCATGTTCTTGTCGGGAATGGACATATTGATGAGACGAAACTAGCCCTCTTTATTGCGAATCACCTGAATCTTCCCTATGTTAATCTATCGAGAAAGAAAACAGATTTATCAGTGGTGAGCGTTCTTCCTGAAAGCATGATCCGAAAGCACCATGTTTTCCCCCTTTTCAAAGTGCAGAACTCGCTTATTCTGGGCATGATTGATCCGCTGGATCCGATTGCCATCGATGCGATTGAGCAGTTTACACATCTTCGAGTGGAGCCAGTGGTGGTGACGCTTTCGGATTTAAATCTCACCCTAAATAAGCACCTTGGTGGGGAGTCTGCAGTTGCGAAAATCATCGAATCGATGGATAAAAAAAATCTTGACCAGTTCACTATTCTTGGTGAGGGCGGGGTGTTTCGGTATCATGAGGATCAAGGACCGATTAGTCGTTTAGCCTATCTCATTATTTCGACTGCCATTCGAGACCGTGCCTCAGATATCCATATGGAACCGAAGCAAGACAGTCTCGATATTCGATTTCGGCTCGATGGCGTTCTCCACAAAACTTGGAGTTTGCCCCAGAATTTGAGCCACTCTCTCACTTCCAGCATCAAGATATTGGCGAAGATGGACATTGTGGAGCGGCGGTTGCCGTTGGATGGAAGTTTTCGTATCCAAATTGAGCAAAAGCTTATTGATATTCGCGTTTCCAGCTACCCTTTGCTCAATGGAGAGAAGATCGTGATGCGGCTTTTAGACCAGGAGAGTATGATTTTGGATTTGGAGAGCCTTGGGATGAATTTCGAGATGTACAGTTCAATCAAGGCATTGGTGCAACGTAATTATGGGATATTTTTGGTAACTGGTCCCACCGGAAGTGGAAAGACCACAACCTTGTATTCGATCCTGAACCAGATCAAAAGTATTGAAAAGAATATCGTAACCATTGAAGACCCTGTGGAGTATCATGTCAATCTGCTCAATCAAAGCGAGATTAACCCCAAAGCCGGATTAACATTTTCATCAGGACTTCGATCCGTGCTTAGACAGGATCCTGATGTGATTCTCATCGGGGAAATTCGGGATAAGGAAACTGCGAAGATAGCGTTTCAAGCCGCACTGACAGGTCACTTGGTGTTCTCTACATTACATACCAATGACACAGCATCAGCCATTGCCAGGCTGATTGATATGGGCGTTGAGCCTTATCTCATATCATCCGTTCTCATCGGAGTATTGTCCCAACGATTGATTCGACGGACTTGTCCTGACTGTCGGGATCCTTGTGTGCCGAGCCAGGAACATCTGGTGTGGTCAGGATTAGATGGTTCTCAGGATTTTCTAAAAGGTCGCGGGTGTAAGCTTTGTAGAAACACAGGGTATAGAGGTCGAACGGGTATTTTTGAATTGTTAACGATGTCAGATTCGCTCAAAGAACTCATTAATCAACGACAATATTCGGAGACTGAGATCAGGTCTCATCTTCAAAAAGATTCATTTGTGGGACTCAAACAGGATGGGCTACAAAAAGTCCTCCACAATGTAACCACACTTGAAGAGGTGGTTCGCGTTGTTCAGTAGTCTGGATCTCGCGTTTTTTTTTAAACAGTTGCATTTCCTCGTCAAACGTGGCGTCACCCTTTATCCAGCGATTGAACTTATACGTGCGGATATCGGTAGCCGAAGCTTGGGCAGACCCATGGATATTTTGCTCAGTGGATTGCGTGAAGGGAATTCATTCTCAGAAATTCTCTTTAGCAAGCTGCAGGTTCCATTGTTTATCACCAATATCATTCGGGTGGGGGAGAACGAAGGTTCTTTGGTAAACTCATTGGAAAAAGCAAGTGGCTATTTGCAGAATCGCATCGAATTGACTCGAAAGATTCAAAATGCACTTCTTTACCCGATCACACTGGTGGTCTTGGGTTCAGGGATTTTGGTGTGGATCATGACGCAGGTCTTGCCTAGCTTCAAACTGATATACGAGGAGGCAGGGGTTCAATTACCGCTTCCGACAAGAGTTCTTTTTTACCTTCACGCAGTGTTTGTTCAAATTTGGTGGAAAGGCCCTCTGGTTCTGGTCTTTGTTTCGGGAACCCTATTCTTTTTGTTTCGAAAAGAATTACCTTTTCTGATATCAAAATATGTCTATCGAATCCCTCTAATCGGGACATTTCGATACTATTTTAGCGTCATGAATTTTGTTTCAAACCTAGGCTCCCTGCATGGGTCAGGGATGTCGCTCATTCAGTCTTTTCAGCTTACACTTTCTGCGACACATAACCTGTACTTGAAGTCCCTTCTTCGCAACGCTTTGACAAAAATCATTGAGGGCAGCAAACTCTCCATGGCACTGCATGAAGCAGGCTTTTTCCCGGCTATTGTGATCAAGATGATTATGGCTGGGGAGGAAAGTGGAGAGCTCGATCAGGTGCTCATGCAGTTGACCGACTATCTGGGCGAGGAAATGGATGTCCGCTTACAACGTTTTGTTGCGTTGATCGGACCTCTATCTCTTATTATTATAGGGTTTTTTGTCACCTTCATGAGCCTCTCGTTTTTGCTCCCTCTGTTTCGCATGACTGGGGTTATCAGGCACGTTTAGGCGTTGGAACGGAAATAGCCTACAAGAGTATAGATGTGAGCTAGAGACCCAGAACCTCAGCGTGAGTTCCGGTTCTCGCCAGAAACAGACGATATGGAATCTTAACCAATTCATAAAAATGCTATATACTGAAACCCGATGGAATCACCGTTTATCAGACATCTATCAGAACATCAGGTGATGATTCAGTCTTTGGGAAGACTGGATGCTGAAGTCGCGCGGGCGGCGGAGCTGGTGATCTTAGCGATGAAGGCCGGACGAAAGGTGCTGATTTTTGGGAACGGCGGAAGTGCGGCGGATGCTCAGCATTTCGCGGCGGAATTGACGGGGCGCTACAAACGTGAACGGCGCGGACTCCCTGCGATTGCGCTTACCACAGATACCTCTGCTTTGACGGCTATTGGCAACGATTATGGATATGAAAAAGTATTTGTAAGACAGGCTGAAGCCCTGTCGACTCCTGGAGATGTGCTGATCGGGCTCTCGACCAGTGGCAACAGTCCCAACGTGGTCAGCGCGTTGAGGTTTGCGAAGGACTTGGGCTGTCCTACTATTGGCTTCACGGGTTTGAAAGGTGGGCAGATGGCTTCTTTTTGTGATGTCAATCTCGCTGTTCCGTCAGACAATACCCCCCGCATTCAAGAGGGTCACGGACTTCTCATTCACGCTCTCTGTGAGATGATTGAGGACGCCTTTTCGTCGTGACACAATATACGATTGGTGTCGACGTTGGGGGAACCAAAATTGCAGCTGCAATCGCAGATGATCTCGGAACGATCCTCGCGAGAAATGTGACCCCGACGGAAGCCAAAAAGGGTGGAGATGTTGTTGTAGATCAAATTGTCACGATGGTGCAATATTTGCTTGCCGAAACGGGATGCACTTCTAAGCAACTAAAAAATATTGTTCTGGGTATTCCCGGGCAACTGAATCATAAAAAAGGACTTGTGATCAATGCCCCCAATATTAGTGGCTGGACAAACTATCCCGTAGTCAACCGCCTCAAAAAGTCCTTCCAAAAAACGGCTGTTATCTTGGTGAATGATGCCCAGAGTGCTGCAATGGGGGAGTTGTATTTTGGTGCAGGAAAAAACTATCACAATATTATTTTTATGACGGTGAGCACGGGAATAGGCGGTGGGCTCATTTTGAATAAGCAACTTTATTCAGGTGCCCATCGAATCGCCGGAGAAGTTGGGCATATGGTGCTGAATCTGACCACGGATGATCAGTATAAGTGTGCTTGTGGTCGGCATGGCTGTTTGGAGGCTTATGCCTCAGGGATTAACATGGCACGTCGTGCGGGACGAAAGCTCAAAGAGTTAACCGTGATCAGTGAATATTATGGCGGGAAAGTGTTGGAGCTTTCTGAACGTAACGGGGGGAAAATTACTTCGATTATTCTTTCGGAGGCAGCGGGGATGAGCGATCAATTTGCCATCGAAGCGATTGAAGAGAACGGCTATTATTTGGGAATTGCCTGTTCGAATCTTATCAATATCTTTGATCCAGAAGCGATTGTGATAGGGGGCGGGGTGAGTCAGATCGGCAAAATTCTGTTTGACAGCATCCGAAAAACGACTCAGGAGCACGTCAAGATGACCGCAAATTTGAAGACAGCTATTCTTCCTGCGACTACCGGAACAGATGCAGGAATTCTGGGTGCTGTTGCTGTAGGACTTAGTCAGTGATCTTTATCGTAGATTATGATGCGGGGAACATTCGAAGTGTTGAGCGTTCCTTCAAACACTTTGGAAAAGAGGTGATCGTTACGCGTGATCTTCACCAGATTCAAGGGGATGATTTGCTGGTTCTTCCAGGCGTTGGATCGTTTGGACATGCGGTAAAAAGTTTGCAGGATAGCGGTTGTTTTGAGCAGATTCAAGACCATATTCGTGCCCGAAGACCTTTTCTGGGAATATGCTTGGGGCTTCAGCTCCTGTTTGAATCGAGCGAAGAAAATCCAGGGGTAAACGGGTTGGGTATTTTCGAGGGTTCAGTGAAGCGTTTCCAGGCAACGGATCAGCTTTGTGTTCCTCAAATCGGTTGGAATACTTTGGATATCCAGAAAAACGAATTTAGGAAGTTTCATGGAAAATATTTTTACTTCGTTCATTCCTATTACGTCGTTCCGAAGGATAAGTCCGTCACGCTGTCTTCTACAGAGTATGGGCAGACTTATGTGTCAGCTGTGATGAGAGATCAGCTTATTGCGACCCAGTTCCATCCTGAAAAAAGTGGCGAAGACGGGTTGAGTTTTATGCAGACCGTGATGGAGTACTTTAAGATTAAATGAAAATAATTCCTGCGATTGATCTTTTCGAAAATAAATGCGTCCGCCTAACACAAGGGGATTATTCTCGAATGACGGTATATTCGGCAGATCCTATCAGTATGGCCAAACAGCTTGCTTCACAGGGAGCAGACATCCTTCATGTGGTAGACCTTCAGGGAGCCAAAGAGGGACGACTGGTTCATGGAGAACTCATTGGCCACATTGCGAAGTCCGTTTCAATTCCTGTTGAAGTTGGAGGAGGAATTCGGGATAGGGAGACGCTCAAGGAGCTTATTCTGATGGGGGTTAGCCGGGTCATTCTGGGCACCGCAGTCCTGACCAGTTTTCCTTTTGCTAGAAAAGTCTTGCAGGATTATCCAACCCAGGTTATTTTTGGCATAGATGCAAG
Organism: uncultured Candidatus Marinamargulisbacteria bacterium; assembly: GCA_964358175.1. Classification (GTDB taxonomy): domain Bacteria; phylum Margulisbacteria; class Riflemargulisbacteria; order GWF2-35-9; family GWF2-35-9; genus CAYHOI01. The sequence continues at coordinate 6,442 of CAYHOI010000024.1, read as the reverse complement.
AGCAGATGAAGTGGCGATAAAAGGATGGACTGAAGCCACCCCGTTGACCGTTGTGGATACGATTCAGCGTTATGAGGCAGAAGGGTTGCAAGAAGTTATCTATACGGACATACATTGTGATGGGCTTCTGAATGGACCCAATTTGAGTATGCTATCGAACATCCTTTTGCAGACGAAAGTTCGGCTCATTGCCAGCGGGGGAGTGAGTACGGTGGAAAATATACAGTCCCTGGGTAAACTCCCAGGTCGTAGTCTGGAAGGATTTATTGTGGGGAAGGCTCTCTATGAGGGGAAACTCTCCATGCAAGAAATCCTGGAGGCTCGTGATGCATCTTCCTGATAAAAAAGAGCTTGAAAACGATATTGATGCCTTGTTGTCTCGGTATGCGGTGGGAAGTATCCATCAGCAGACCATACTGAAAGAGTTTATTCTTTCCACATTACTGTTTAACTGGGAAGATCCTGACCCAGAAGAAATTGTCCCTTTGAAGGAAGGGTTAGACGAAATCAGGAATGCGATTACCATGTTTAAGCACTACAAATATGACTCGAAGATTACCATCTTTGGATCTGCGCGTACGGCAAAATCGGATGATCTCTATCAGCTTACCTATCATTTTGCGAAGCTTGCGGTGCAAGAGGGTTTTAAGACCATTACTGGTGCGGGGCCCGGGATTATGGAGGCAGGCAACGCCGGTGCAGGTCCCGAGAACAGCTTCGGACTGGGGCTTCAACTTCCGTTTGAAAGTCTGAGTAAGGTATTTTCAGATCATCCCCAGCATGTGACCGTATTCAAGCATTTCTATTCGCGCAAGTTGACCTTTTATCGGGAGTCCCAAGCCATCGTGGTGATGCCTGGGGGGTATGGAACGATGGATGAGATCTTTCAGGGGCTTGCTTCGATTCAAACGGGGAAGCTGAATGTGAGACCCTTCATCCTGCTCGACAAACCGAATGGGACGTTCTGGAAGGGTTTTGATGAGTGGATTAGAGCGCATCTGCTTGAAGATTGTTATATTCATTCCGATGATTTTGGTTTTTATACACTTTTGGACTCTGCCGAGGAGACCCTTCGATATATTCAGCGTTTTTATCACCATTTCTTTTCCTATTTTATTCTGGATAACCGCATCTATTTTCAGCTCAAAATAAAATTATCGCCTCCTCAACTCAGCGAACTTAATCTAATTGCATCGGGTCATGGGTTTGGCGAGATCATCTTTATTCGGGAACGCTACTACAATAATCAGACGCTTTTTGTGTATAGTTGTCTCAAGCTGGACAAGATGAATTTTGCCATTATTCTTAAATTAATTCATCATATCAATCAGTTTTAATTCATGATTCTTACCCTCACAGGGCGAATGGGTTCTGGCAAAGATACGGTGCTTGGACTTCTACCAGTTCCAAAGAATTACAAAATACTGAATGCGGATACCCTAGGCCATGAACTCCTGAGAGATGACCAGGTCATTGCAAGAATTTCTTCATGTTTTCCGGGTGCCATCGTAGCGGGGCAGGTTGATCGAGTCCGATTGGCAAGACTTGTTTTCCCAGGTCGAATTCGTGAACTCAACGCAATTATCCATCCAAAACTTCGCGCCCTGATTCGCTCTCAAGTAATCCCTAACACCGTGATCCATGCAGCACTCCTTGACGAACTGGGACTCAGAGCCCTGAGCGATAAGGTGTTGCTTGTCAGTGCCAGGCAATCAACGATTTTAAGCCGACTGTCAGTTCGACTGTATCCTCGACAAATTCTCAAGCGATTACGGACACAGCACTCGGATCACTGGTATCGACGTCATTCGGATTTGATTCTGTATAATAACGGAACACTTGTGAGTCTGAAAGAACAGGTGCTTACACTATGTCAGACTTTGTTTTAACCTCCCCCTATAAACCTGCCGGAGATCAGCCTCAAGCGATTGAAGAGCTTGTCAGGGGGCTTCAGAAGGGTGATCGAACCCAAACGCTTTTTGGGGTGACGGGAAGCGGAAAAACATTTACGCTTGCGAATGTCATTGCGCAGATTGGGCGCCCCACACTTATCATCGCGCACAATAAAACGCTGGCCGCTCAGTTGTGTAGTGAGTACAAGGAGTTTTTTCCTGAAAACGCAGTGGACTACTTTATTAGCTACTATGACTACTATCAGCCCGAAGCCTACATGCCGACAACGGATACCTATATCGAAAAGGATTCCTCAGTGAATGATGAAATTGACCGTTTGCGACACCGAGCGACCGTTTCTCTTCTTCATCGACGCGATGTCATTATTGTTGCTTCGGTTTCTTGCATATATGGGCTGGGTTCTCCAGAAACATACATGGCGGGGAGCTTTGTCCTCAAAGTAGGGCAGACCATTGAACGAGAGACGCTTCTGTGGAATTTGGTCAATATCCGTTACAAACGCAATGACATTAATCCAGTTCGCGGGACGTTTCGAGTTTCGGGGGAGGTTGTGGAGATTTTTCCTGCGTATGATGAGAATATCCTGAGAGTAGAATTCTGGGGTGATGAGATCGAAAGGCTGAGTTATCTGGATGTCCTCAATCGGAATGTAAAAAACCTATTCCAAGATTTTAGCATCTATCCAGCGAGCCATTATGTGGTGCCCGATATCAATATGAAAAAGATGGTGGAAGGCATTAAGACGGAATTGACCGACAGACTGAAACAGTTGAGGGAAGAGAACAAGCTTTTGGCGGCACAAAGGCTGGAGCAGCGTACGATGTTCGATCTTGAGATGATGCAAGAAATAGGTTATTGCTCGGGGATAGAAAATTACTCGCGGTACCTCACCGGACGAGCACCGGGTGAGCCACCTTTTACGTTGATGGATTATTTCCCCAAAGATTATCTGCTCATTGTAGACGAATCGCATATTACGCTCCCGCAAGTGAGGGGGATGTACGGTGGGGATAGATCCCGCAAGACCGTATTGGTTGAACATGGATTTCGTTTGCCCAGTGCGATGGACAATCGACCGCTGAACTTTTCGGAATTTGAAGCGAAAATCCCTCAAGCGATATTTGTATCTGCAACCCCCAGTGCCTATGAGCGAGAAAAATCAGTCCAGATTGTGGAGCAGATGATTCGTCCGACAGGGCTACTTGATCCTCAGATTGAGATTCGTAAAACAGAGGGACAGCTCCTTGATATGATGACGGAGATTAAGCAGCGCATTGAGCGAAGTGAGCGTACGATTGTGGTGACCGTGACCAAGAAAATGGCGGAAGAACTTGCCAATTTTCTATTGAATCATCACATTCGAACAAAGTATCTTCACTCAGATATAGATACCCTGGAGCGATATGAGATCTTGCATGAGTTGCGAGAGGGTGAATTTGACGTTCTGGTGGGGATTAATTTGCTTCGAGAGGGGTTGGATCTGCCTGAAGTATCATTTATCGCCATCCTTGATGCGGACAAAGAAGGGTTCTTGCGAGATGAGCGTTCTCTCATTCAAATCATTGGAAGAGCCGCTCGAAATGTGAGGGGCACCGTCATCTTATATGCAGATAGAGTCACAGATTCCATGGCCCGAGCCATTGCTGAAACAAACCGTCGGCGAGCTATTCAAGCCACCTATAACGAGAAACATGGGATCACCCCCATGACGATTATCTCGAGAATCAAGCACAATATTCGCCAAAAACAGTCTAAGAGCGGGAAGGGTGTTCATAAAGCGGTGAACGAGCTACAATGGCTCAAAGACATCGATAAGAAGGTGCTTTCTGCGTCTGACTTGCTTGCGATGGTGACGGTTTTGCGTACTGAAATGCGTCGAGCTGCCAAGGATATGGAGTTCGAGAAAGCAGCGATTCTGCGTGATAAGATTTACGGCTTGGAACATGATGAAAAATAAGCGACTCTGTTTAGCAATTATTTTCTGCTCGGTTTGTTTTTCTCTTGACTATGTTCCAGATCAAATCATTGTGAAGTACAAGTCTAGTGGCCTGCCCGTGGAAAGTCACGCAGTGGGAGCGAGTTCGAATCGCAGTATTACAGAGCAAATTCTTAAGGACATTCCTTTTAAAATTAAGACAGAACGCGAAATGTTTCCTAAAAAAGCCCTTGCCAATGTAGCCTCGATGATGGGGACAGAGGAGAACCCCATGGATCATATTTATCATCTGATCCTTGAGCCAAGTTCTGATGTAGCTTCTGCTGTAGATTATTTAAGACAACAACCCCAAATTGAGTACGCTGAACCTAACTATGTTGCCCATGCGTTGGACGTGATTCCGAATGACCCCTATTATGCAGCGTCACCCAATTTGAAGTCAATATATGATGTCTATGAAATGGAGAAGGCTTGGGGAATCACGACGGGTTCTAGCTCGGTTGTTGTCGCTGTGATTGACACCGGCGTTGACCATACACACTCAGATCTTCTGGGAAAAGTCATCTTAGGATATGACTACGTGAATCAGGACAGTACGCCCACGGATGATCATGGCCATGGGACACACGTGGCAGGAACGATTGCCGCGATTTGTAACAATGGAGTTGGTATTTCAGGAATTGGTTGGAACACAAGAATTTATGCATTAAAAGTGTTGGATAGTAATGGTGCTGGGAATTTCCTTACAGTAGGGCAAGCTATTTATGCTGCAGCAACCTATAATGCTCGCGTAATCAATCTCAGTCTGGGGGGGCCATACTCCAGTTATATTCAGTCCGCTGTAGACTATGCTTTTGATAAGTATTGTCTTGTTGTTGTAGCGGCTGGTAATGACGGTGTCGATTTTTCAGCGACAGCAGATTGGCAGTCGCCAGTTTGTAATGATGGGGGCAAAAATGAAGTGCTGGGCGTCGCATCGGTCAGTACAAACCAGAAACTATCTTCCTTTTCAAACTATTCCAGTCGATTTGTAGACGTTTGTGCTGTGGGGGAAAAAGTATTCAGCACGCTTCCCGAAAGTCAGTATGGATCGCTCAGCGGAACCAGTATGGCGGCTCCCATGGTTAGCGGGGTCGCTGCACTCTTGCTGGCAAGAAATAGCCAGCTTTTTGCCTCTGAGAATCGTGATCTGATCATGGCAGGAGCGAATTCCATTGATTCCGTAAATCCCTCATACAACGGGATGTTAGGAAGTGGGCTTCTGGACGCTTTTCAAAGCCTGCTTCTTCTTAGTCCAACACCGACATCTTCCGTGGATACGATGACGATTCAGCAGTTTTATAGTTACCCAAACCCTGCCGCGAACAGTGTTCAGTACGGCAACAATGTCGTTTTTCATCTTAAATTGTCCAAAGAACCTCTTGGCTTGAGGGTGCTTATTTACGCTTATAGTGGCAAACGTTTGAGAACGATGACCTTCTCTTCTTTTAGCGCGATCGTTTGGCGGACGGATGCGAGTGGAGAAGATATCGGTTCCTGGGATTTGAAGGATGATCAGGGCTTTCCGTTGCCTTCGGGGGTTTACTTGGCAATGATAGAAATTACGGAGGGGATCGGTGTGGTCACGCGTGGGGTTCATAAGATCGCTATTAAATGATACGTATCCTCGTTGCAATCATGATATTTTTCGGGATGATACAAGCCGAAACAGTGCGGGTGGATGTTCAAAATGATTACCTAAACAGTGGCTTTAATCCCCGGGTTATTTCGTTAGGGAATACAGGAATTTGTTCAGCACATGGCAGTGAAGCGGTCTACTATAATCCGGCACTTCTGATGGTGCAGACCTCTGCTGCTTTGCTTCTCAGCTACAATTCTTACCTGTACGATCGTGGGCTTATGTATGGGTTTTATCGGCTACCCCTGCGGTATAGACAAGCCGTTTTTGGAGTGGGATTCATTATGAACACGATCAGTGGAATTGAATATCGTATCGGACGATCAGAATCGCCAGATTCAATCAAAAGTGTTTCACAACAAGATATAATCATTGCCATGGCGAGAGAATTGACCCCCTTTTTATCGTTTGGGATGAACCTTCATTTTTTGAGTAATACCTTTTCCGGTAAAGAGAGCATGATGTATTCAGCAGGGTTTTCTTATAGAGAATTCTCTCCCATTCAGTATGCGCTTGTCGTAAAGTTTATGGAGAATGATGCCTATACAGCTTCGGTGGGGTTAGCCTGGGATTTATCATTTTTGAGACTATATAGTGTCTATGAAGTTCAGTTGGCTGGGGAATATTCTGTTGCAAAGATCAAGACTGGCCTTGGTTATCAATGGGTGGAAAATATTGTACTTAACGTGGGTCTGGATGGAGAGAGTGTGTCCGGCGGGATCAGCTATCACCTAGAAAAAGCGACGTTGCAGTACGCGTTGACTGTGAATCCGCTGGGAACCCAGCACCAAGTGGCTTTGGAATTGTAGAGTATACTCGTCACGAATTGGTTTGGACGCTTCGCTAGATCTTGCGATGGCGGTGAAGTGACGACGAGCGACGCTTACTGTGCGTAAGCAAGCGAGGAGTTGCAA
>CAYHOI010000023.1:0-23295 GCA_964358175.1 uncultured Candidatus Marinamargulisbacteria bacterium | reverse complement strand
CTTTGTTGAACTGATATAGGGCTTATTCTCTCCCCCAAAAACCTCATTAAACACATCTGCCTCAAGCTGATCGTTTTCAAGAGTGGCAGTCCCATGAGCATTCACATAGTGAATTTGGTCGATATCTGCCCTTTCCATCGCCTGCCGAATCGCACGTTTAATTGAAAAGCCTCGCCGGTCAAATTGTGTCGGATTTGTAGCATCGTTTACATAAGAGAAACCAGCGATTTTCGCATAAGCATTTTGAACATCGTTTGTGCGACGCAAAATAAACAATGCCCCTCCTTCTCCCAAAACAAATCCATCCCGGTCTGTCGAGAATGGGGACATTCGTTCTGACTGGCTGAGTACCCCCATCTGGTCAAAGGCTGCTTCCATAAGCTTAATATTAGAAGCTTCAACACTTCCTGCAATAACCACGTCTACGGTCTGATCCTGCAAAAACTCACACCCCTTCATTACGGAGATAAGCCCAGTCGCACATGCCGCACTGATAGCGTAAGGAATGGCGCCTGAGCCAATCTTTGCAGCCAGATAACTGCTCAAAGCATGTGCGAAAAAGTCCAGTTCTATGGATGAAGAACTCGGCGAGTATTTCCCGAAGTTATATTTGCTATTACTTACCACTACAGCAACTCGTTCAGGTGAAATACCCTCCAGGTAAGGCTTGAGCGGCTCATACAATTCGTCTATCAGTTCAAATTCGTTCTTCCCAAGCTTGTACTGCGGGATAAAACGTGGATCAAAAATATTTGCCCAGTGTTCATCCTGCCCAATCCCGAGCGGGGATACTATGCTAAAGTCAATAATAGAGACGGACAAACGCAACCCTTATTCTACCACAGCCTCGCAACGTCGGCATAAACCCCGTTCGGACAACTCATCGTATTTCCAACACCGAGGACATTTCTCTCCCTCGGCTTTGGCCACCCGCACACTCAGAGCCTTGCCTGAGACCACCTCAATGGAGCTCACCACAACCACCCGCGCCAACTCCTGAGCTGAAATAGGCTCAGGCGTAGTGACGATGACTCTTGCATCCAATGAGCTCCCAATAACCTTGGCCTGGCGCATGCTTTCAAGTTCTAGGTTCACATCGCTCCGCAATCGAATCAGCTCATCAAACTTATCTAGAATGGCTTCTTCATCTTTAATCACCATTTTCTCTGGAAAAGACTCCAGAAAAACAGATTCCTGATGGACGCCCGGTAAATAGCCATATACATCTTCCATTGAAAAGCTCAAAACCGGACTCAACATCTGGATCAGTGCACGGGAAATAACGTATAGCGCCTTTTGACAAGAACGTCGAGAGGCACTATTCGTTGCATTACAATACAGATTATCTTTCTGGATATCCAGATATAAGGCACTTAAATCAACCACACAAAAATTGTAGATGGCGTGATAAATCTGGTGTAGTTCATATTGCTCATAACACCGATCTACCTTCGAAATGAGGGTGTTTAACTTACTTAAAATCCAGCGATCCATTTCTTCCAATTCATATTTCTCTTGATGGGTCGGATCAAAATCATACAGATTGCTGATCATAAAACGAAGTGTATTTCTCATTTTACTATAGGCATCTTTCATCTGTTTGATAATATTGTCTGACAAAATCACATCATTGCGAAAGTCCGTTGAACAGACCCATAGCCGCAAAATATCTGCGCCATGCTCAGAAATAATCTTAAGCGGGTCAATAACATTCCCAAGGGATTTGCTCATCTTCTGCCCCTTGGCGTCGATCGTGAACCCATGAGTAAGGACTGCCTTATAAGGTGCCACGCCAAAAGCACCCACCGAAGTCAACAAGGACGACTGGAACCATCCCCGGTGCTGGTCGCTGCCTTCCAGATAGAGATCAGCTGGACACTTTAATCGATCCGTTTGCTTCAACACCGCATGATGAGACGATCCCGACTCCAACCAGACGTCCATGATATTGCGATCTTTTTCAAAGACAGAACTCCCGCATTTTTCACAAACCAAATGACTCGGAAGAATCTCCTGTACTGATCGTTGGAACCAGGCATTGGTTCCCTCGTGTTCAACACATTCCACCGCTGCGCGATTAAAGGCACCCTTATAATGCGCTGTTCCGCAAGAAACACAATGAAATGCAGGAATAGGGATTCCCCAGAATCGTTGACGAGAAATGCACCAATCGGGTCGAGTCTCGACCATTCCGCGAATACGTTTCTCACCCCAATCCGGAAACCAGCGAACCTCTCCCAGTTGCCCCAGGGTAGATTCCCGCAAGGCCTCCTCACCATCCATTGCGATAAACCACTGCTCTGTTGCTCGAAATATGACGGGGTGATGACAGCGCCAACAATGGGGATAGGAATGCTTTATATGCTCCACCTTCAGCAACATTCCGCTGGATTGCAAGTCCGCAATGATCTCCTTATTCGCACCTAAAACTGCCTGTCCAGCATACTTGCCCCCTTCTTGCGTAAATACCCCATTTGCATCTACGGGCATTATCATGGGCAACCTGTATTGTTGACCCACCAAATAATCCTCATAACCATGGCCGGGCGCAATGTGGACTAGTCCCGATCCATCTTCACTAGAAACATATTGCGCAAGAACCACGGGGGAAACGCGATCTATAAAAGGATGTCGGTATTCCAGTCCTTCTAGCTGAGTCCCTGTAAAACGATCTAAAATTTTAAAGCCGTTCAAGACCTCTTTTTCAACTAGCTTTTCTAACATGCTTTCTACACAAATAAGCCGATCTGTTCCGGATGAAATGAGCACATATTCAAAGGTCGGATTCACGGCTACCGCAACATTGGCGGGCAGTGTCCAAGGAGTCGTGGTCCATACAATGAGAGACACATTCTGATGGGTTTTGATCGACCGAACCAATGGGAACCGAACGTAAATCGAAGGGGAAGTCTCGTCAGCATAATCAATTTCCGCCTCCGCAAGTGCTGTCTTGCAGTGAGCACACCAGTGAATTGGTTTTCTGCCCTGGTAGACAAGTCCCTTCTCGGCCAAAAGACCAAAAAGTTCAATCACGCCTTTTTCATATGAGGGCGTTAGGGTGAGATATGGCTTTTCAAAATCACCAAAAAGTCCGAGCCGTTTGAATTGATCACGTTGCAATGCGACATACTTCATGGCATAGTCCTTGCACTGATCCCGAAAGGTATCCACCTCGTCCAAATGGATTTCCTTTTTCTTCAGATCCTTCAAAAGTTGGGTCTCAATCGGAAGTCCGTGACAATCCCATCCCGGAACATAGGGCGTATCGTGCCCCTTTATCAAATGATACTTTACAATCAGATCCTTGAGGATCTTATTGAGGGCATGCCCCAGATGGATGTCTCCATTCGGATAGGGGGGACCATCATGCAAGATAAATGCTTCAGCTCCTCGGTTACGCTCCTGTCGTTTCTCATAGACCTTCTTTTTGACCCAATCTTCAAGAATCGCTGGCTCACGGTCAATGAGACCTGCCTTCATCGGCATCGATGTTTGTGGTAAATTTACGGTTTCTTTGTAGCTTTGTTCCATACACTGTCTCCTATTAGATATATAATATTCTGTCAGGGATTCGCCACTTGGCTCTTAATGTTCAGAAGTGCCTTCTTGTGAATCTGACAGATGCGAGATTCTGTTAGGTTCATGATGAGGCTAATTTCTTTAAGTGACAATTCTTGCTCATAGTACAGGCTAAGCACTAATTTTTCATCATCCCCAAGCTTCTCAATCGCTCTTACCAAAAGCTCAGCCTTTTCTTTTTCTATCATAGCCTCCAAATGATTCTCCTCATTGGAGAGTAGCCCCGACATCTGATCCAGTATGCGGTTGGTTTCATCGTCGTCTGTAAAGTGATCCAATGAAAGCAAATAAGCTCCACTTGTTTCTGACATTAAATGATCCAATTTGTCCGTCGAGATTCCCATCGCTTCGGCGACTTCCTCGTCCCGAGGTATCCGACCCAGTTTACTTTGTAGCTCGTTATGAATATCGCTGAGTTGCTTTTGTTTGCGAACGACTGCCTGGCCTCCAAAACTGCTTTTTCGCACTTCATCCAAAATCGCTCCTCGAATACGGATGTACGCATAGGTCTGAAATTTAACATTTTTACTCTTGTCAAACTTCTGGGCGGCTTCGATCAGCCCCCAATTCCCAATGCTGACCAGATCCTCCTTGTCCATTCCAGCGGGCAGATAAATCTCCATTCGAGCGATAATATGTTTAACCAGTGCCAGATTATCCAGCACCAACTGATTAATTTTATCCGGATCCTTTCCTTTTATGCTGTACTCTTGAAGGGGGGTTGTTATCATGATTCAGTAGATTTATTTTGATTCTTTTGTTTAGTAATCTTCTGAAGTTGGTTTTCGAGCAGAGCCTCTATGGTGATGACGCCTAAAAGGTTGCCTAGAATAAAGAAGAGGCAAAATGCGATTAAAGTGCGAAGAAGCAAATTATCAAGTGCCACATTGACATAAAGTCCTTCGCCAAAAACAATCGCACCAGCAACACCCGCGAAATAGATGCTGTATTTTCTAATCATGATTCCATCCGAAATATCGACCCGCCAGCTCAAAAAAGCTCTTCATGGATCGCTTGCCTAACAAATCTCTATTCACTATTGTGTCTGCTAAGCGCAAGATTTCTATGCTACCCTCAGAATTAGGGTAGCTTAATACCAACGGCTTTTGAGCCCGCACCGCAAACGACATATGTTTGTCAAAGCGCAGGAACCCCAAATACTGGAGTTCCTTCCCCAAAAATCTCTCGGTTACTTTTTGTAGTGTTTCAAACACCTTTTTCGCGCCTGCCTCGCCTGTCACCATGTTTACAATAATCCCAACCTTCAGATCAGGATCATATTGATTCACCACTTTGATCGTGGCGTAGGCATCTGACATTGAGGTGGGTTCAGGCGTCACAATCACAAGCATTTCGTCTGAAGCAAGTAAAAAATTTATGACATTAGCCCCCACCCCAGCACCCGTATCAATCAAGATATAGTCTAGCTTATGCCGTGTTTGGTAGGCCTCAAGCTCATCAAAGAACTTTATTTTTTGCACCTCCGTTAGGGTGGTCAAATTGGCAACTCCTGATACGCCTGGCAATATCTTCACGTGAAAGGGCGCCTCTATGATTATTTCTTCCAAGCTTTTGTTGTCGAAGAAGAGGTGACTGATATTATACTTCGGAAAAATCCCCATCATGATATCCACATTTGCCGTCCCGAAATCTGCATCCAGTACAAGAATTTTCTTTTGATGTTCCCGAGCAAGCGACAAAGCCAGGTTCAGGGTCAGATTGGTCTTGCCTACACCGCCCTTTCCACTGGTAACTGCAACGATCCGTGTCGAATACGCGGTCTGCGCCGGAGGTGAAATCGTGCCCGTTAAAAATGGGGTCTGTTGCTGTTGTTGAACCAACCGGCGAAGATTTTCTGCCTGATCCATTACGAACTCTCCCTAAAAGCAGGAGTGCTTGAAGGTGCGTCAGCGAAAATAATATCAGTAATTCGAGAGGGCTCCGCAACTTCAAAGTCATCAGGAACATTCTGTCCATTGGTAAAGTAGCTCAGCTTTTTGTGGTATTTGGCCACCACGTCTACCATAACTCCACAGGAATCCGTCTCATCCAGCTTGGTAAAAATCACATTATCTCCTCCCAGGACTTCATAACGCTTGATGGTAGAAAGAATATCGCGAGGCTTTGCCGTTGCGCTCATGACCAAATGGGTATCGATATAATTGCTCTTTAGAAATTTCTTGAGTTCAAGGATCTGCTCATTGTTCCTGGGAGACCTCCCTGCAGTATCTATCAGAATGAGATCCGCAGACTTAAACTTTCGTAAAGTCTTGGAAAAATCATCCAAACTAAACACAACTGCAAGGGGGATGCCAATAATGTTGGCATAATCACGCAACTGTTCAATCGCTGCAATTCGGAAAGTATCAATCGTAATGAGCGCAACGTTCTTTTTTTGAATCAAACTAAAGTTGGCTGCCATTTTGGCGATGGTTGTTGTTTTCCCTACACCTGTGGGCCCCACTAACGCGACCAGTCGCTTCGCATGGGGACTCTCCAAGTCTATGGTTTTTGGCTTACCCAGCATAAATGTTACTTTCTGCTTAATATATCCAAAGATCTTCGGAATGTTTTCAAGCTCTTGCCCCTTAAAGTTGGTTTCCAATTCTTGCAAGATGTTGATGATGAGATCCTCCCCCATTCCAATTTGTTCCAAATACTTATAATAAAGAATAAGTTTGGGAGAAATCATCGGATGCGGAGAATTTGCTACTTTTCGAACAATCAGATTCAGAGTTTCCTTGATATCTTCCATTTCCTGTGAAAGAATGTTGACCTTCTTTTCCAGCCCGATCGTTACGGGGAGAACTTCCTCCGAACGCTTAATGACTTTGGGGGTATAAGCAGTATCGGAAATATTTCGTGGCTCTCGAGCGTTCGCTGTAGCTGTGATTTTGGGGACAAACGGGGGACGAGAGTGGCCCTCTGGCTCCACAATATTGATATCCGCCCCAGCCATGACCTCAACCATCTCGGTTGAAAATAAACCAAAAAGTCCGCCCTTGTTAATCGTCCGGGAGTGTAAAATGACCGCATCGGAACCGAAATCACGCTTGATCATCCGAATAGCCTCCTTCATATCGGGAGCCTCGTACTTCTTGATCCTCATTCCGGCATCCTCACAAGGCCAAGAGCCTGTATTTCAACGTCCGCCACGATTTCATTATATGCCAAAACGACCAAATTGGGAAAGGAGCGAAGGGTCAATTTTTTGAAGTGGGGACGCACACTCGATGAACAAAGGACTATCGGTTGATACCCAAGTGTCCCCATTTTATCAATCTCTCCCGATAACACCTCGAATACCTTTGAAATAAACGCAGGGTCAAGGGACGTAAACGCACCACTGTCGGTGTATTGAATGGAATCGGCTATTTTCTGTTCCAAAAGCGGATCAAGTGTTATGGCAGCAATGATCCCTTTCGGCGTCTGATACATCTTGGTAATGAGCCGCGCCAAGCCCTGACGACAATAAGAGGTTAGAGCGTCAATATTCTTATTCGCTTTTGCATTATCTGCCAGAATTTCAAGTATCGTTACCAGATTCCGAATAGAGATTCTCTCACGCAAAAGATTATGCAGAATTTTCTGGATATCTCCAAGCCCCATCAGGTTTGGCATAAGTTCTTCCACCACGGCAGGATAATGTTTTTTGACATTCTCAGTTAATAATTTAACCTCTTGCCGACCGAGCAAATCGGCGGCATGAGCTCTGATCACCTCCGTAATATGGGTGATCATGACGGTCGTAGCGTCCACGACGGTATACCCAGCCACCTGCGCACGATCCCTGTCCGTATCAGCAATCCATGTGGCGGGGAGTCCAAAGGTTGGCTCCGTTGTATCAAACCCAGAGATACGTTCGGTCACATTCCCAGGGTTCATTGCCAAAAATCGATCTATCATCACTTCTCCATGGGCAACATCGGCACCTTTAACTTTAATGACGTAATGGGTGGGCTTGAGAGAAATGTTATCTCGAATTCGTATCGGAGGAATCACGATTCCAAGCTCTGAGGCCATCTTCTTGCGCATTGACGTAATATTATCCAGCAAAGTACCGCCCTGTTTGGGATCCACGAGAGCAATCACGCCATACCCTATCTCCATTTCCATGACCTCCGTTTGAACCGTGGGAATTATTTTCTCTGGCGGCGCAGTGACGTCCTTGGCTTTCTCAAGTTGATCCGTCGCTTGTTTTTCAGCCGCAATTTTCTTGACTGCATCCATGTTGTACCCCAAATACCCGAAAAGGGCCGCTAACAGCAAAAACTGTATCTTGGGCATTCCTGGAATGATGGCCGCCAAGGTGGACAATAATGCCGACACATACAAAACCTGTTGATAGGAAAAAAGCTGTTTGGCGATGTCTTGACCCAGGCTTCTGTCAGAGGTTGCCTTGGTAACAATAATACCTGTTGCGGAAGAAATCAGAAGTGCCGGGACTTGAAGAACAATTCCAGCACCAACGGTCAGCAAGGTATAGACTTGCAAGGCCTGAATCATGGTCATCCCCAATTGAAGGATGCCAATGACAAATCCCCCTAAAATGTTGACAATGATAATGATAATGGCAGCAATAGCATCTCCTCGAATGAACTTGGTCGCACCATCCATCGAACCATAAAAGTCTGCTTCACTGGCGATGTCTAAGCGACGCTGTTTCGCGGTTGCTTCATCAATAAGACCGGCATTCAGATCTGCATCGATGGCCATCTGTTTACCGGGCATAGCATCCAAGGTAAACCGTGCCGCGACCTCGGCTACTCGCTGAGCTCCTCCCGTGATAACCACAAACTGAATGACCACCAAAACAAGAAAGATAATGAGTCCCACGACATAGTTTCCTCCGACCACAAACTGGCCGAAAGTTTGAACAATATTCCCCGCATGAGCGGTTAGGAGTAATGCTCGGGTTAGCAGGATGCCCAATGCGAGTCGAAATAGGGTAATGATCAGAAGAAAGGTCGGAAAGACTGTAAATTCAGCAGCCCCTGCAGAATACATTGTTACAAGGAGGACTAATACGGATAAGGTAAAGTTAATTGCAACCAGAAAATCAATGATTACCCCTGGTAACGGAACCAAAAGCATAATCAGAATGACCAATACCCCTGAAAGCATAAAAATGTCTGTTGATAAACGGGATGTTTTTTGCTCGGCCATTTTGTCTAGATTATAACTCAAAAACGAATTGTTTTACGAATTATCTGTTGCGAATATTCACAGAAATAGCAATATCGTTGCTTGCAGAACAAGTCCTCAATGTATTTTTCGCATTTACCAGCGGGACATTCGCAAACTTTTGAAAAGTTGCATCGAAAGATTAGAACATGTCATGATACCTCCATGACCCTGCTTTACCATGCCGCACTCCAGATCGTGATTGCCCTGCGAGAGCTAGTCTTTGTTTGCGGTCATCCTTCGTTATGGCGATTTTATATTTTCTTTCAAGTAGAATACTTCTTCTTCTCACCCTATTATCTGGCCGAACGTTATGCGCAGCACGACGATGTGTATGGGTTTACTCCGCTTTTTACGGCGAAGCGCATCCTAAGATCTGTGGCTCACCTCCTGAGCCGCCCTATGAAATCGTGCCACTTCCTTGATTTGGGATGCGGCGACGGACGTTTTGTCTTTTTATCCGGGCTGGTTTATCGCATGCAGGCCACTGGGATTGAGCGAAATCCCAGATTTTTAAACAAATGCCAGCTTCTAGGGTATGCGCTTGCAACGAAAAAAGTGACGTTTCTTGACCAGGATTTTCTGGAGGGATCATTTGTGCACTATGATATAATCTACCTCGCTTGGACAACCTTTTCTGACGAAACAGTTCGCTTGTTGACAAGCAAATTAGGTGAAGAGGTGAAATCGGGAGCCGTGGTGGTGACATTGTCTTTTCCAATTGACGATGTCAGTTTTGTGATTCAGCATAGCCAAACGCTTCAAATGTCCTGGGGACATAGTCAGGTATTTTACCAGACAAAAAAAGAGTAGAGGAGAGGTCGAATGAGAACGGACATGATTGTCTATTCCTTGAGCAGCAAGCAAACCCTTCTGCAAAATGATATCCAGAAAGTCTGTGAAGTTCTTTTATCTCGCGAGATTCGACCCATAGAGGTGCGAGATGATTCAATAGCATTTTCACCCCAAAGCACACACAACGTGTCCCTCATTATCTCCGTTGGGGGTGATGGAACGATTCTGAGAGCAGCGATGTTGGCACTGCAGATGAATGTTCCGATCTTGGGGATTAGCAAGGGGTCTCTTGGCTTTTTGGCAGAGGTTGAGCTCGGAGAACTGGGAAAGTCAATCGATCAATTCAGGGATAAGAAATTTCGACTTGACCGGCGCAATGTGCTCGAGGCAGAAATAAAAAAGAAAACCTATTTTGCCTTGAATGAAATGGTACTCAGCGGACAACATCTTCGGATTATTGAGATGGATGTTTATGTGAATAACCTTTATTTGACCTCTTACAAAGCAGATGGTCTCGTCATTTCGACTTCCACGGGCTCAACGGCCTACAACTTGTCTGCGGGAGGGCCAATCGTCTTCCCTGATACCGAGGTCATCCTGATCACCCCGATTTGTTCTCATTCCTTAACGGTTCGCCCACTGGTCATCTCCTCGAAGGATGTGGTGAGGCTTTGTCCGAAGGGGGAACAATGGGTCGCCATCGATGGACGGACAGAGATGAAAGCCCCCTCCTCGCTGAACATTAAGCTTTCTGAGAAAACAGTTCAATTTATTCGGTTTAATCAGGATTATTTTGTCGAGGGGCTTCGCAACAAGCTGAGTTGGAGCGGAAAAATGTAATGGCTGTGCAAGAGAAATAAATGTTAAAACAACTGACCATCACGAACTACCTGTATATTGAATCAGCAACGTTGGATTTTCACGAAGGTCTCAATGTGGTGGTAGGCGAGTCCGGGGTGGGCAAAAGTATGCTCGTCAATATTTTGTCGATTCCACTCGGGTTTTCGCCCGGGAGTGAAGAGATCGGGCCTTGGGGCAAACATTCCCAGATAACTATGCTATTTGGTTCAGGGGAACTTTTGCATATCGAAATTGGCAGAAAGACAACCTTTACCCTCAATAACGAGTCGATAACAGCAAAGAAGGTTCGAGAGTATTTCTCGCAAAAGATGGATGTGCACTCCCAAAACAACTATGAGCTCATCCGAGGCAACCAACTGGCTATTCTTGATCGTTTTATGACTCATCAGGAGCGTGAAACGTGGGAACAATACCAAAAGAGTTATTCCGAGTATCGTGAGTGTTTGGCTCTGGTTCACCATCTTGGCTCCCAAATTTTTTCAGAAACGCAGCGCGAATGGGTTGACTTTCAGCGAAGAGAGCTCTCTTTTCTGGAGCTGAGGTCTGACGAAGATGATCTACTCTTTGAGCAGCTTAAACGAGGCCAGGTTGGGCTAGATTATGCGCAGCACTTTAGCGAACTTACTCAGATGATGGATGATCTCCAGAGCCAGATTATCAAGGTCTTGCGAAAGCTCTCATCACAGGAGCACCCTGCACTTATCTCCTTAGTGACTCCGCTTCAAAGCCTTGAATGCGATGCGGATGATATTCGATTTCAACTTGCAAAGAAGGAACAGGACTCAGAAGCCTTGTCAGCTGAGGAGGTGGCCAGTATCGAAAGCCGACTAAATACGCTTGATACGGTCAAAAAGAAATACCAGAAAACGCTTCCGGAACTGATTACATTCCTGGCAGAATTGAGTGAGAAATTAGACAATCAAGAGGCCTACAAACACGATTTAACCCAAGCCAAGAAACGGGAGCAAGAGAGCTTGACTCTGGCTAAAGCGTTAGCTACGCAAGTTTCTTTAAATCGAGAAAAGGTAAGCACGAGAGTTATCGTCTCGATTCAAGAATATTTAGGGGCATTAGGGTTGGATAAGTCGGAGCTTGCCCCCTCTTTTGTAAGGAAACAAGCGATAGACGAAACAGGGGTAGATGAGTTTCAGTTTCTCATTCGCGTAAATATTGGGAGTGCATTCCATGCCTTAAGCAAATTGTCGGGTGGCGAAACTTCTCGCATCATGTTGGCGCTCAAGGCGGGGTTGCGTCATGCGTGCGAAGTATCGACCTATGTCTTCGATGAAATTGACTCTGGGGTGAGCGGGGATATCGCAATGAAGGTGAGCGAGGTCATTGCACAAGTTGCAAAAACACAGCAGGTGATCGTCATGACTCATCTGCCAATTCTTGCCGCAAAGGGGACTGCCTTATTTCAGATGACCAAGACCTTTTCCGAGAACCAAACCCATGTTTCTGTGCGCAGTATCGTGCGTGAACAGTGGGATTTTGTTTTATCAACATTGCTTCCAGATGGGCAATCTGATCAGTCAAAAGCATACGTGAAATTATTGCTAAAAAAATCCCAAAATGATTGACTAATGAAGAAAGCTGAAGGTACAATCTTGTTCAGTAGGCCGAGGGAATGAATATTAGAAGGAGGGGAAACGAT
This sequence comes from uncultured Candidatus Marinamargulisbacteria bacterium, assembly GCA_964358175.1. Lineage (GTDB taxonomy): Bacteria > Margulisbacteria > Riflemargulisbacteria > GWF2-35-9 > GWF2-35-9 > CAYHOI01. The sequence continues at coordinate 11,222 of CAYHOI010000023.1, read as the reverse complement.
GGAAAAAACAGGCAATAAATTAGCAGTGGTTCAAAATAGCTTGGATCTGTTGACAGGAGATGACGATGTATATCAGTTGGTCACATTTTTTCTTGGCGAAGAAGTTTATGGAATTGATATATTAGCGGTACAAGAGATCATTCGAATGCAGTCCATTACTGAAATTCCGCGTACAGCGGACTATGTTGAGGGTGTGATTAATCTTCGGGGAAAGGTTATTCCTATCATCGATTTGCGGAAACGATTTTCACTGACAATCTCTGAAGAAACGAAGGATACGCGAATTGTTGTGGTAGAAATAGAAAATAAGGTTATTGTGATGATTGTGGATGGAGTTTCCAAGGTGTTGCGACTGAGTGCCAGTCTGGTAGAGCCGCCTTCTCCGATTATCGGCGGAGTGGATTCCAATTATATTAGAGGGGTTGGGAAAATCGATGATCAGCTGGTTGTTCTGTTGGATTTGACGAAAATCAATGAAACTAGCGCGAAGTTGATGACCGCATAGTCTAGAGTTGGTCGTATTTGTGGGGGGATATTATGGAATTTGAAGTTAATTTTCAGGATTTTATTGATGAGGCTGAAGGACAGATTCATATTCTGAATGATGGTTTGTTGGCACTCGAAAAGAATAAAGAAAATCATGATATTATTGATGAGGTATTCCGTGCTGCGCACACCCTGAAGGGGGGGTCCGGTATGTGTGGATTTACCAAGATAACGGAGCTTACGCATCACCTTGAGAGCATTTTCGATCTAGTCCGCGACAAAAAAATGACACTTACCTCGTCTCACCTTGACGTTATGTTTGAGGTTCTGGATATTCTAATGGCGCTAATGGGAGAAGCTGAGAGTGGTAAATTCTCAACAGATATTCAGGTAGTTTCAAGGAAGCTTAAAACGATTCTGGAGGATGCACAAAAGGAAGAAGCGAAACCCAAGAAATCTTCAGAGAAAGAACAGAATAACACAAAGAGTACAGTCAAGGAAAAGAAGGCAAAAGAACCAAAGGAAAAAGGTAGCTTAGCCTTGACCTATCTTGGGGTGGCAATGCCTCCTGAGCAAGAGAAGCAATTAAAACTCTTGGCTGAAAGTGGGGAGCCCCTTTATGGCCTTGAGCTCTATATTTCCGATGCCTGCGATGTAATGTCGTTGTTCATGTTTATGACATTCCATAAGATTAGAGAAATGGGTGAGCTCATTAGTTCCAATCCCACTGAGGATGAACTTTCTAATGATGAAATTAAACATGTGAAGGTTCTGTTTTCATCGATTGTGCCCTTTGAAGATATAAAAAAAGAATTGGACATGCCAGAGGTAGAGAAAATTGAGATCATATTGCTATCCGACAATGAAAGTTGTTTTTCGCAGGATGTTGTTGAGCCGATGGATGAGCCTGCTGTTGCGGAGGGGTCAGAAGCGAGCCAGCCAACCAACGAAGAAGCTCATCCACAGGAAGAAGTCCATCCTGTTGATTCGGCAAACCAAAGTCTCGTTGTGAAAGAGGGCGTGAAGCGAACAGGTTCGACTTCGCTTCGGGTGGACAGCGAAAGAATTGATAGCTTATTAAATTTGGCAGGAGAACTTGTCATTAATAAGGCAAGATTTATTCAGAATCACTTGGATCTTGAAAAGCAATTTGGACGACATGCCAAAGTGAATGAACTTAAGGAGTCCGTCGTCACCTTAATGCGGATAGCCAATGAGATTCAAGAGGGCATTATGCAGCTTCGAATGGTTGCTATTGATCAGGTATTTAATCGGTTCCCTCGCGTAGTCAGGGATATTTCCCGAAAGCTGAACAAAGAGATTAACTTGGTGATTGAGGGCAAGGAAACAGAACTCGACAAATCCGTTGTTGAGGAGATCGGCGATCCGTTGATGCATCTTGTACGGAACGCTGTTGATCATGGCATCGAAACCGTTGAAAGCAGACGTGAAAATAAAAAGCCAGAGACAGGCACCATCATTCTGAGAGCCTATCATCAAGGTAGCAATATCGTCATAGAGATTCAGGATGATGGCAAGGGAATAGATGTAGAGGCTGTTCGATCCAAGGCGATTGAAAAGGGGATTATTTCTCAGGAAGATGCCAAAAACATGAGTGATCGAGATGCTGTAAATTTAATTTTCTTGCCGGGCTTCTCTACGACGACGCAAGTTTCGGATCTTTCTGGCAGAGGGGTGGGAATGGATGTTGTTAAAAAGAATGTCGAGCGGTTGAATGGGGTTGTTGAGATTGTCACAGAAAAGGGCAAGGGCAGCACGTTTACCATTAAACTGCCCCTCACTCTTGCGATTATTTCAACGCTACTCACGCGAGTAAAACAAAGTGTTTACGCCATTCCGCTGGTGAATGTGATTGAAATCGTTGAAGTATCCAAGAAGGAAATATCGAAAATTGCTAAAAAAGAAGCTATTCGAATTCGCAATGAAGTTATTAATATCTTGCGTTTGGACGAAGTCTTTGCTCTGGGAAATGATAATCGAAAGCGAGATAAGGTTCAGGTTGTCATTATCGGTGTTGCTGAGCAGCGGGTGGGATTTGTCGTTGACGACCTTATCGGCGAACAAGACATCGTTATTAAATTGTTAGACAATAGTTTGGTGGAGTGTCCAGGGATCGCAGGTGCCTCTATCCTAGGGGATGGCAAGGTTGCTCTCATCGTTGATGTGTCAACACTGGTAGAAAAAGTCGTTCAGGGATTGTACTAGATGGGGTCGGCCAAGCTTAGTGTTTTGGTGGTGGACGACTCTCTGTTTATTCGAACCTTTCTTTCCAAGATTCTCTCCACAGATCCCGATATTGTTGAAATTCGGACTGCAAACGACGGGATGGCCACCTTGGCAATGCTGACAACTTTTCGCCCAAGCATCATCACGTTGGATATCGAAATGCCTAAGATGAATGGTCTGGATACCTTAAAGGTGATCAAGCAAAAGTACAACATTCCGGTTATTATGGTAAGCTCAGTAACACGTAAGGGAGCCGATATTACCATCAAGGCCCTTGAAATGGGTGCAGTGGATTGGATTCAAAAACCAGAAAACACTTTTGACAGTAAAGTCTATGAACAGTTGGCAAACGAACTGATTCAAAAAGTTAAGCTTCTTGCCAAGCCGGACGGTGCGACACCAGCAGTCGACAAACATGTGCCACAAGTGGCTCCCGCAATTTCACATACCACTCCGGTCGCCATAGATGACAAAGATAACATGACCAGTGCTGCATTTACTCAATTCGTTCTGGATTCGCGTTGGAAACCCAAGGGTGGAGGCAATGTGCCTTTCTATCTGGTGGCAATTGGTATTTCTACGGGTGGACCTAGTGCCTTGAATCAAGTGGTAACTCAATTTCCTGAAGATATGAATGCTGCAGTTCTGATTGTTCAACATATGCCAGCAACGTTTACCAAGGTCTTAGCAGATCGATTGGACAACATTTCTAAGGTGAAAGTTAAAGAAGCGGAGGAGAATGAGGTGATAAAGAGAGGAGTGGTGTATATAATTCCAGGGGATAAGCATATTCGAATTTTGGATAACGATCCGAATCGGCTCACCATTAAGTTAGATCATTATTCGAAAGTTGGTGGCTTCAGACCCAGTGCTGAGCCCTTATTTTATTTCGTGGCGGAGGTGGCAAAGAAAAAAGCGGTTGGGGTGATCATGACGGGCATGGGCGGAGATGGGTCTGATAATCTGGGGCTTATAAAGGCATACTCAGGAAAAACGATTGCGCAAGATGAAGCAAGTTGTGTGATTTTTGGGATGCCAAAAATGGCCATTATGAAGGGACATGTAGACACAATTGTTCCTTTAGATAAAATTGTTGATAAAATCAAGGACTATATTGTAGAATAGGGGAAGGCAGAGGGAGCATTATGGCAGTTATTAATACAAACGTAGAGAAAATGTACTTGGGGACGAAGCCGGACGGATCGGCAGTGACCGCGTTGATCGTTGATGATTCAGCATTTATGGTGAAAACGATCCAGCGGATGCTGGAAGGGTTTGGTTGTACGGTGTTAGGTTCAGCAGTGGATGGAGAAGATGCGATAAGACAGGCAACAGCGCTGGCTGGCAAGATTGATATCATGACGCTTGATATTTCAATGCCGAAAAAAGATGGACTTGCCGCATTGCCAGATATTCTGAAATCTAATCCAAGAATAAAGGTGGTCATGGTAAGCGCGCTGGGGGATAAGGACAAGGTCAAACAAGCGATTATGCTAGGAGCGAAGCATTTTGTTGTAAAGCCATTTAAGCAAGAGAAAGTGTTTGACATTATTCGCTGGGTTGTTGAAAAGGATTAACAGAAGGAGCATTCAATGAACGTAGAATATATTAACCCGTTTTTGGTTTCTATTAGCAATGTTTTAAAGGAGATCATTCCCTCCCTTCAAGTTACCCGTGGTCAGCTGGTAAAAAGAGTAGGAACACCGATGACCTCACATGGGTGTGCATCATTGATCGGTATCACTGGTAGTGTTGAGGGGCGAGTTGTTTTTGATATGAGTAAACAAACAGCCCTCAATATCGCAGGTGGAATGAATGGTGAGACTTTTAATGAATTTGATTACATGGTTAGCTCCACAATTAATGAGTTGGCCAATATGGTTTGTGGAGGCGCTATCACTATCCTCAATAATAATGGGAAAAATCTTGATATTTCGGCTCCAACAATATTTACAGGTAATGATCTTGAGCTATACGACTCTAATGTCCTCAAGGAAGCTGTTGTGGTTCCAATTCACACGAATCTGGGGGATATTTTCGTAAACGTTGCAATTAAAGAAATTTAATCTGCTCAAGTTTTTTCTTTGGAGTTTTCTCCTTGGAGGTTTTCAGTGGGCTAATCTTGCCTATGGAGAGTTCAGGGAGTATTTCAACGATTTGAAGATACAATACGAATCCCGTGAAGCGATAGCTCGTAATTTTTTCAATAAACCAAATAAGACAATTTGTATCGTAGCAATAGATAAGGAATTTTCTCAAACAAATCGTGAGTTGCACCGGTTAAAAACATCGCAGGCTATGGCGGAGCAACTTTCGATACATCTGTCTAAAAAAATTCCAGCGAAGCAACGACGAACAATAAAATTTATTATTGATAAAGAGGGGAAAACGGATCTTCCACCTGTTTCGGCTGATGTCGTTATCGTTATTTCGTCAGAAAAGATCTCGACCTATTTTGATGAACCTGCTCCGCAGAAACATGAAGAGACCGCTGAGTGGACGGTTAATTATCGAATTTACTTACCCGCTGTTTATGGCATGGAGCCTGTTGGGACTTTTTTTGTGAAAGAAAGGATAGAAAATCAGGCATATAATTCCAAAAATGCAGTGAATCTTTTGCTGTCAAAATTTTCAAGTGAATATGCCTGGGCAGACGCATCGATACTGATGGATTATCTTCGTGGGGATATCCGTCAACAGGCCTTTTTTAAAGGGAAGCTGGTCGCGAATGGACAAGACGTTTTTGCGGCGCGTTTGTTGGCTTTATCCGACTGGAACGCTACGTTGAAGCAACTTACGCAGAATGCATGTTCTGAGACCCTCATAAAGGCACAAATCTTAGCTCCCTTTTCAGAGCAGCTCTCGGAACTTGTTTATGACTATGCCAAACACGAACCAGAGTTAAAAGCGAAAATTAATCTTATCTGTTATCTGTACATCGCTGGCTTTGCTCAATTAACGGATCTCATCAATGAAGTTTTATCTGAGCAGAAAGATCTTGAGGACCTGAGTATAATGATGCCGCTAGTCAGGCTTTCGGGGCGAATCGGGAACAACGAGACCCTGGAACATTTGACACGTATTTGGAATGGTCTCCCCACAGAGACGTCAAATAGGACGATACAAAACTTCCGGGTGGTGCTTTCTGCCAATATGAAAGCGTTGGCGAGATAGTTATTATGGCTTTTGATCGACTCTACTTCGAGACAATGGAGGATCGGATGCTTGCGCCGTATGCTGTACGAGCCGGGGCCTCCAGGGGACGGGAATATCCCGAGGCTTCGGATCTCTTCCGTACAGCTTTCCAACGGGATCGGGATCGGATTATCCACTCCAAGGCATTTCGTCGATTAAAGCATAAAACACAGGTTTTCGTGATCTTTGAGGGGGATCATTTTCGAACACGTTTGACGCATACTTTAGAAGTAGCCCAGATTGCTCGACATATTTCCCGGATGCTCGGACTCAGTGAGGATTTAGTCGAAGCAATTGCATTGGCGCATGATTTAGGGCATACACCATTTGGGCACGCTGGAGAGGCTCAGTTAAATGAATTGTTAAAGGGAGAGGGTGGCTTTGAACACAACCTTCAAAGCCAACGAGTGGTGCAGATGCTGGAAAACAAGTACCCTTCTTTTCCAGGACTTAACCTGAGTGCCGAAGTTTTAGAAGGGTTGATGAAGCACTTCACACCTTTTGATCATCCTGAAGGGACAGAGCCTGCACAAATAGTGTACCCGTCGCTTGAGGCGCAAGTGGTCAATCTGGCCGATCAGTTGGCCTATGTGAACCACGATCTTGACGATGGAGTGTCGGCAGGGATTTTGGATCCAACGGAGTTATTTAAGGAGGTTGATCTTTGGCAAGAAGCGCACACGTACAATCAGAGACAGTATTCCCAACTCACTGCTTCACAAAGCAGATTTTTAAATGTACGTTACCTCATTAACCTCATGGTTCTAGAGGCTGTCAGTCACACCGAGAAACGATTGACGGAGCTTGGGATCGTCTCCCTAGAAGAGGTCTATCAATGCAAAGAAAAAGTCGTTGAATATCCGGCTGGCTTAAAAAAACAGTTGGGACAACTACAACGATACCTCTATGAACGGTTTTATCATGACTATCGCATTGTGAGAATGACCGTGAAAGGAAAGCGCTTTATTGCTGAGCTTTTTGAACAATTTAAGGCCTGTCCAGAATTGTTGCCTGGAGAAGAATATAGTCGGATTCAAGCGGGAGAACCGATAGGCCGAGTTATAGCGGACTACATCTCCATGATGACTGATAACTATGTGATTGATGAGCATAAACGTATTTTCGAAGTGGAAAAAGAATCCATAAGCTAGTCACTGAAGGTCGTCTTCATTTTCAAAGCTTCTTGAAGGATCATTTCAATGTTTGATTTCACCGCCTCTGGGCTGAGAAGGTTGTTTGTCTCAAACGATGCTGTGAGGGTATTGGTTGCCTGGAGTCGCTGAAGAATCTGTTTGCGCTCTCCCTTGGAAAGCCCTGCGACTTCTGACAGAAGCTTCTCATTGAGACTAGCATGTGCTTCACGAGATAACTTGAAAAGGGAAATGGTTTTCTCCAAGTAGTGTGTGTAGCAAATAGTGGTAATTTTGGCAGATAAGGCGGAGAGCTTTTTGAAATCGTTTTTCGATAACTTCATCCTGTTTTTCAGTAAATCAGAATAATAGAGATTCCCAAGATATTCTTTTTGTCTGAGTTGAGACAAGGTTGTTTGATTCAGATGAGAAATCAGCGTTGTATCCTCTGATAGCAGAAGATGAATAATGGCTTGATCGCTCTGCTTTTCTTGTTCCGGCGCAAGACGCTTGAGAAGCGAGACCTTTTTGGCAAGATTGAGGTAATTGAGAGAGCAAAATTTAAAGGACAGTGGAATAAGCGGAGCCGCTACAAAGGGTAAAATAGTTTCCAATATCTTTTCAGACTCGGGAGCAGAATCCTGATAGAGCTTTATAAGAAACTCTATCTTTTTTGGCTTTTCAAGACGATTAAAGTCCTCAAGATTTCCAAGAAGAATCAGATTACATAATTCAAGATAGGCCTCCCCATTAAAGAAATCATTGATAATATCATCTTGGATACGACTCTCAAGGTCACCCTCTTGGTTTTCCAAAAGGTTCAGCCTCTCAAATCGGTTTTGTTGCTGGGGTGCATCTTTGTCCTTGGATAGCGGGCTTACATCACTTGTGATTTCCTGTGAGTCACCAGCTCCCATGCTAATTTTAATTTTAGCTTTAGTGGGCACAATATTTAGAAATTGATCGGCTTGTTCCTGTCCGATATTGACTCGGATAGAGGGTGTTTGAATGGAGGCTGGAGAGTTCTCCATTTAGGTCGCCAAACCGTTGACGGTCATCACATGATCATCTAGCCGAAGACGATTCAAGTCGCTGAGAGAGTCCAATACAGTTAACTCCCCTGTGAGATTCTCGACCGCAACGATATTACGGTTGCATTGCAGAACCGGATGTCGCCCCTGGTATACCGAAAGACCCTCCTGAGCGGACTTGTTAAGAATTTGCTTGGTAGCATTTATTTGATTGAGGGCTTCATTGGATAGTTGAGTATAAAAGGTTTCTTTTACCTTTGAGACATCTTGCCAGCCAAGACATTCTAAGGTCTTTTCGCTGTCTACCATTCCTGACTCTTCTTCATAAATAACAAGCTCTGGTAGAAATCGATGATTAAAGGATTTCAAGTTTCTCAGGAATTTGACAGCAGAGCGAATATTGAGTGAAAATAATTTTTGCTGTGCTGAAAGTCGTTCAGGACTTAAGAGTTGTCCCGTTGGCTGTGTTTCCTGTTTTGGAGGGGTCTCATTGGTTTTAATCTCGTCTTCCAGCTCGGAAGATTCAACTTCGTCACGGGTTTTGTTGCCGACGAGGGCTTGTTTGAGCCATTTTGCGTTGAGTTGAGTCGCAGCTCCGGTAACCGTGGTTTTTTCGGTAATTTCTGTCTTTTCAGAGGATTGCTTGAGTTCAAAATCTAGCTTTTCGTCCTTGTCGATCTGTTCAAGGCGTTTTTGATTGCTGTCCGGGTCAATGAGGGCGTCTAGCTCATCAGACAGATCATTAGCGTTCAGCTGAATGACTTTCTGGGATAGGAAGTTTTTGATCTCCTGGGTTTGTTTTTCTTGGTGCGGGAAGGTCTGCGTGATCTCTTCCTCAACGATGACTTCACTGACCTCCGGTTCGAGGTCAGGCGAGATCTCCCCCGTGGCTTGTTGGGCAACGACTTCCTTGAATTGTTGGCTCAGCGTTTTCTGAATACTGCTCTTTTGGAGAGAGGATAACGATGGAGATTGATTTTCTTTGAGCGTATCGGAGAGAAAGTCCTTATCAGACGTAACCCCAGCCGACCCCGCTCCCAATAGGTTGTTAATATCCATCTCTACACATAATATCGCCCAAAACAGAGAAAAGTATTCATCGAAAAATTAGGTTATGTTATTTATGGGACATTTAAATTATTGACACTGCTTTCATTTCCAACCAAAATAGTTAAAATGCAGACTTCACTTTCCTCTAAGGAATTGGAACGAAATAACCTTTACAGATCACGCAGTATTTTTGATTTGGCTTCAAGGCTTGGAATCTTTCGCATAGTTTGGCTATGTGAAAGATTCCACAACGCAGAAGACGGACAAAAAGACAAGTCAGATGTAATGGTAGTTTCATGACAATGACTAAAGGCGTTACAATTTACACGGATGGCGCCTGCAGTGGCAATCCAGGGCCTGGTGGTTGGGCAGCAATTCTCATATGCGATGGGGCGGTTAAGGAACTTTCCGGCTACAGGGCAGACACCACCAACAATCAAATGGAACTGCTTGCCGTCATCAAGGGGCTGGAGGCCTTGAAGGAAGACTGTTTAGCCACAGTCTACTCGGACAGCAAATATGTCGTACAAGGCATTACCGAATGGATACAGGGGTGGATGAAGAACCAATGGCGAAATAGCAACAAACAACCCGTTAAAAATAAAGAGTTCTGGCTACGGCTCCACGCTCTAACACAGTCTCGCCGCGTCACTTTCCAGTGGGTGAAAGGGCATGACAGTAATCCTCATAACAATCGTTGTGATGAATTGGCTGTCGAGCAGATTAAGCGACAGAGACTGTTAACAGCTACTGAAAATTAACCTGCGGAGTCGCTTTAGCTTGTTCTTCAACCGTAAAGAGAGCCTTTTTGGCAAACCCCATCCCCTGTGCAACAACGGAAACCGGAAAGGTTCGAATTCGAATATTATAAACTTTAATGGCCTCGTTGTAGCGCATGCGTTCGACGGATAATCTGTTTTCAGCACCAGCCAACTCATCCATGAGTCGGGTAAAGTTCTCATTGGCTTTGAGCTGTGGATAATTCTCAACCACCATCAGCAATCGGCTCAAGGCACCTTCCAATTTATTGGAAGCAGCCACTTTTTCGTCTATGGTTTTCGCACCTGCAAGCTTCGACCGGGATTCGGCAATCCCGAGGAAGACACTCTTTTCGTGTCCCGCATAGCCCTTGGCGGTGTTCACAAGATTCGGAATCAAGTCGTATCTGCGCTGAAGTTGATTTTCGACTTGAGCCCACTGTGTCTGAATCCCTTCGTCAAGAATAACCAGCGAATTCTTGACATTAAAATACCAGAGCACAGAGGCAATCCCTATGGCGGCAATCACGCCGACAACTGCTAACATAATCCAAAGCGTCTTTTTCATATCAAACCTCCTTCAATTCATCGGATTCATTGTACAGAAAACGGGGAGTGCAATCAATGGTTGATCTGGCTATCATCGTAACCGATGAGTTTTTGGGGGATTAGTCGCGAATTCTCGCAACGACGTTCGGCTTCGTGTACAATCATATCAGCAAAAAACTGAACAAGGAGTGAAGCATCGTTCAAAGTATAGCAAGTCCACCTGTGCGTATCATTAACACTTTGAAACAGGGGCTAGAAAATAATTGCCGTGGAAACATACTTCGACCGAATTGATTTTCGGTTTTTCAAAAACCTGAAAACCAATAGCACTTCGGCGGACTCAGTGACCACTCAGTATAACTAAGACTAGCTCGACAGGTGTCACGGTGAGCGAGTCGAACCGCTCACTACAAGGAAAATTGATCCGAAAATCAATTAAGTCTTAGTATATTAGAGCAGTGCTTTTTCAGGTACCTCGCACCATATTCGGCCATCTAGCACCTTGCCTGTTTTTTTCTTATTTGTGCCGCCCCATTGTTTGAAGAAAAACGCAACATTCTGTTCTTGTGCCTGATCGCGGATACGGCGTACCCATTCTGCTTCAATAACCCGCGAACGAGGCCCTGACTCTCCACCAGTAATTAGCCAATGAATACCTCTCAAATCAAGTTCTTGCAAATCTTCAATAAGAGGCTCACAAGATAAAAAGCGAACAGCCGCGGGAACCTCTCGAAGAGCATCAATTCGTTTCCTGTTTTGTTGATCTTCAACAGAAA
>CAYHOI010000022.1:0-23502 GCA_964358175.1 uncultured Candidatus Marinamargulisbacteria bacterium | reverse complement strand
AAATAGTCATTGAGACGAAAACATTCAGTAACAATAAAGTTTTCAAATAATTTTCCGAAAGCGTAGGTGTGTGGGTGAACATCCGCGTCTAATAAGTTTTGAGCGGCTCTGCAAACGCCTGTGTCAAAAAAATAAAACTTGGGCTTTAGAAGTTGTCGTTTGCGAATAGAAGGATGCCTAGCGTCCAAATAAAATCCTAAGTAGGTATCACTTAAAATATCAAAGTATCGTTGGGTGCTTTTTGCTTCAATCATTGCTTCTCGTGCTAGTTTTGAAAAATTTAATATTTCCGTAGTGGATTGCGCAGCTATTTCAATAAACTTTCGAAAAGGCTCCATTTTGCGAACAATTTGCTCCATTTGAATTTCTTCTTTCAAATAGGTTTGCGTATAGGCGCGCAAAAATCTTTTTTTATCTATTGCGTGTTCAAGTGAATAAATCTTAGGTAATGTGCCCCATTGAAGAGCGTCTTGTAGTTGAAAACTTTCAGAAAGCTCTAAGTGTGTTAAGGGGTGAAGGTGATGAACAAACGCTCTGCCAGCTAATAGATTAGTGGCATGACTTTTTAATTTTCTTGAACTGGATCCTGTTAACGCAAACCAAATATTATATTTTTCAATGGCATAGTGAACGATATCCAAGAGTTTAGGTAATTTCTGTACTTCATCAATGATAATCCATTTTGGTGTTGGTTTCATTGCCTGCCATTTTTCTAGAATCCGCTTTGGATATACGGCATATTCCTGTTCCTGATCGGGATCCAGCAAGTCTATCCATAAGCAGGGGATAGACTTAAAGGTAGATTGGAGTAATGTTGATTTCCCTGTTCCCCTAGGGCCAAAAAGGAAAAAACTATTATTGGTCGTTATAGGCGCAATCCTTGGGAACATACGTCTAAATAGTCGCGTATTTCAGACGCAATGTCAATGGACGTTATTCTATGACATAGGGCAAACGCATATTGAATTCCCCTGCCCGATAGGAGCTTCTCACCAGCGAACCGGCCAGGACGTTGAGGCCGAGTTGATGGCCGACGGTGGCAAAGGCCTCAAACTCCTGTTCGGTTACATAACGAGCCACCCCGATTTGCTGGCGGGTTGGCCGTAAATATTGTCCGATAGTCACTCGGTCGATCTGTGCGTCTTTGATGAGACGAAGAAGTTCGTACACCTCCTCGTTGGTTTCCCCGATGCCCACCATAAAGCCGGTTTTGGTGATGAGATGCGGGAAGCGTTGTTTGATGCTTCGAAGAATACACAGCGAGGTTTCGAAGTCGCCCTCGGGGCGTATTAGGGGGAAAATGCGCGGAACCACTTCAACATTGTGATTAAAGACAAGGGGATTTTCTTTACAGATAGATTGAATCGAAGACCAGTTGCTCCGAAAATCCGGCGTAAGCACCTCGATACGTATGGCAGGGTCGAGTTGATGAATGGCTTGCATTGCTTCCACAAACGTCGATGCTCCGCCATCGGGCAGATCATCTCGGGTGACTGAGGTGAGAACAACATAGCGAAGTTGAAACCGTTGAATCGTCTCAAGTATTCCCGCTAGTTCTTGTGGGCTAATCGGAGGATGAGCAAGATTTCCTCGAGGAACGCCACAAAAGCGGCAATGTCGGCTACAGTTTGAACCCAGCAGTAAAAAAGTAACCGTTTTGTTAGAAAAACACTCCCCTCGATTGGGACAACGAGCCTGCTCACAAACCGTGTTGACCATCGGAGGAAGAGTATCCTGCTGATAAAGCGTCTTTCGATAGGCATTGATGACCGAGGTGGGCTGATTCATGAGGCGAGAACTTGATCTAGAGCGATACCAAGGATTTCCATATAAGAAGGGTGTGGAAAAATTTGTTTTGTAAGGGTGGAGAGCGGAATGCGCTCATCGATAGCCAGAGAACACATAGCCAGCATGTCCTCACTGTGGGGCCCCCAGATATGGCAGCCCGCTAAGTAGCCACTGGTATCGGTAATAAGCTTGAGCCAGCCGTCAGAGCAGCCTTCGATCTGAGCTTTTCCTAGCAGATTCATGGAGACAATATTTGTGCGGTAACGTGAACTTCCTTCTATATCCTGGCTACGAAGGCCGACGGATGCCGCTGTTGGATTTGAGTAAACAATAAAGGGGATGCTTGAAAGAGGTGATGTTTTTTGGGATAGCAATCTTTTTGCAAGTGCATGTCCTTGTGCGGTGGCACTGTGAGCCAGAAGGGATTTTCCGTTCAGATCACCTATGGCGTAGATGTTGGAATGGGGGGTTTGGTAGTCATTGTTGACTAGAATAAATCCCTGTGGACTATGATCAAAGGGAAGAGCCGTTGGTATCATAACGGCTCTGCGACCTGTAGCAAGAAGAAGATATTCGCACGACTGGGTTTCGCCGGTCGATAGTGTGAGCGTTAGCTCGGATGAGATGGCCTGGATAGACATGTTTTCTAAAAGAGCAACTTTTTGAAGTTTTAACTGTCTGCGAATAGCCGCAACAATGTCGGTATCGAGCTGTGGAAGAATAGAGGGTGCTGCCTCGCATAGGGTGACAGAGGAACCCATCAGTGAAAAGAAAAAGGCAAATTCGACGCCAATTGCACCGCCACCAACAATCGTAATTTGGCGAGGAATTTCCTCCAGAGAAAAAATGGTGTTATTGGTGAGGAGTCGTGGGTGGGTCGCAATTTTCTCAAATGTCGGTGGAATCCAAGGTTCGGTGCCTGTTGCCAGAATAAGCTTCTCAAAACAAACCTTGTCTTGAGTGAACAACGTCACGCTATCTGCGTCGAATGAGGTAACGGTTCCATGCAGAAGCGTGATCCCGCTTTGTTTAACTTGTTGCTCAATAGCCAGACGGGATCGCTTTATCAACCGAGTGGTAGAGTCTTGGATCGAGTGCATTTGAAGACTCTTAACGGTTTCCGGTGAGATGCCCAGCTGGGAGAGCATTTTGGTTTGATTTGCGCGATAAAGAAAAGATTTAGTAGGGATGCAACCTACATTGAGACAAGTGCCACCTAGCTGATCGGCTTCGATGAGAGTCACGGTTTTCCCGGATTGAGCCAAGTGAAGAGCACATGCTGAGCCTGCTGGCCCAGCACCAACAATCACATATTCAGTCATCCGTACGAGGTCTCAGATGGGGAAAGAGAAGGACATCCCGAATAGAGGGACTGTTGGTCAGAAGCATGACAACCCGGTCAATGCCAATACCGAGTCCGCCTGTAGGAGGCATCCCTGCCTCAAGCGTTTCCACAAAGTCTGTATCCATGACATGCGCTTCATCATCGCCGGCTTCACGCTGTTTCAACTGCTCCACAAATCGTTCACGTTGATCGACGGGGTCTGTCAGTTCTGAAAAGGCATTTGAGATCTCGAGAGTGTTGACGATCAGCTCAAATCTTTCGACCAATAACGGATTGTCTCGGTGTTTTTTTGCGAGTGGCGAAGTTTCGAGGGGATAATCGATTACGAAGGTGGGTTGAATGAGATGATCTTCAACGGCCTCATCATAAAGAAGCATGATAAGTTGGCCGATAGAGGTAAACGCAGGGTTTATCTCTATTTTCTTCGCAAGAATCGCTTTTCGAAGGGCGTCAAACGTTTTCCCCTCAATGTCGATGTCTGTATATTGTTTGATGGCATCTCGCATCGTAATGCGCTTAAAGGGAGGCGTGAAATCAAGGACAGTATCTCCATACAAAACCTTGAAATCCCCCGTAATGGTTTTGGCCAAGGAGGAGAGGATATCCTCCATTAAGGACATCATGTCACGGTAATCTGCATAAGCTTGATAGAGTTCCAGAAGGGTGTATTCAGGATTATGCTTGTAGGAAATTCCTTCGTTTCGAAAAACCCGTCCTATTTCAAACACTTTTTCAAAACCACCTACGATCAGTCTTTTCAAATGAAGTTCGAGCGCAATGCGAAGGTATAGCTTCGTATCCAGGGCATTGTGATGTGTAATAAAGGGACGAGCGGCGGCTCCTCCGGCAAGACTATGTAGTACGGGCGACTCAATCTCCATAAAGCCACGATCGTTTAAAAACGAGCGAATGAATGTCAAAATACGACTCCGTTGAATGAAGAGATCGCGAACGTCTTTATTCATAATAAGATCTAAATGCCGTTTTCGATAACGAATTTCCTTGTCTTGTAAGCCATGGTATTTCTCGGGAAGTGGATTTAGTGCCTTAGCAAGAAGCGTCAAGCCGGTGACCTTGAGCGTGAGCTCACCTGTATGTGTATAAAAAGCAGTGCCGGTAAGGCCAATAATATCGCCGACGTCTAAGGATCTGTATAGCTCATAGGTGGTTTCTCCCAACTCATCAAGCTTGGCGTAGAGTTGAATCGCGCTGGTTTCATCCTGAAGATTTGAAAAGGAGGCTTTGCCATGTCCTCTTTTAGCCATGAGACGGCCAGCCGTTGTGACGGGGGTGGGGGCTGATTGGTCTTTAGGTAAATCCTGATGTAAGGAGCGAATATCTGCAAGGGTGTGTGATCGGTTAAACGAGTGGGGGTAAGGGGTCACACCGGTTGCCAGAAGGAGTAAACGTTTTTCTCGCCGTACAGCAAATTCATCTGGAGAAGAAAGCTCACTCATGGGGAGCTATTATACTAACCGATGGTTGAAAAGAAAAGCAGTCATACGATATACTCGAAGAGATGGTGAAACAATTAAAATGGACGAAGAAAACGGTTCTTATCATGATGGGTGTCGCTCTGGCTGGAGTGATGATCGCATTTATTTATGCCCAGTTTATTAATTTTATTGGTGGAATTCCAGAAATTAGAGTTCCTCAAGTGGTTGGGATGGCCGAGGAGGACGCGGTAGCGGTATTAAAAGAATACAAGCTTGACCCACATTTAATTGGAAAAAGATATTCAGAAACGGTATCTGTTAACAACATTATTAGAATGACCCCTGAGCCGGGCAGCAAGGTCAAGGTGGGGCGCAGAGTAAGCTATTTGGTGAGCATGGGGAGCGAGGACAACGAAATGCCCAGTTTTTTGGGTAAAACGCTCGAAGAGGCAATGGAACTTCTAAAAGAAAAGCCATTTCAAATAGAAAATGCTGGCGAGCTGTACTCTTCGCGATTTAGGACGGGAACCATCGTTTCCCAAGATCCAGCTGTGGCACAAAGCGCACCAGAGACTACGGTTATTCGATTTTGGCTCTCAAAGGGCTATCCCGTTTCGATCACGAGTACTCGAATCGAGTCCGCGCAAAATCGGTATCAAGTTAAAATTGATTTACAGGTGATGGATCAAGACCCCAAGACGGACGTACGGATTTTGTCGATTTTAAACGGCGAACATCGAGTTTTGTATCATGAGACCGTACTTCCTGGAAAGGAACTTTTTTTTGAGATTGAGCAGGTGGCAGGAGCCAAAATAGAAGTTTATTATAATGATGAATTAGCTATCGCCAAGGATGTCATTTGAACTCATTTCGCGGGGTAGTTCTTCGGGTCTACAATAGTTTATATGATGTTGGCAGTGAGCTAGATGCTCAGGTAGTCGTTTGTTCGTTGCGAAAGACCTTGGGGTCTGTTCTGGTGGGGGATCGTGTTGAGGTGATCCATGAGGGCGACCGAGGATCGATAGAGGCCATCGAACCCAGAAAGAATGAAATTGCTCAGCCTCATATTGCGAATGTAGACCAACTTTTTCTGATGGTTTCTGCGAAAGATCCCCGATATGATTTGGCCTATATTGATACTATGCTGATAGCCTATGAGAATCTTCCTGTGACGATTATTCTTAATAAAATTGATCTTTTGACGACCCAGGACTCTCGCCATCTGGCAGACTATGAATCCCTAGGGTACAAGGTGAAACGCCTTTCAGTTAGAGGCCTTACGACCCAAACAAAACAAGAATTGTTTGATGAAATAGCGCATCGCGTTACGCTTTTTGTTGGGTTGTCAGGCGTGGGAAAATCATCCCTACTTAAAGCACTTACCGGACAAGAGAACATCCTGACCTCAGAGGTGTCACGCAAACTGGGACGAGGCAGACAAACCACCAAGCAGTCTCGGGCCATCTTTATTCCAGAGTATCAGGCAGTAGTTATTGATTCCCCAGGGTTTTCGATGGTGACTCCAAATCAGCTTAATGAAGACAGAGTTTCTGCTCATTATAAGGACGTGCTGGAGCTGCAAAATTTATGCCGATTTGGTAATTGTCGACATCTACGGGAACCCGATTGTGCCATCAAAGAAGCAGTGCTTGCGGGAAAGGTGTCCTCCAGACGCTATGAAACTTATGTCAAACTCATACAACAAATGGATCAAAAGCAGTCTTTACGATATGAATGATCAAGGTGCATAATGACGTTACTTTCAGCGGGAAAGAAGGGTGGAATTCCCTCGCTGACCCGCAACCGTAAATCCGTTTCAGACGGAAAAGTCGGAATGCCGCTGAAGGAATATCGGCTCGAGGAGATGGCAAAATGAATTACCCCCGTTTTATTATTAGCTGTGTATGTTTGAGTTTTTCTTTAGCGGTGTCTGCAGATTCACAAATGAATTTCGTAGTATCAGCGTCACGGTATGTATCTACGTATCCGAATAGCTCGACGATTGGTAATGATGAAATTCGCCGATTCAAAGATTTCTCTGTTGGAGATGTTTTGCAAAGTGAGCCGGGTATCCAGGCAAACCGTTATGGCGGCAAGGGTGGCGTTAATGCGCTTTCCCTTCAAGGTGCTAATTCGAATCAGACCTTGATTCTTATGGATGGTGTCCCGTTGAAAAACACTGTTTACGGAAGCGTTGATTTAAACAATATCAACCTTGATCAGATTCACAGAATTGAGCTGTATCGTGGCGGGATGTCGTCGGTTTATGGAGCGGATGCTGTGGGAGGTGTTGTTAATCTCATATCTGCAAAGCATACAAACAAGAGTAGCGTGAGCTTTGAGCTGGGATCCTATGGCAATCAAAATATTTCCCTGCGATTATCACAGGGCACCCAAGAATCTAACTATCAGTTAGGTCTGATCCATGGTCGCTACGAGGGCTATCAACCTGTTGGCTATTTTAATAATGATAACCTTTTACTGGAGTACAACGGAGTGTTGGGGCGTGATTTGAGGGTTCGCCTGAGCGGTTCTGGCTACACCGACCAGCGTGGCAATCCTGCCGGACCTTACTCGACATCCGAGCAGGAAGACAGAGGCTATATGGTGTTGGCTCAGATTAGGCAGATGAACGAAAACTCTGAAACAGACAAATTGTACTTCACGACAAAAAGTGATGAACGTAAATCGATAAGCGGGTTTGTCACAGACTCTAAAGGGTGGACAAATGCCCTTGGTGGTTCCAAAGAAATTAATGTCGGGGATCACGCCCTCATTATAGGGCTGGAAACCAATCAAATGATTCCGCAGGACAGTACCTTAACGCAAAATATTTCTTTACGAAACAACGCAGTTTTCATTAACGATGATTGGGTTGTATCGCCGTGGTGGAGGGTTAATGCTGGTCTTCGACAAGATGCGCATTCGACCTTTGGCACAGCCGATACTTATAAAGTGAGTACCGCATTTTCGATTGGCAATAGCTGTATACTTAAAACATCATATGGCACCTCGTTTCGGGCACCTTCCATAGCGGACTTGTATTACCAAGATGCGTGGGGCAATGCAGGGAACCCTAATCTTCGACCCGAAACGGCAAGGAATTTTGATCTTGAATTCTCAGTAAAAACACCGATAGGAGACTTTCGCTCTTCCTGTTTTGAGAAAAAGATAACTGATTTAATTGAGTGGGTTTCTGCAGCCGATTGGTCATCCTCGTCGCCCAACAACGTGGGGCGTGCACGATTAAGTGGTATTGAAACAGAGTGGTCAGGGACTCTAACGGAGACCGTTTTGTATAATGTCAATTGGACGCAGATGTTAGATGCCAGCGATGAGAATTCGGGGAAGTGGTTACAGTATCGGGCAAGAACAAAGATAAATGTCGGCATTAATGTTAATCTTCCACTAGGTAGCGTGGCCATTCGAACGAATTATGTTTCGGAGCGTGCTTCATCGACTGGCGGGGTGCTTAACTTGCCACAGTACTATGTTGCTGATATCGATTTTACAAAAGACAACATTTCACTTTTTATGCATAACGTCTTTAATCGACAGTATCAGGAATATTTGGGGTATGAGATGCCGGGGCGTACAGTGGGTGTAAAGGTTAGCCTGTCATTTTAAGGCGGGCTGTGTTGCTCCTAGTCTCGCTAAGCCTAGCCTTTCCTCTGCGCATCATCTCCTCAGCTCCCAGCATTACCGAGACTCTCTACCTTCTTGGTGGACAAGATCAGGTGGTTGCCGTCACAAGGTACTGTAATTTCCCAGCTGAGGCCAAGGCGAAACCTAAGATAGGTGGCCTGTATGACTTTAACGGGGAAGCTATATTACTCAGCAAGCCAGATTTGGTGCTTACCCTTAAAAATAACCACGCGCTCAAGAAATTTTTAACGCAACATCAGATTGCATTTCATGACTATGAAAATGAGTCCATTGAGGGAATATACGCTATGATAAGAGACGTTGGGAAACTTCTTGGCAGGGCAGAACAAGCTGAAAAATTCATTAAGAGCACCCGAAGGCAGTGGAGGGAGGTCGTTAAGGTGTCGCAGAGAAATAGGCGACGAGAACCCATCAAGGTTCTTGTCATTGTCGAACAGGTGGTGCGACACGATTCGCTTGAATCTGCGTTTATTTTGGGATTTGATCACTTTTACTCTCCCATGCTCGAGGATCTTGGAATGAAGAATGTGTATGCCGGGAACAAAAGATATCCACTTATGGGCAGAGAGGCAATTCTGCTGTTAAAACCTGATTTATTTATTGTTCTAGAGACCGGGAAAGTTTCCTGGTACAATCATTTGCAAGACAGCAGATTTCAAAAAGTTTTCTTCCTTACCAATGAAGTCATGAAGCGACCTGGGCCACGACTAATAGAAATTCTTAGTTCGTTTGCTACTCTATGCCCGAAGGGAGTGTAAGTGTGAGCTCAATGCCGTGTGAGCCGTGGCGAAAGTGGATATCCTGAGGGGTATGGGCGATCGTAACGGTTTTGTTGGGATGAAACGGGAAAAAAGTGCAGTTTCCAAACATTTTGATTTGAAGGTTCTCTAGGTCATCAGGAAGGCCTGTTAAGAGATCCAGCAAAAGGTACTCATGCCCGGGATGAAGGGACAGGTTGGGCTTGGTTTGAATCGTAAGGGGGGTCATATCAAGGGGTTCAATGTCAAGGGTTTGGTTGGCCGCTGTTTTTTTTACGTTTTCGATAAAAGAGTCCATGTCAAAAGTCATATTGTAATATTATAATTAATGTAAGAAAACGTCAAAGGGGTTGGTCATTAGTGAAAGTTGTTGCAATAAACGGTAGTGCGAGGATTAATGGGAATACGGCGTTGCTTGTTGAGTCAGTTTTTGGCCAACTGAATCAAGAGGGGATTTCTACTGAAATTATTTCTCTTGGAGCTAATGCTCCCAAAGGCTGTTCCGCATGTTATCGATGTTTCGAAAGCCAGAATCAGGCCTGTTCAATGACAAACGATGCCATGAACGAGCTCATTGGGAAGATGCTCTCTGCAGACGGGATTATCTTGGCCTCCCCTACCTATTTCGCAGATGTTTCAGCAGGAATGAAGGCTCTCATCGAACGTGCTGGAATGGTGGCACGCGCCAACAAGAACATGTTTCGGCACAAGGTGGGGGCAGGCATCGTTGCGGTCAGGCGAGGAGGAGCTATCCACACTTTCGATTCCATGAATCATTTCTTTTTAATCTCGGAGATGATCGTGGTGGGCTCAATCTACTGGAACCTGGGCATCGGACGAACTCCGGGTGAAGTGATGACGGATGAAGAGGGTATTCGTACCATGGCTAATCTGGGTCAAAACATGGCCTGGGCTATGAAAAGGCTAGTGGAGTGAGCGCTAGCCCCAATCGGCATATCTCAGCTTAATGCCTGACCATCTCGATCTTGACGTACGCTCCGAGCTTATGACATAATGCTAACGTTATATATTTCGGGAAATGAAAAGAGGACGTTGGGATGCTCAGCAAAAATTACAGCGCGGCGATACATGGGACAGAGGCAGTTTC
Source organism: uncultured Candidatus Marinamargulisbacteria bacterium (assembly GCA_964358175.1). Classification (GTDB taxonomy): domain Bacteria; phylum Margulisbacteria; class Riflemargulisbacteria; order GWF2-35-9; family GWF2-35-9; genus CAYHOI01. The sequence goes on along the minus strand of CAYHOI010000022.1, from coordinate 13,401 downwards.
TGTCGAAATTGAGGTGGACAGCCGTCAGGGTCTTCCAGGGCAAACGATTGTGGGGCTTCCAGATACCGCTGTTCGAGAGAGTCGGGAGAGGGTATTCTCAGCCCTGAAGAACTCGGGTTATGACATTCCTATCAATAAATATTTGACGATTAACTTGGCTCCGGCAGACTTAAAAAAGGCCGGTACGTTATACGATTTACCCATAGCTCTCGGAATATTGCAGAGCACGTCACAGCTAATGGTTCGGAAGGATGAGCGATACTTGGTCGCAGGGGAGCTTGGACTTGATGGGTATCTTAAGCCGATTACGGGAGCACTCCTGCTGGCAATTCTTGCCAAGGAACAGAATGCAGATTATGTTATGCTTCCTCTGGTGAATGCGCAAGAGGCCTCTTTAATTGAAGGGGTACGTATTGTTGCCGTGGAAACGCTTGTTGAGGCTGTTGAAAGGCTGACGGCAACTTCACCCCCTGCAGGGTATCAGCGAAAAAAAGAACAAACGCTTCCGACACGTTATTCAATTGATTTTTCAGAAGTGAGAGGACAGTCTTATGCCAAGCGTGCGCTTGAGATAGCCGCCGCAGGTGCGCACAATTTGTTTATGGTGGGGCCTCCTGGGTGCGGAAAGAGCATGCTAGCGAAGCGACTCATGACGATCCTTCCAGAGTTAACTGAAGAAGAAACCATTCAGGTGATCAAAATCTACAGTGTGGCAGGTAAGATGCGAGAGAAGCTGAAAGCCTTGAAGCATCGTCCATTTCGATCGCCTCACCATACGGTTAGCTACGCGGCACTGATTGGTGGGACCTCACAAGCCAGACCAGGTGAAGTTAGTTTGGCTCATGAAGGGGTGCTGTATTTGGATGAAATACCAGAATTCAGTCGTCAAGCATTAGAGGCGTTGCGGCAACCTATGGAGGATGGGGTGGTTCATATTTCGAGGGCTCAATGGTCTTTTAGCTATCCTGCCTCTTTTATGCTCATTGCGAGCGCAAACCCATGTCCGTGTGGCTATGCTACTCATCCCAAAATCGTGTGCACCTGTCAGCCCAGTCGGAAGAGACAATACGCACAGAAATTTTCTGGGCCGTTGTTGGATCGGTTTGATCTGATGGTTGAATTGTTGCCAGTTACAGAGGAAGAGATTCTTGGAAGGTCTGATGCTGAACCCTCTGAGGTTATCCAAAAGCGAGTGATTGATGCACGATTTCAACAAGGACGAACAAGTGGGCGTCCCAATGCGACTTTGAGCCTGACCGAAATGGATCGTCGGTGCCAACTTGATTCGGATTGCAATGACCTGCTAACCCAAGCGATTCGAGCTTATCAAATGAGCACACGAAGTGTTCATAAGACGTTAAAGGTCGCGAGAACAATTGCGGATTTGGGTGCCAGCCTCTTGATCAAAAAGGAGCATGTTTTAGAGGCACTTCATTACCGGGTAAAAGCATTTCATGACCACTAAGACCATCGAGATACCCTATCGGCCTGGTCAAAACGCAGTTGCGCTGGTTCACTTGCAGTTGGCACAGTTGGTTCCTGGTAGACAAGATCAGCTCTACTTTGACTACACTCGAGCCCCCGGGTGCTTGGCAGTCCGGTATTGTGAGGATATTGCCAACAGTGAGAAGCTGAGAGCAGAAAATCTGCGTACGCTTGATCGTAAGGCGATAAGGTTTGTGATGGTCTGGCTGTTGATCTTGCTTGCAGGCAATACCCTGGCCTTGTGGCGATCACGCGCAATTAATGAGCAGCAATGGCGTGCAGCTTTGCTTGCGCACAATCAACTGGGGCGTTTCCAAGCCAGTTTGATTGTTGAGAAGGAATTCAAGAAACAAAATATCCGCTTGGCACATTTTTTGGAAGATCTGGTTGAAAGCCCCATCTATTTAGAAACAGTTGAGATCGCCTACCCACATGTCGAACTAAGGGTGGTCATTCAAGATGCTTCCAGAGCGCAGGAGACGATTAGCCAAATAGGAAGCCTTCTAACGAAGCAGTCTGTAAGAACACTGGCCGTTGGGAGTGCCGTGCGAGTGTGGATGAAAGGCGAACTTTGAGGCCCGTACTTATTGGCTTGGCTCTTAGCCTATCCGTTATTGCCTTGTGGAACGGGTTTCGGGTGACATTTTGCGACTCAAGGTATTCCCTAGATTTAAAAAAGAGGCTCCCCGATGTTCCGATGAATGGATGGTTGATGGAGCAGGAAAATGTTTGGGTATGCCGACCCATGACCACACAAAGCTTCACAGCCCTGCAGCACTATCTTTGGGAAAACTGTAATCGCCGTGTGCAAATGATAACCTTACGACCAGAGATGGGAATCATCCACCTTAGCCCTTCAGGATCAGTCAATCTTTGATGAGGCTAATCGGGGGTTCTTTATTGGTGAGCAGTCTGATGTGGGGCGCTCAAGCAATATTTAGTTATGCTCCACCGGCAAGCAGCGTATCACCGGCAGGGGCTATGCCTGCTCAAAAATCGGCAGGGATATCTCGTGTGTTAACCTATAATTATGCTTCTGATCAAGAGATTGTTTCCTTAGCATCACCGCTATTTCCGCAATTGAGATTTTCGGTGAATGGTCCCCAGAAAATGGTTGCGTTGCTCGGAGAGAGACAAGATATGGATCGGTTCGAAATATTCTTGCGAGCACTCGATGCACAAAGGCCGATCATTGAGTATTCAACGATTTTGATGGAAATAAATCGTAACGAACTTAAAAAACTGGGTATCGACTGGCAGGGATTCGTTGATCAATGGAAGGTGACTAGATTGAATGGGATTAGTGAATTTTTGGATCAGGTGTCTTTCCTTTTAAAAAATGGGGAAGCCAAGATTCTGGCTAATCCAGTCGTCATCAGCGTGGCCGATGAAGAAGCGGTTATCAAAGTAGGAGACAAAATCCCCTATGCCGTTCCTATAGAGTATGGCAACAAAACAGGATGGCAAATTCAATATATGGACGCAGGCATTCAGCTGAGAATCAGGGGACATGTTCTTTCAGGAAATGTGGTTCAGGTTCATGTCCTAACCACCATTAGCAATGTGAAACAATGGAAGGCGACCCAGGGTGGAGATTACCCTGTACTATCAAATCGCGAAGTGGATCTGAAATGTCAGATTCTGATGGGAGAAACCATGATGATTGGAGGACTTACCAACAATAACAAGCGAGTTAATCTTAATCGCCTTCCAATTCTTTCAGATTTGCCCTGGATTGGGGATCTTTTCAAGCTAGAGACTATTGAGCAGGAAGATACCGATATAGTTTTTTTACTAATGCCGAAGATAAAGACGTTATAACCAGTTGAGAACAGGGAAACTTTTTCGATAAGCATCGAGAAAGTCCAGATCAACGTATTCAGAAATAACGCCCTCTTTCTCATATCCATTTGCAAGAGTGTCCCCATAAGGATCAATGATCACAGAGTTGCCAAAGAAATTTAACTCATCAGTCGCTTTGCCGATCCGATTGGCACCGATCACATAGATTTGGTTTTCAATGGCTCTGGTTTTGAGGAGGTTGAGCCAATGCTCCTTGCGTGGATTCGGAAATTGAGCTGGAACGAACATTATTTTCATTCCCTGTTTGACCATGTTGCGAATCATTTCGGGAAATCGAATGTCGAAACAAATCTGGATCCCCACACTTCCAAAGGAAGTATTAAACACAGGGGTTTTCGTCCCGGCGTTGAAGTATCGGTTTTCATCATTTTGAAAAAACACATGGACTTTGTCGTAGTAGCCGATAACCGCACCCTCGCTTGAAATCAGGTAGGATCGGTTAAAGTATTTTTCTTCGCGGGAACTTTTTACCGCGAGAGAACCTGCAATAATGTAGAACTCATACTTTCTTGCAATACCCTGTAGGAACTTTAAAATTTCAATCGTGTGCCTAGAGAACTCCGGCAACTCGTCATACTGAAAGGAGGAGGCGAACATTTCAGGCAATACAACAAACTTTGACTTTCGTCCTCCCGCAACCGCAAAGAGCTTCTCAATGGTTGCGAAGTTGTGAAGGGAATCCGCGCGCACATCGTACTGTAAGATCGAAACGAGAAATCTTTTCATGAGTTGTTCAGCTCTGATCGGATAGCTTGAAGATCATTCCAGGTATGCCATTTGGGAGATCCAGTCTCCTTTGAGGGATTGCGAAGGAGAAACGATGGATGAAACAGGGTGATAACCTTTATCGGAGCCTCTTGGTAGTCAGTGGGCAGATCCACCCACCGCCCCCTCATTTTACTGATACTTTCAGTTGGGTTTAAGATGGTTTTCATTGCAGGGGAGCCGAGAAGAATGAGAATCTTTGGTTTTACCTCAAAGATCTGCCGCAACAAAAACGGATAACAAGCCTCAATTTCCGCTGGAAGCGGTGTTCGATTTCCTGGAGGTCGACTTTTGATCGTGTTTGAAATATTAACATCATTGGGGCGAGAGAGTCCAATGGATGAGAGCATCATGGTGAGCACCTGTCCTGCTCGCCCAACGAAGGGAACCCCCTGCGCATCTTCGTCTGCACCAGGGGCTTCTCCGATACACATGATGGAACAGGGGGCGACCCCCTGACCAAACACCGCCTTCGTTCGAGTGGCATGGAGAGAACATCGTGTGCAGCAGGAGGCTTCACTGCATACTTGAGTGTACGTTTGGCTTGAAAAAGAGCCGCTACTCGTGAGCAGAGAGCTAACCATTCAGAAGATCTTCAAGAATATGTTTGATGCGGGCTATCTGATGTTGAATGGGCTTGCTCGCGTCAAGCGGGGTGAAATGGTAGAGTTTTGCCATGAGCTCATATTGTTCCAAGAGTTTGGTTTGAAAATGACGAAGAGCTACAAAGTTATTGGGGCCAAACCCGATGTCCATTCCGCTGTCATAAAAGTCTTTTTCTTTTTCCTCTTGGGTCATGCGTTCTAAAGCCATCTCTAGGGGTGTTTTGAAATAGAACACGATATCAGGTTCAATAGCGAAGTCGTACAATTGCAAAACCCAGTCTTTGTTTTGTCCCCGCAAATAATCTTTCGCGATCGAGGTGTAAATGTATTTATTGAAAAGAACGATGTAGCCTGCATTTAATGCGGGTATAATTTTTCGATGCATGAGATCGCTAAAATCTGCGGCGTGAATTAAGCTGTAAGTGATGGGGCCCAGTGTTTTATCGAGTTTTGCCTCATTGATCGTTTGTGCAACCAGAGCCGATTGTTTTCGTTTATAGACCTCAGCGGCATAACCCTTGACCTCCAGCCAATTTTTGATGAGGTTGAAACACATAGACTTTCCACTGCCATCCAATCCCTCGGCAACGATAAGCTTTCCTGGATAGGGGTTCTTCTTCATCCAAATTTCCTTTGAATTATGGGGATAATCTTGTCGCGAAATAATTTTTGTTGAAAGGGTATGGCAAGTGTACCATCGATGACTTCAAAATTGAACTCCTCGACCATTGAATCATATTCGGTGATGACCAACCCCTGAAATTTTAAGTAATTCTCATAAAGGTTGCTACTCAGATTCATATCCATTCCCGCCTCATAATAATTGGGTGTTCTTGTCACAAGAATACGATCAAGACTCATTTCGACAGGAACTTTGAAATAAAATGTTCGATCTGGCTTGACGGCGAACGAGTAGAGATTGCGAACCCATTTGCGTTCACAGGCACGAGCCACATCCCTTGCCAATGCTGTGAAGATATACCGATCAGCCAGGACAACCCGACCCTCTTTGAGTGCCGGAATAATGACATTGTTGAGCCGATCAGCAAAGTCGGTAGCGTGAAGCAAGCTGAAAGTGGTGTTGTCCAGAATTCCCTTCTTTTTGCCTTTTTTAATGATTTTTGAAACTAATGCAGAAGAGTTCCAGATGGTTAGGACAGTGCCATAACCCTCTGATTCGAGCCACTTTTTGGCTAAATGAAGTTGGGTGGACTTCCCTGAGCCATCGGTGCCCTCAACAGCGACTAGCACCCCCTTGTAGGGGTGAGGGACTTCCATGTTTCGGCTCTGATCAGGCAGAATAACCTCAGCGGAACCATTTTTTTGACGTTTTCTTTTTGGTAATAACATGGCGGTCTTGCTTACCTGGTATGGCTTTGATATACTGTAGCACGAGGCAAGCTTTTTTAAAAGCGGTACTAGCAAGCAAGCACTTCAAAGGATAAACAGCGATGAACATTTCGAGTCCAAATATCAACAATATAATTAATCAGGCGGTTTTGGGGGCGGTCGCAGGAGCGAACTCGAAAGCTATCCGCCAAACGGACTCGCAGACAGTTTCATCTGAGATTTATAATCTCTTTTTCAAAGATGTGAAAACGAAAAAAGAGTTTAAGAAAAAGATTCGCAAGACACTTGTTGGATTGAACGGAACTCTCAAAGATGAGGACATTGATCATATTTTGGATTCATTGGACTCCAAAGAACAGCCTCCTTTCTGTGCATCATATAGTGAGGAAGGCGTTAGTGAACAGTTGCATCTGAGCGATGAGCTTGCTAGGGCAGATATCTATGATATATTGCACCATTTCTATTCCAAGCTTTATGATGAAGCGGACAAGAATATAACATAAAAAAGTATTGTATTTTTATAGAAATTCCAGAATGCGTATGTTATAATTGATACCAGTTAGGGAGTCCTTGATTCCCCCCCTGTACGAAACAAGGATGCCCTAACTATAGATCCCTATGAATTCCCCATCTGAAAATATGTATATTGATCATCTCAGTTATGGTTATGTGAATACGTTGATATTGCATGATATTTCGTGGAGGATTCGACCAGGTGAAATTTGGGTGGTTTTGGGGCCTAACGGCGGAGGCAAAACGACGCTACTTAAATGTCTAGCGAGACAGCTTAAGGTGAAGTCAGGAATGATTCGATGGGATCAGACAGCGATTGATCGTTTTTCGCACAAATCTTGGGCTCAGCGCATGAGTTATCTGCCCCAGAAGCTTGTCTTTACAATGCCCTATACGGTTTCTCAGGTGCTGAGTCTTTCCTCAGGATGTGCCCCTTGCGATCCCATGAGAATCAGCGAAGCGGTACACCGATTTTCCCTAGAGAAGCTCTATTCGCAGTCAGTACTGACGCTCAGCGGAGGGGAATTGCAAAGACTTCTTCTTGCAAGTGTTCAAGTGCAAGCGTGCCCCGTTGTTTGCTTGGATGAACCGTTTAATTTCCTTGATCCTGCTTACGTTGATCAGGTGGTGTCATGGTTAGAGGATCTGAGCGTGCAGGGGAGAACGTTGATTCTTGTCGTACACGAATGGAACTGGCTGGTGTGTTCCCGTTTGGGGAGAATTGCCAAAGCATTGCTCATCAAGAAGGGGGCTGTTTTTTTTGAAGGTGCTTTTGGTCAGGCTTTGGATCAGTTCGATACATTTTTTGAGCGATCTTTTAAACAAGTAAAAGTTGGGGAGCAAACCCTTGTTTTCTAAGTTGACGCATCGCATTATGTTTTTGAGCATAGTAAGCATGATCATGCTACTCGTGGTGCCATTTCTGGGCGTGAACCTGGTGAGTCCTGAGCAGATATTTCAGCAATCCGAAATCTCAGAATTGGTTTTGAATTACCGTATTCCTCGTATGCTTCTGGGATATTTTGCTGGGGCTATTTTGGCATTATCTGGTTTGTCTTTTCAGTCCATATTCTCTAATCCCTTGGCCACCCCCTATACGCTTGGTATTGCTGGAGCGGCCTCTCTGGGTGCGATTTTGGCTATGTATGTGGGTTGGTCCAACTTGGTGGTTCCAGCGATGGCAATGGCACTATTCTCTACCGTATTAATGTATGTTTTTTCGCGGAAGCAAAATTGGAATGAAACTCATAAAGTACTTCTCACAGGGGTCGCCTTGAATATGCTTTTCTCAAGCGGGATTCTTTTTGTGCAATTTCAGTTTGACTATCTTGATACTTTTAAGATTTTGCATTGGTTGGTGGGGAGTATCCAAAATATTTCATGGGGTAGCGTGGGACTGCTGGCAATCGTGCTTTTAGTTGGCCTGGTTGTTTTGTTGTTGAACGTGCGGACACTGGATTTGCTTAGCCTTGGCGAGGAATTTGCTCTTAGCAAGGGGGTCCATGTAGGAAAGGTTCGATGGCAGTTTATATCACTTAATGCACTCTTAGTGGGGACTGTTGTTTCTTTGCTCGGACCGATCGGATTTATTGGTCTCATGGTTCCCAATGTGATGCGCTTTTGGCTGGGTGCCTCGCATGCTTCGCTTATCTGGGGTTGTGCGTTGGGCGGGGGGCTTATCCTATTGCTTGCTGATCTTGTAGCACGAAATGCGTGTTATCCGATTGAGGTTCCGGTCGGTGTTTTTACCTCTTTTATTGGTGCAATTTTCTTTTTGCACTTGGTTAGCAAACCACACGATCGTGTATGATTGCCTTAAAGGATGAATTTTACTATACTGAGTTTGCAAGAGTATAGATTAGTTTAGGCGGAATAATGGCAAGCAAAAAAATTCTCAAAGAGATTCAAAAAATAAACAAGCTCCCCCTTTATAAGGATCGGGCTGAGTTTATCGATAAAGTGACAAGCTTCCTATGTTCACGTTATCAGTTGATATCTCTAGAATTGATTCCAAAACATAAATTGTCTTTTGAGTCCCCATTTCTGAGTCGAGAGAAACCAATGATGAGAATAGCGGATGGAGAGATTCATGAGTGGTATGTTTTTTTGAGGGAAGCTCAACAGGGCGAGACTTGCTTATGCCTAAAAATTTTGCAACCCAGATCATTTATGAGGAAGACCAGAAAAATGAAGTTATTTATGCTGCTGTTGCGAGATTATTGGGAAAGACATCTTGATTTTTTGTCTTATAATCAGGCCACGCGGAGTATGGTTACACCCAGTAGCGACTTTTTAACGTTTCGAGTTCAGTTTCTTCCTGAAAATATTAATCTTGCAGAGATTGTTGATGCTCTAGAAAAGGACATTATTCAGGAAGCGTTGCGCCGTGCAGAGGGGATAAAAATTTCTGCAGCGAAACATTTGGGAATCACGGAACGTATCATGGGGTACAAAATTAAAAAATACGGATTATAACGAAAGCTTTCGTATTTCCCAGCCTCTTTGACGAGCGATCTTTTTGAGTTGACCGTGAGGATTGACCACAACCGGATGTCCGACCTTTTCCAACATAGGGATGTCCGATATATGATCTGAAAATGCATAGCTTTCTGCTAAGTTTAGATGATCTCTGGTGGCGATAGATTCAATTTGCCGAAGTTTTTCAGAGCCATAGCAAATATTCCCCGCGATGGAACCCGTGTAGTGATGATCTTTAATTTCGAGCTGAGTGGCGATTACCTGACCGAATCCGTAATAGTCACGCAGAAGACAGGCGAGAGGCTCAAAGGTGGATGAGATAAAGTGGATATCAAAACCATTATTCTTGAAGTCATTAAGGAATGTATGTGAATCAGGAAAAACAAGAGGGCGGATAGCTGTGTCAAAACAGTTTTTGAAAATAGTTTGAATTTCAGAAGCAGGCATTTTTCGCATGAGACCTTCTAGAAGAGAGGAAGTTTTCTCAGCGATTTTTGTAAAATCACGAATGTAGTTTATTTTATACAAAAAGTACCAGTAAGTAGCCCTTGGAACAAATGACAGGGGGATCAAACCATGCTGGTATGCGTATTTCACAAGCAGGTTAATGGAGGTTCCGCGAATTAACGTGTTGTCGATATCAATAAAAAGAGCTCTCTGATTAGTCACAAGTAGTATTCATTTTAAGTTAAGCTGTTCGACAAATCAAGAAATTAAGATATAATGTACTGAAATTGGGCAAAATGGCCTGATCCAAGAGGAGATATTAATGAAAATATTTTTACTTATTGTTCAGCTTCTATCCTCCATAGGACTTATTTTACTGGTACTGCTTCACTCTGCGAAGGGCGAGGGTCTTGGATCGATTGGAAGCCAAGCTCGGGTGTTTGCATCTCAAAAGGGTTTGGAAGGCGGACTTAATCGATTAACGGGAGTGGCAGGCGCCATTTTTCTCATCTCCTCATTGATGTTGGGGATGGTTCGGTAACACCCTGTGGAAAAGACACTGTCTTTAGCAGACAAATTAAATTTTCTCTGGAATGATGTTATTTTGTTTGTCAAAGAAGGAATAGCGCAGGGGAGTTTTCCGAAGCAAATTTCCGGAAACTTCAAACAACTTACAAGGCGAGATGTAGCTGATAACGATGAAAGCCCCAAACTTTTACCAGTATGTGATAGTTGTATATCCAATTGCTGTTCTCAACTCAGCGGCAAAGTTGTTTTATCCCTGATCGATGTTGCACGACTCGTAGATTCTGGACATGCAGACGCGATTGATGGCTCTTTTAGAGGGTTTGCGAAGATGCTTGAATTATATTTAGAAACAGGGAATGTAAGTGTTTTTGGTGAAATGGGGGTGCTTGTGAGTGATCAACTCAATCATGACTACATGCCATCTCTCAAGAAGAAAGGTTCCCGGTGTTTTTTTCTCTCCGAGAGGGGGCGTTGCGAGATATATTCAGTTAGGCCTGAATCGTGTCGCAGGTTTCCCTTCCAGTATGATCATGCTACGAAAAAGATTAGTGCTGACGCTTCTTGTGCAGGACTGGAAAAGGTGGCTGGAGATAAAGAGCGAATCGAGGCCACAAAGGAACTCCTTCATGCTGAGAATGAACGTCTTAAAGATATGGCTCTGTTAATGCTGGATGCTGAGCGTGTTGCAGCTATTGGATTCGCAAGCTATTTATAGCTCATGGATATGCATCAACGACTTCACCTGTTAGAAAATTTACAATCCAAAGAACTCCGAGTATACGAAAAAGGGTTGATGGTATTGGAAAGACAGATTCGGGATCTCCTGGTGGATATTAATCAGCCGGATTTACTCGATCAAATGATGGCAGATAAAAAGAGGATGATGGAGGATATTCGAACCGTTGAGGAGGAGCTATCTCCACTAAGAAAAGAAATTGCGACATTCTCCTCTACCGGGAAACTAGCAGATATTGATCAAGAAAAGATAGCGCAATTAAAGAATGCCGATTTAATGATTATTGACCTTATTTCAAAAATATCCCGTATAGAACAAGAATTGTCTGAAAGGGTAAGCGAACAGATGGAGGTTATTCGAACGAGACTCCAGCAAGCAGGTCAGCAGCGGTCTTTGGAGAATAAGTACTCAAAGGTTGTTTCCCCACTTAGAACCTTTGAAGCTCTCAAAGTTGAAACCGCGGAGCCATCTAGGCTTGATACAACGGGTTAATCAGTAAGGGTTATTTCGTCTCAGCTCCTCAATGGGTTCGTTAAAGATTTTGTTTGCAATTTGTGAAGCTGTTTCACCTGCGCGTAGTCTTGCCGATAGATTGTCTCGAATAGAGTGAGTGTTTATGGCAGAATTTTTCTTCATACAAAGAAGGACGAGTTGATCGATAGAAAAATAGTGATCTTTAGGAGCCTCAGACACGAGATCTTCAGGGATCAGAGACGGGGTCGTCGCTTGGGATGAGGGTGAGCTGGAGTTTTCAAGCATCCGTGATTTTATTTCGTAATAAAGTTGATCTTTCTGGTGTTTTAGTTTTATTGCTTTTTCCTGAAGATTTTTAAGTGCCACTAGATCACCTTCGTTGTACATGAAATAGGGGTATCGTGGGATGGTGTTTTCAAGTTTGAATATTTGATCCAGTATGAGCAAAATATCTTTATTTTTGGAAAACCAGTCCTCTTCAAGTTGTTGAAGAGCTGAGATTAAATCTGAACGAACCAACTCTGGTGTAAGCGCGTGTTGCTCTCCCAGAACATAAGCTTCGCCGAGTGATTTCCCCGACTTTTTGTTTCGGATGATTTGTTTGATGATTTGGATGGTTGATTCATTGTAATATCGAACATTACGACTTCCGAGAGTAGGGGTTAAATAGTTCTTTTGTTCCCAGTATTGAAGTTGTCTGTGGGTGCATCCTGTTAATTTGCAGACATCCTTGCTGGTATAGGTTTCCTCCATGCCCTGCCAGTATAACACAAAAATTGTCTTTAATGGGAGTCTTGAGTTAGTATTGAATTCGGCTTTGGATCTCGCTTAAACTATCCCCACCAAACTTTTCGAGAAGTGCATTGGCGATTTCTATTGCGACAACGCCTTCACAGACGACTGCCGCTGCTGGAACCGCGCACACATCTGCACGTTCAAAAAAGGAAGGAACAGCCTGCTTAGTGGTTAAATCAACTGATTGAAGAGGATTTTTCATTGTGGGGATTGGTTTCATCGCAGCTTTTACGATAATAGGTTGCCCATTGCTCATTCCGCCCTCTATGCCCCCCGCATGATTGCTTGCGCGAACGATAGTGCCCTGAGCTACACCGAAGGAGTCATGTACTTGATCGCCAGGCAAATCAGCAGATTTTGCCCCTAATCCAAATTCAACAGCTTTGATCGCTTGCACCGACATCACTGCACGTGCGATATTTGCATCGAGTTTACGGTCCCACTGTGTGTGACTTCCGAGGCCAATCGGCACGCCAGCTACGACAACCATGATGCGCCCTCCAAGGCTGGTTCCGGCGCGAGCAGCTTCATCAATTTCGTTTTTCATTTGATTCTCAGCTTCCGTTTCAATGGTGCGGCAGTCGCTTTTGGAAATAAGGTTGGCAATGGTCGCAGTATCGTAATGTTCCTCACGAATGAGAGCCGATCCAATACTAAGGACATAACTTATTGTTTGTATTCCAAGCTGGCCAAGAAAAAGGGTGGCGATGGCGCCCACGGCGACCCGCATGGCAGTTTCACGCGCACTGGAGCGCTCCAAAACATCGCGAATATCGCCGGTTTGGTACTTCACGTAGCCCGCATAGTCCGCATGTCCAGGGCGAGGCGTTGTGATGGGCTGGTAATCGCCAGGAGCTGAAGCCTCGGGATCCATGATGGATTGCCAGTTGGCATAATCTTCGTTGCGAAGAAGGAGTGAAATCGGGCTTCCAATGGTTTTACCAAATCGTACGCCGGAAAGTATTTCGACGTGATCAGATTCTATCTTCTGACGACCGCCTCGGCCATAACCCTGTTTGCGTGCTTGAAGAAACTCTTGAATGGCTGGGGCACTGAGCGGAAGGCCAGAAGGCACGCCGTCAACGATGACGCAAAGAGCTTTGCCGTGGGATTCGCCTGCATCGAGATATCTGAGCATTGTCATTTCATTATATACTAAAACCGAAATGGTTTCCGGTTTTTTGTTGCTCTTAGCGAAAACGGGTTTTCGGCTAGGAATGAGGAGCGACGTTTATTGTGCGTAAATGAGCGACGAATGACAACGGCGAAAACCATTTTCGCATAGAGTATATACCACGATTCGATGCTTATACTTCGACCGAATTGGTTTTGACGCTTCGCTAGATCTTGCGATGGCGGTTT
>CAYHOI010000021.1:0-23507 GCA_964358175.1 uncultured Candidatus Marinamargulisbacteria bacterium | reverse complement strand
AGGGCGGATAGAGGCGGAATTATTCGGCATTAAATTCCATAATGAGAATTGCTGATATGCGCACGAAAAGATTGTATGAGCGTCCTGTCAGTAGTATACTCAAAATTGTAAGTTCATAACACAAATGAAGGATTCTTTTGAACATGAGAAAGGAAAAAACTGCCTTTTACACGTTGCTTGATGCAAAGAAATTAAACCGAACCTGGCAACGTGATGCTGTTCTCGATGTCTTCCTAAAGGCAGATCGGCATGTCTCCGCCGGACAGCTGACATCCCTCGTACAAAAAAAATATCCCTCGGTCGGATCAGCCACCGTATACCGAACCATACAGCTCATTAAGGAGAGCGGAGTGGCTTGCGAAATGGATCTCGGTGAAGGAAAGAAGTATGAACCCCAGCGAGGTAGCGAACATCATGACCATCTTGTGTGTGAAAACTGCGCAACGACTATCGAGTTTTATGATCGCTCCCTGGAAGATTGTAAAGCCAAAATCGCCAAGAACCACGGGTTTTCCATGACCAGCCACAAGCTGGTTCTCTATGGAGTTTGCAAATCCTGTCAATAAATTGTCTTCGGAACCTAAATAAAGTACAATACAAGTCATGCTTTTGAGAATCTTGTTCATAGGGTATATACTGGTTCTTTCCCTTTCGGATAACTTTCCTGTAACACTCAATCTAAAAGATCACCAAATCGTCCTGCAGTCCAATTTCACCTGGGCCTACATACCAAAAGAAAAACCTCAGCCACTTGTTCTTTTTAAGGAGATCCCCTTTGGAACAACGGTTACTCAATTTCAAAAAACCTTTGCAACCCAAAAAAGCAGGATGAAAACCTGGCCCCAGGAAGGGGTCTATTATTTTGATGAACCTTTTGCCAACGAACCCGCTACACTCTTCTTTTACTTTAAGCAGGACGTTTTTTATCATGGTGAAGCCGTCTTTAAAATTATCTCAACGACCAATGCCACTTACATGGAAAGCTACGCTAGAATTCGATCTGTTCTTAGTAAACTTTATGGCGTTCCCACCACAAGCAAGCGAACCTTTTCAGAGTGGATTCTGGGAGACAATGTTATCCGCCTCGTTCTAACCGAGCAAAATAACAAGCTCTACCTGGGAGCAATTTTTCACCATAACATCGCCACAAAAGCGACAATAGCCGAGTCAGTTTCAACGCCCACTCTTCAGACGAGCCCCACTCCGACGTCCAAAATCATGAACCCCAGCCAAAACGTCAGTGTCTCAATACCTGTTCTGCCAGATAAGAAAAAAATGCAACTTGAAGAACTTAAAAGTTTAATCGAGACCCTCTGATGAACGAGAAACGCATTGCGATTACCGACTACAATGATACCGATTATGAGCAAGGGTTCTGGTCCAGCAGAACCTACGAAGATCTCCTTGAAAAAGGCCACGTAGCCTCATTATTGCCGTTAAGCTTCGACAGGATTATTGATGTTGGCGGGGGATTCGGGCGATTAGCTCCCGTTTATACGCCCCGCACGCTTGATCAAGCCATACTTTTTGACTATTCTGACGAACTCCTCAACAGTGCCAAAAAGGTCTACGCTAATCTTGCAACGCTAAAAATGGTACAGGGTAGCTTTTACAACCTGCCTTTCAGTGCAGGTGAATTCGATGTAGCTTTGTCTGTGCGTGTCATACACCATGTCGAGGATGTTCCGTGTTACCTAAGCGAGATCAGTCGCGTTCTGAAAAAAGACGGGCTATTTGTCTTGGAATTTGCCAATAAGCAAAATCTCCTTGAAATCTTTCGCTGGATATTTGGCCGAAGCCGCACAAATCCTTTTGAAAAACAGCCTCAGAATCGAAGCGATAAAGGACTTACCCTCAACTTTCACCCATCCTACATTCGAGAACAGGTTCACCTAGCTGGCTTTGAAATTGAGGAGCAACGAGCCTCGTCCTTGCTTCGACTCCCAATCCTCAAGAAAATCATCGGACAACAAAAACTATTTCAACTGGAAAAAACATTACCTTCATTTCTTAAACACCATTCTTTGAGTCCAAGCATTTTTCTCAAACTGCGCAAATCCTAAATCGTAAAAAGCGCAACCTGTTCTTTACTCTTTATGGCCAACTCTGCCAACTCCGCTACCGTTGCCGTGATCTCCTCGGATGCACTGGCGTTTGTTTCACTGATATTGCGAAGCGTGGCTACACTCGCACTTACCTCCTGCATAGAGGCAGAGCTCTCCTCCATTGCTGTAGCTATCCTTTGCAAGATCTCATCCGTCTGAAGAACCGTTTTAGAAACATTATTCATGTTCTCACTAACCTTCTCCGTCGTATTAACGCCAAGCCCAGCTTCCTTAACAGCTTGACTCACCAGCTCTGTAATTTCGTGTACCGAATTCGCGGAGTTTTCAGCAAGTTTACGAACTTCCTCAGCAACCACCGCAAAGCCTTTTCCATGTTCACCAGCTCTAGCAGCCTCAATCGCAGCATTGAGTGCCAGCAAATTGGTCTGGCTTGCTATTTCACCAATAACTTCCGTAATCTTGTTGATCTTCTTGCTGTTTTCAGCGATTGCGCTCATCACTTCCTTGAGATGGTTCATCTCTGCCTGACTTTGGTTGACCATGCTCGTCGCGGTGTTTGAGTTCTGGCTTGCCTGTTCGGTATTCTTTGTCACATCCATCACAGAATCAGCTGTTTGCTGAATTGCATTCGAAATCTGTTCGATTGACTCCACTTGACTTTGCGTTCCGACGCTCACCGATTCCACCGCACGGCTAGCTTCTGTAGAAGCAGACGCTACGGCCTGCGACTGATTCGCTAAAACCGTCATGGTGCTTCGCAATGCCTCTAAGGAACTGTTAATACTTTCTTTGAGTTGACTAAGCTCACCTTTAACCTCAACAGTCACATCTTCTGTGAGATTTCGATCTGCAACTGAACGCATGACCTGATTAATGTCCGAAAAAGCGGACTGTAGTGCTTCTGCCGCGTCATTGATACTATTCTTCAAATGGTCAAAATCACCAGATACCTGTAAGGTAACACGCTTCATCAGGTTACCCTCTGCAATTGCACTCATCACCGAGTTAATCTCATTTAATGTGTTCTTGAAAGTATCCGTTGTGTTGTTAATGGCTATCTTTACCTTAAGCAAATCTCCCTTAACATCCACTTGCACTTGCTGCCCCAAATCCCCACTTGAAAGAGCACTCATGACCCGCGAAATATCTGCAATTGTTCCTTGGAGGGATTCCAGCAACGTATTGAGTGCCTTGCCTGATTCTCCCACCTCATCCGCAGAGCGCACCTCCACCCGAGCACCAAAATCTCCGGAATCTACAATTCCACGGATAGCATCCTGCATATCCTTTAACGGTTTTGTGATTGAAGCAATGACTTTAATGCTGACAAGACCGATAACAACTAAACAGACAATCAGAATAACCAAACTTGTTATCATCATGTGAAGACTCTTTCGCATGACTGCGCCCGTTGCATCCACGAAAGTTTTCGTAGCTGACGCCTCCAATACCTTTAACCCATCAATACGTGCGGTACAGGCTCCAAACCACTCTGCCGGGACTATTTCTATTTTTCCTGCTACCGACTGAGCAATGACCTTTTCTTTCAACTCTGCAACCACTGTAAACTGAGCACTTTTACTATATTGATCAAATGCATCCGCTTGCAATCTATCTGATACCAAATGGATATATTGGTTAAAGTACTCTGCTTGCCTTCCTGTTAAGCCTCCGATATGAACTAGGCTACTGGCACTAAAAGGTTTGCCTGCACGAATCAGTCCGTTAATATAAGCTCGTTCCTGCCCAGCCATCTCCTTGCCATAGGCCAAGCTAGAAATAGCTTCTGCGTCTGCAAGCAACTCCAAATTCTTGGCCGCTCGTGACCGTTTTTGAACCTCTATGCTGACGTACAGCAAGGTCTTTTCGATCATGGCTGAATAGGCTTTGGTGGACTCGGGAGCTGTTCTTTGTCGTGCGCTTATTTCGCTTCTCAGGGGAGAAATGGAGCTGAGTACGGCGTTCATTTCTTCCGAAAGAGCTATTCGCTCTTTGCGAGTTACTTCATGTACTGCAGAAACAAGGTCATCCACTTTTCGTCGCTGGTCAGCGAGTTTTGCCTTCGTTTCTTCGCTATCCGTTCCGAGGAAGGAAGTGGTCGCACCTCTTTCAAGCTGTATATGATGAACCAGATCCAACAGCACCGAAGTCGCCTCTGAAAAATTATGAAGCTTTACGCCTGCCCTATAGTCGTTATATCGCGAAACGACATTCACCAAAAGCATAAAAGCAAATAATACTGTTAATACCCCTGTCAGCAATACAATTTTTTGAGAAATTTTCAGATTTTTAAATCCATTAAACATAATTGTTCCTCCCCGCTCTTTATTTCAATCTGGACACCATCATAAGTGGGGGTAGGGGAAACTTCAAGCGTTTCACAAAAAATCAAATCAAGATTTATTGCTTTCAACCTTTATTTCCGAATTCAGGCAATAAGCCTACCACCTTTTCAGGGCATTCCAGATATTCCTGACAAACGCTGGCATCAATGCCCCCTTTTTCTTCTGCTCGCTTTGAGCGGGAACGTATTTTCGTTCGCCATTTAAAACCTCTTTTGCGATAGAGGTCACCGGAAATGGTTTAGTTGGGGTTTTAAACTCAACATCTGGGCTGACCCTGTAAACAGGCTTCTCCGGCTCCTCAAGCGCATCCGGCACAACACGTTCGCGACCCACTCTACCCGCCACAATCTTAGTTTTCATCTGAACTCCTCCTTAATTGCTTTTTCTGCCTCAAATACAGCATTGTTTCCCAAAATCACATTTTTTTATTCTTTTCCCAAATCCAGGAAAAGTCCTCCAAGACATTTTCCCTCAGCAGGGTAAGAAATTTCGCGGGGGCACTCGGAGCTCGCCGCCAGACGGCTTCCACCAATCCTCCCAGCATGAATATGTCCGATCGGACTTTTTCCAAAAAAGACAAAGGCCACCTAATCTCATCCACAAAAGAAGGCCATAAAGAAAATTCTTGATACGTCAAGTTAACCTTTACCATTTTTTGAAAATTTCCCCACCAGATATTGCTCCCCGGAATAAAATGAAGACTTGACCTCATATCCTCAAGATTTTCTGAGTTCCCCTTCCTGATCAAGTAATTTGCAATAAAGCCTGTCATCGCCGCTTTCCCCTTGTCAGAACACTTTGCGTATAACAATCCTTCCTTCCAATTTGGATCCGGCAAAATGCGATCCAGCAAACTGGTCAAACGAAGAACCTCCTGGGTTTGAAGCGTGTAGTTAGTCTTCTTGCCTAGTATTTTAAATGCTCTAACAAATTCCGTTGTTGCCTCATCTGCACTGAGCCGATACGATATGATCTTGGACTTCATCCTCTTGGCTCCTCTTTTATTTAGTTGGGCATGTGCCCCTATATCAAGTAGTCGAGGACTACGCCCTCGAGCTCCCGAATGCGAACTCAAGTGGTCGGGTCATTTCAACTGCTTATAATAAGTTATCGTACAGGAAATGAAATAATTTCACCGAAGTTGTCCGCTGTTGTGAGAATCAGTCTGCGATAATAAAGGGAAGCCTTGTCCCGACTGGGCTTCATTGATTCATCGAAAGTTTGTGTTTTATGAAATTTGCAGACAATTTGTTCGATAGATGAGTATGTCTCGAACACACCATGTCGTTGAGCTCTTGAGAAAGCACCTGCCGGACTATCTTGAAGAGCATCAGGTAGAGAATCACAAAATCAAGGTTATTGAAACGACGCTCATGTGCTGGGAACATGAGTTGGGGTGGGTCGTGTTTGGCTGTCCAGATGGATGTGGAGATATCCACAAGTTGGCAGCAACGTGTAAATTGCGATTTTGCTATTTTTGTGGATATAGCCAACAACTGCGATGGCTGGAGAAGCTGGGAGCGTTTCTGCCGCGATGTCCGTACACGATGATTACGTTCACGGTGCCGCTATTCATCCGACCTTTTTTCAGATCTGACATGAAGACGATGGTGGATATTTTGTTTTCATCTGCGTTTGGAGCGGTACAGACATACGCGAACCGGCATGGATTCTACACGGGGGCACTGGGTGTGCTGCAATTGGTCGGGAGTCTGATGCATTTGCATCCCCATGTGCATATGGTCGTTCCGCTGGGAGGGCTGAGTCTAGATGGAAGCACGTGGAAACCCTATTCGAGTTATCACGCAGTGACGATATCGGGATATTACACCACGAGTTTCATTGTGAAACTGAAAAAAGCGATTCAGAAGAGGATGCCGATTCCTGATGAGTACAAAGCACTTCACGATGAGGGCCTCTTGGAAAAGTGGCTCGATGACCAGATGACATATCATGAGGCACTTCGTGAGCAGAACTTAAAGAATCGATCGAAACACAGTCATTTTATTAAGCGACACGTAACGTTCACGGAAAGCAAGAATCGAGCCTGGAATGTATATGTGTCGCCATCTCCCAAGAATCAAGACAGTCAGTCGATCCCGATCATGTATATTGGGCGATACATGAAGGCCCCACCAATCACAAGCTCACGGATACGGGAATACTCGCGAGACCGAGTTATGATTACGGTGAATGATCACGAATTTGGCGGAAAGAAAAATCAAACGATGAGCATGGATGCGTTTATGGATGGGCTACTGATATCGATCCACGCAAAAGGGTTTCAGATTGTCCGACGAAGTGGACTGTTCGCCAATACTCAGCGGAAAAAGCTAGGCCAGGCCGGAGAGAGTCTAGAACGAGATTTCAAGGAAACATATCGCAACGTAGCTGACCCCAAGTGCATCGTGGAAAAAGAGCAGAAAACACACCGCGAACGCCAAAAGAAAAAGACAGGCGTTGATCCGCTGGTGTGTGTCTGCGGAAAAAACAAAGTGATGATGGGCATGATGCACACAGGGCAGAAGCTGACGACGTGGGTCTTGGCACGAGAGGCCACCACTGTCGGTGAGTATTGCCTTGCTGTTCTTTGGATTAACGATTCGTAGTCATCAAAAGCTCTCCAACCTCAAATCAAAAACGATGTCAACCTACCGCTATTTAGCGTCTATGGATATTCCTACCCATTTTCACAACAAAACGCACCCACTCCCAGTGATGGTCAGTCAGATTCTTGCACATCATCACTCATTTCATCAAAATAATATCTGACTTGTTATTTTGCCCTGTCCAAGAATGAAAACTCCTTCAGGAAATTGGATTCAATTTCCTGAAGGAGTTCGTACAGATTCGAGAAAAATTGCAGAAAACGTGAAAAAAGTTTTGGCCTTTAAAAGGTTCCCGTAGGGGCACTTGGCTCAATTGTCACCATAATGGTGTGGTCTGGCGCAGGGTCTGTGATACTAAAGTCATATTCAGAATACAGCGGCTCCACTTTTACTTTACTGAAAATTTCTTTATAGCCTGGATTCTTGCTCACATTAATTTTAAATTTAAAGGTTCTCCCCAAGGGGTGCCCATCTGCCATGATAATATCCAGTTGAGCAGACTCTAGCACCTCCCAAAATGCAACCAACCAGGGAGGAAGTTTGTTTTTCATATCTTGGGAGCGAACATGGTCAAAGTCGCTCCCTTCATGGGCATCAAGTGAGTTAAACATTCTTGCACAAAATTATATCAAGTCCTGAATTAAAAAACTAGAATAATCGAATACATATTCTTGTGCGCAGAATGTGCCTAAGCTGTTTACATGTTTTTTTCTAACGATGTCCATCGGGAAAGCTCATTATTTGACATTGACTTCCTTAGCGTGTTAACCTTTTTGAGGGTAAAGAAAACACCACATATAGAGTAGGTAATCGTTTTATGAAATGTCCGTATTGTGGCAAGGATCAAGATAAGGTGCTGGAATCTCGGACGTTAGCGGATGGCGAAGCGATACGCAGGCGACGTGAGTGTTTAGCCTGTAACGCACGGTTTACTTCATACGAACGCATCGAGGACAAACCTTTGATGGTGCGAAAAAGGGATGGAGCCAAGGAGGTCTATCAAAAGGAAAAAGTTCTTAAAGGGATTATGCGGGCGGTAGAAAAGCGTCCTGTTTCGATTATGCGGGTTGAGGAAATTGTGGATGAAATCACCAACAGCCTCCATAAGAAGCAAGAGCGAGAAGTGGATTCGCAAGAAATTGGGGAGTACGTCATGTACTGCCTCGCAAAAATAGATCAGGTTGCATATGTGCGGTTTGCGTCAGTTTACAAACAATTTGAAGACGTGGGCGAGTTTATTAAAGAAATAAAAAAACTGTAAGAGGGAGCAAAGAGGTAATGATAACCGAAGTCATCAGAAAAGAAATTGAAGATAAAAAAGGTCTCATCAAGAAAGTCATCAAGCGAAACGGCGATATCGCAGACTTTAAAAAGGAAAAGATTGTAGAAGCTATTTTTAAGGCGGCTCAATCCGTTGGGGGCGAGGATGAGTCAATGGCCCAAACGCTTACAGACAAGGTTGTTGAAGAATTAGTGGCTCGTTACAACCGAAAAACAATTCCTGCAATCGAAGAAATTCAGGATATGGTTGAAACAGTGCTGATCAAATCTGGCCACGCCAAAACAGCTAAAGCTTATATCCTTTATCGCGAACAACATAACAAAATTCGTGAGAAAGAAAAATTAATCCTGGACATCAATAAAACCATGGACGGTTATTTGAACCAATCAGATTGGCGTGTCAATGAAAACAGTAACGTAAATTACTCATTAGGCGGACTTATTCTTCACAATTCCGGAACCATTACAGCCAATTACTGGCTCAACAATATCTATCCCAAAGACGTCGCAGATGCACACAGGAACGGCGATTTTCACATACACGACCTGTCGATGTTTTCTGGCTACTGTGCAGGATGGTCCTTGCGACAACTGATTGAGGAAGGCTTTGGGGGGGTCACCAGCAAGATTAACTCTCGACCCGCAAAGCATTTGAGCACCCTCATTTCCCAAATGGTTAATTTCCTGGGAACCATGCAAAACGAGTGGGCAGGTGCTCAAGCTTTCTCTAGCTTCGATACTTATCTCGCCCCCTTTGTTCGCGAAGACAAAATGACTTTTGAAGAGGTCAAACAACAAATTCAGAGTTTCGTATTTAGCATCAACACCCCCTCACGTTGGGGAAGTCAGGCCCCCTTTACCAACATTACCCTTGATTGGGTCGTTCCAGAGGACTTGCGAGATCGCTATGTCATCATTGGCGGAGAGCCTCAGACAACAACCTACGCGGACTATCAAGAAGAAATGGACATTGTAAACCGCGCGTTCATTGAGGTCATGATGGAAGGTGATGCGGATGGAAGAGGATTTCCTTATCCCATTCCAACCTACAATATTACCAAGGATTTTGACTGGAATTCGGCAAATACCACACTCTTATTTGAAATGACTGCTAAATATGGCACACCCTACTTCCAGAATTTTGTGAATAGCCATCTAAATCCGGGCGATGTTCGCTCTATGTGTTGCCGTCTTCAACTCGATAAACGTGAGTTGCGCAATCGTGGAGGGGGCCTGTTTGGTGCCGACGAACTCACCGGCTCAATCGGGGTGGTTACGATTAATCTGCCGCGCATCGGATATTTATCGAAAACCAAGGAAGAGCTCTTTGAGAGGCTGGGACGACTCATGGATATCGCAAGTGAATCTCTGGTGATTAAACGAAAAGTCATCAACCGTTTGATGGAGGTCGGTCTTTATCCCTACACGCGTCGCTACCTGAAAAGTTTTGACAGCCACTTTTCAACCATTGGAATTAATGGCATGAATGAGTGTCTGCTTAATTTTATCGGCAAAGATATTACGAGTCCCGAGGGTGTAGAGATTTCTTTAGCTCTTTTGGACTACATGCGTGATAAAATGCGCGATCTTCAAGAAGAAACCGGTGATTTGTACAATCTCGAGGCAACCCCAGCGGAGTCCACGTCGTACCGCCTGGCAAAAATTGACAAGGAACGTCATCCTGATATCATTTCGTCTGGCAAGACAGATCCCTATTATACAAACTCAACTCAGCTTCCGGTTGGCCATACCCCCGACATTTTTGAGGCTCTGGATCACCAGGATCAAATCCAAACAAAATATACAGGGGGAACCGTTTTTCACGGCTTTCTTGGTGAGAGAATTCGAAGCTCAGAAACGTGTAAGAACTTGGTGAAAAAGATCATCGATACCTATCATGTTCCTTACTTAACCATAACGCCAACATTTTCTGTTTGCCCTGTTCATGGATATCTGGATGGCGAGCATTTTGATTGTCCTCGATGTAAAGGGGAAAGGGAGGCAGACATCAAAAAAGCACTTATCGAACTAGAACAGGAACTACATGCTGTTGGAAAGCACATTGCATCATAAAAAGGAGGATTCAAATGAGAACAAAGGCAGAAATACTTAAGGAAATCGATACGTTAAAGGAAGAGATTAAAAACGTTCGCGGTACAACCACTGAGGTCTATACCCGGATTGTAGGCTACTATCGAGCTGTACAAAATTGGAATGTTGGCAAGAAGTCTGAATATGCAGATCGTGTCGAATTTTCGGTTTCACCCTCTGAGGAAGAAATACCCGCTGCGACCACGGTACAATGCGAAAATGAGTCTCTTTCCATTGAAAAAGATATCCTTAACATCGTTATCAATGATAAGGGGCTTATTAAGAAGTATAAATTGTTCTATTCCGACAACTGCCCTGGTTGCCCACCCGTCAAAAACTTCCTAAAACAAGTTCATTTGTCTGGGGAGGAAATCAATGCAGGCACCAGAGAGGGGTTTGAGGAGGCCATCCGAAACAACATTACGGGCACACCAACTGTCTTATTTTTTAACGATGCAGGCGATGTCGTTAACAAGGCTCATACACCCGCTCAGATTGAACGATTGATTGCGTGAAGGGATGGCAAAAGACCAGTTTTATTGACTTTGGTGAACGTATTTCTTCAGTATTTTTTTATGGAGGCTGCAATTTTCGGTGTCCGTTCTGCCACAATACCGATCTTGTATTGAATGCCAATAAGCTTCCTGAAATCGTGGATCATGTGGCCATAGAATATCTCGTTAAAAAGAAGACACTCTATGATGGAGTCTGTATCAGCGGCGGGGAGCCCACACTCCAGAACAATCTGAAGGATGTTCTGGAGACAATCAAGGAAAATGGCTTTGCGGTAAAACTGGATACAAATGGAAGTCGCTTTGACGTGCTAGAGGGATGGATCGGAGCAGGTCTTGTAGACTATGTTGCCATGGATATTAAGACCAGCTATGAAAAGTACCCTCAAGTCATTTCCTTTGGCGATCCTGCTGAGTTGCTTGGCAACGTAAAGCAAACTGTTCAATTTCTAAAGACAAGTGGGCAAGTGGATTATGAATTTCGATCCACCGTGTTCCCCCCCTACTTTGAAAAGTCGGATCTTGTGGGCATTTCAGAGATTCTTGAGGGAGCAAAGCGCTACTATCTGCAACAATTTAGTCCCAGAAAGACTTTGGGAAATACAATGGGAGTGGATGCCTTTTCAGAGGAGAAAATGGAAGCAATTAGAAATTACTTTAAACCCTTTGTAGAGGTGTGTGAAATCAGATGATTGCAAAACGAATTATTCCCTGCCTCGACATCAAAGACGGACGAGTGGTCAAAGGCATAAATTTTGTCGGACTTCGAGATGCAGGTGATCCGGTAGAACTGGCAAAGCTGTATGACCGACAACACGCAGATGAGCTGGTGTTTTTGGATATCACGGCCTCCAGTGATAAACGAGACATTGTCCTTGATCTTGTAGAGCGCGTCGCTAAAGAAGTGTTTATTCCGTTTACAGTCGGTGGAGGAATTCGAACGATAGAAGACATGCGAAGCTTGCTGAATGCAGGTGCAGAGAAAATTTCTATCAATACAGCTGCACTTCTTCGCCCAGAACTTTTAACCGAAGGTGCGCAGATGTTTGGCTCACAATGCATCGTTCTCGCTGTAGACACCCGAAGAAGAGATCCTTTCAACAAACAGTCTGGAGACACCCCCATTCCGAACATCTTGAGAGATTGCCAGGTCGATCACGCAAGCCAATATGAAGTCTATAGCCATGGCGGACGAACGCCGACAGGCATAGATGCCCTGAAATGGATCAAAAAGGCACAGCGGCTTGGAGCAGGAGAGGTTCTGCTCACAAGCATGGATACAGATGGCACTCAAAATGGGTATGATGTCTCCTTGACCACTGCCATCAAAAAAGAGGTCAGCATTCCGATAGTCGCCTCGGGAGGAGCCGGAACGCTGGAGCATATTAGTCAAATCTTAGAGATTGCTGACGCCGCCCTTCTCGCCTCCCTTCTTCATTATGGAACTCTCTCAATTCCTGAAATAAAAAGACACCTTCAATCTAAAAATATTCCAGTTCGTCTGTAATCCCTAAAGATCAGGTTTGAGCTAACTCTTTTTTGGGCATAATCACATTACAGACATGGAGCTCGACAACATACAACAATCGGGAGCGACTCAAATCACTCGTAAGGCAAACGAGGATTCATTTCTTGAGTCCTTGAGAAAAAAGGGCAATGAGCGGCGTTCTGCACAGAAAATTGCTCAAAACCGTCAAATTCAAAAACAAAAAGAACCCGATCAGCATACAGATCTCAAAATAACCTACAAAAACGAGTTCAAGCTTGTTGAACAGATTGCTCAAATCCTAAAAACAGAAGTTCGCAAAATAAATATTGATCAACTTCGACAAGTACTTCCGGAATTAAGGAAGGCCGAAGCACAGGCAGTCCAGAGAATCATCGAAACACAAAGGCTGGGGTATATTCAAGACAAGTATCGACAGGCTCACCGAAACGACATCGGAGTTCGAACACAATTTTCAAAAGAGTACACTCTACTTCAAGATATCGCCAAAGCACTCCATCTTCCCGTAGAGCAGTTAACGACCGAACAGATCAACCATTACCTCAAGCTAAGCCTGAAAGAAAAGGGGTTTGTGCCTAGAGCGGTCAAAGCAAATACATTGTCAAGGACTGAACCTCCTGGGAAAACTACTCACACACCCGAGGCCAAGGTCTTAGCGTCTCTTCACGAGCAATTTCGAGATCTTTTAGCGGTTTTACGGGACAAACAAAGTCAAATAAAGGATGTTCTTGAAAAGCAGTCTGGTGATCACCTTTCACAAAAGTTGCAGCTTCGACTTATCAAACTTGAAACAAAATTAAATCGACTAGAGCAGAGAGTCAGAAACAGTCAACAGAAAGATGCTGCCAAAGGGTCAACTGCCTCACGGGCAGAATTAAATGAGGAACTTAACCAGCTTGACAAAGAGCTTCAACAAATCCAAAAATTTTCGGCTCAACAAAAAGAACCAGTCAGACCAGAATACACGCCATCAGACCTTCAGAAACAAGAATCCTTCGAGATCCTTTCAGAACCTGCTTCGCCTGCTCAAAAAATATCTGAAAATAAAAGTGAATCACTCAATGAAAATGCTTCGTCAGATTTTCAGGAGCAGAACGCCCTGGAGACCCTCCCAGAACCGACCCCACACACCACGAAAAAGCTGGACAATATCATCTCTCAAAAGGTTGAAAAGTTTAAAGAACAGATCAAGGCACTACAACGACGAGAAACCCTAAGAGGCTCCTCGCCCATTGAACGTGCCATTGACTCGACTGTCAAAGCCCTCAAGCGGACAATAACACAGCTAAAAACAAATCAGCTCGTCAATAGAGAAATCCGAGGAATCAACCAGAGATCAGAAGCTGAAAAAAATTTAAAGCTACAAATTGAAAACCTCCAGCAAGAACTAAATGACCTCTTAGATTTGGAGAAGGAAGGGACGTCACTTTCCCCAACTTCCTTGAAACAAAGAGTGCTCCAGCAGAAATCTGCGCCACAAATACTAAGTCACCTCAACAAAGAGTATCAAGCTGATCGGCTGATAACCAGTGTGCTTCATGATCAAAAATCCTCCATTATAAAAACAAAGGAAGAATTGAGCCCATTTCTAAGTCTCGAGGCGAATCAACTCAGCCCTGGAAATGTTGAAAGGTATTCAAGGGCATTGCAAATCCTATTAAACTCTATAGAAAACCACATGGCCACTCAACCTGAGGTTGAGGCTCTAGAACACAAGGATGAAACTGCATCACATGAACTTCAAGAAATAATGACACGCTTGGTTGTCGTACTCGGCCAGATTGGCAACAAGAAATATCTTCAAGAAGCTGTCACCCTGCAACGTCAACAAATGACGACATCACGCCGCCTTCAGCAAACATCTGAGACAGCACTCAGCCTTATCGCTGACATGTCAGCTATCTCTCAAAGAAACAAGGAAAGTGCCAAAATTGAGGCTCTTCTGGAGAATTTAATTCAGAAAAGTGGTGACCTTACAGATGACCAGAGTTTGGCTCATTTTATTCTTTCACTTCGCAGCTTATACCTCGAACAACTCCCTGAGTTTAGAGCCTTGCTGAAACTATTAATTCGACGAGGACTCCTCGATACAAAAACACTTGAGGAAGAGTTGGGAGTTTCTATCGGCGAAACGTCGGAAAGAATGCAAACATCGGTTCAAGCAGAATGCACCAATACTCTTTCAAAACTATTGGGTATTCCTTTTGACTCGCTACAAAAAAACCCCGCCATACAATTTTTTATTCAGAAAGGACGTATCGACCGTCAACAATTTGAAAAGCTTATCAAAAAGAAAATCTCGCCTTCTGCTTGGGACTATGGGCTGGTGTCCTTTAACGAGTCCTCCATTGGAAAACTTAAAGAGAGAGCTGAACTCAATAGTTTTCAGTCTTTTTGGGGAATGATGAGGCGAATGAGTGGATCTCAGAATGACGAGAAAACTCGCGAGCTTGCAGAATTATTTTTAACTAAAGAGAGCTTTGCACCCGATGAACATGAACTGTTCACTTTATTTCTTGTCGAATATGAAGATCGATTCGCTGACCCACAGTATCCCCTTGCTGATCTCCATCAGACTTACTTTTCTGAATCAAATTTTGCGCAACTCCCAGCCTCCCAAAGAGAAGAGGTGCTCCTCGCGGTGATACTTCGAATGATCCAGAACATGAAGACAGACAATAAGCATCTGCTTTATGAGAAACTACTTCGTTATACAGAAATGAGCATAAAAACGGAACAGTTTATTCGAAGTGTTTATATTCTGGACTACTATTTTAGTCATGGAGGACACATATATCCCAAATACCTTGATACCAGCAAACCGTTTCAGCTCATTGAAGAAACACCTGAATGGGACGATATTCAGGAAAAAGCTATTGCAACTCATACAGTATCAGAGCTGGTCAAGGGAATGAGTAAGCCAGTCAAAGCAACCCCTCAGCTAAAACTTCGATCCATGTCAGATCGAATAAAAGATCGAATAAGAAAAGCTTAAACATTATGCAAATATACATATCGCAAACAAACATGCCCGCGAGATATCCCTTGACGATCAGCGCGACCTCGCATACCATTATGTTGAAAGGCATATTGCGCAATAACCATGACACAGACACAAACGATTGGGAGGGATAGCGAGAAGGAATTTCTTTCTCGCTCGATAACAAATGGGGAAAGCAGCCTCCTCGTAGGCCCATGGTACAGAGGGAAATCGCACTTGGCTTCTTGTGTGACAGAGGGGCTATCAGGCCAACAAATCACGCCCATCTATTTTAACTGCATGAACGGCTATACTGAGCAATCCTTTCTTGAGCAATACAGCAAACAAATATTGAAAAGCATGTCATCCAAAGTGAAGAACATTTTCGAGGACAGCCAAAAGTATTTGCCGAATATCCGCCCGAAAATAAGCATGAACTCTGTTCAAGGAGTAGACATTAAGATTGACTATCACATAAGCCAGAAAGATATCAAGCAATTCCTTGCTGAAGCGATTGAAATACCCAATCGAATTTACCAGAATACAGGTGAAAAGATGGTCATTATACTGGATGAATATCATTCCCTTTTGGAGATAAAAGAACTTGGCATCAGCGAAATGATCGCAAAATCTATAAAGCCTGGCGTGTTCTATGTTTTCATGAGTTCAAAAGCAAAAGAACTTGACCAAATTCTCCCCAAAAAAATACTTTCAAAAATCGGAATTAAAGCTCGACTTGACTTAGGAAAGATTCCCTCCAATATTTTATATTTTTATTTAGAAAACAACTTTAAGGATCATGATATAAAACCTACAGCCGCTGTCATTGACAAGATCCTCTCAAGCATGGATGGCGAGATAGCCTTTATCAATATTTTGCTTGCCCAGCTTATCGAAAAGGGTCGTTTCTTTAAACGAGTAAGCCTCATGGACATCTCCGGAGCCCTCAAGGAAATTGTTAATTTGCGTGAAGATATGTTTTATCACGCTTTCGGCGCACTATCCGCTCACCAGAAGGGCCTCATCATTTCAATTGCAAGAGAGGGAGGAGCACAAGTATTTAAGGGTGACTTTATCTACCAAAACGGATTGGTCTCCGTTCCCTCGGTTCAGACCTCTATCACTGCTTTAATAAAAAAGAATTTTATCCACAAGGAGAACGGGGCATATATCATTACGAATATCCTCTTGCGAGAATGGCTCAAACGAAACTTTCAGTAAATCTAGTTGCCGTAGACATCGGAAATAGTGCTATTAAGGTCGGATATTTTCATGGATCCGATCTCATCAGCAAGGATGTTTACAAAACTCGTCGACGAAATGCCCCTCGACTACCTTCTGTCGAGAAAATACTCATTTCTTCCGTGGTTCCATCATTGGATATCAAATTTAAGCACCTCTATCCAGCAGCCCAATGGATATCGCGTAACTCTATTCCCATTCAGGATATTCCGCTAGGCGTAGGCATTGACCGAATTGTTGCGCTTCATGCTGCGACAAAACTTTATGGGAAAAATGTAATCGTTATTGACATGGGAACCGCAATGACAATGACGTGTGCCATTCAGGGAGTCTTTAAGGGGGGGGCGATCTGTCCCGGCAGATTTCTTCAAAAACGAATTCTTGCGAAAGGAACCGCCCAGCTCCCAATCACAACATCAACAGATATTCCACGTGTTCTCCTTGAATCGAAGACAAACCTCGCTATAGATTCTGGCATACATCACCTCCTCACCCTGGGCATCGAGCAAATGATCGCAAAAGCTATAGCTGAATTAGGAAAGAGAATGCTTGTCATTGCAACAGGGGGTGATTCACTTAGGCTTGCGGAACACATCCCTGCAATACAGATAGTTAATCCAGATTTAATATTACAAGGAATTCACCTGCTCAGCCAAGAAGAAGCTGTTTTCGAAGGGAATGGTTAACCAATCCAGCGTTTGCTTTGCCTTGCGACTTTTTCATCACTTGTCCGACAAGAAAACCAAACGTTTGCATTTTCCCCTTTCGGATGTCTTCAACCGCTTTCGGGTTTTCTCCAATAACAGTCATCACCAAATGCTCAATTTCATCTGAGGCAGATACTTGAAAGAGTCCTTTTTGCGTGGCTAACTCACGTGGAGACTTTCCTGTCTTCATGATTTCAGGAAGAATCGCCTTCGCGGAAGCACCGCTCAATTGACCTGCATGAATCATCTCAATAAGTTGACAAAGAAACGCTGGTGTAAGTTTTGTTTTTTGGATTGAAAGTCCCGCCACATTTAATTGAGCAAGAATAGATCCTACCAGCCAATTTGCAATCTCACGAGGCTCAGCAGTCCCCACAGCAACACATCTCTCAAAAAAATCCGCCCTATCTCGATCACTCACTATCCTGGACGCGATGTCTTCAGGTAATCCAATTTCTAACTGGTACCGAGTTCTTCGCTGTTCCGCGAGTTCCGGCAGACTTTGTCGAATTGTTTTAACCCAAGCCTCGTCGATGATCAATGGCACCAGATCGGGGTCTGGAAAATATCGATAATCATGTGCCTCCTCCTTGCTCCGGAGACTTCTCGTGCTATTCGTGGACTCATTGTAATGCCGGGTTTCTTGAATGATCGCACCCCCCTCCTCCAACAACTCAACTTGTCGTTCAACCTCAATATTAATTGCACGCTCAACAGCCTTAAAGGAGTTCAGATTCTTAACTTCCGTCTTAGTGCCGAGGTTGCTTTGGCCAAAGTGCCGCACGGAAATATTGGCATCACATCTTAAGGATCCTTCCTCCATATTTCCATCACATATATCCAAATATCGCAATATTTGATGCATTTTCTCCATATATGCTTTAGCTTCTTTGGCAGACCGAATATCAGGTTCACTAACAATTTCCAGCAGAGGAACTGAAGAGCGATTAAGGTCTACCAGGCTCGACGTAGCACCTTTAATATTGTCGCTTCCCTGATGCACCAGCTTCCCAGCGTCCTCCTCCATATGAATCCTAGTAATACCGATTCGACTTTTCTGTCCTTCCACTTCAACATCCAAGAACCCCTTTGAACAAATGGGGTGATCAAATTGAGATATTTGATACCCCTTAGGAAGATCAGGATAAAAATAATTTTTTCTGGCAAATTCATTTTGGGGATTTATTTTACAATTGGTAGATAAGCCCAACCGAATTGCATAGTCTGCAACCGTTTTATTCAGCACCGGAAGAGCCCCTGGAAACCCCGCGCAAATAGGGCATATCTGGCTGTTTGGTGGCCCACCAAACTGGGCGGAACAGTGACAAAACAACTTGGAAGCTGTCGTCATTTGTGCGTGAATTTCCAGCCCAACAACTACTTCCCACTTCATCAGGAATCCCCTTGCAAAAGCGCAAAATTTCGCTTCTTGTCAAAGCCCACTAAATGCTCAACTTGATGCGCGACAGCAAGCAGTCGTCGCTCCGAAAATGACGCACCAACCAGTTGCAACCCCATGGGCAACCCCTGATAAAGATCGAATGGAATTGAAATAGCAGGTAACCCCGCCAAATTCGCTGGAATCGTCATGACATCAGAAAGGTACATCTCCAATGGATTTCTCGTCTTTTCACCAAATCGAAATGCTGGTGTAGCCGTCGTTGGAGATAGGATATGATCCACGTCACGAAATGCACGAGAGAAATCCTCTTCAATCAGAGTGCGCACTTTCTGGGCTTTCTTATAATAAGCATCATAATACCCGGAACTGAGCACATACGTGCCGATTAGAATTCTCCGCTTAACTTCCGCACCAAAACCCTCACTTCGAGAGCACTCCATCATTTCAAGCATGGAATCTGCCTTTAATGAACGATAGCCAAACCGTACTCCGTCGTATCGAGCCAGATTTGAACTGGCTTCGGCAGGAGCAATAATGTAATACGTTGCCAAGGCATATTCAAGAGAAGGCAGTTGAATCCAACTTAACTCGACGCCTTCATCTGAGAGTTGATCCAAGACACGATTATACGTGGCTCGTATTTCAGTTGAAAGATACTGAAAAAGCTCAATTGGAAGACCAATTTTAACACCTCTTAGAGGATAATTTGACGACTGCGTATAGTCTTCGGCGGGCTTATTTTGAGACGTTGAGTCGCGAGGATCATAGCCAGCCAGCACCGTTAATAGCGAGGCGCAATCCTCAACCGTTCGAGCAAATGGCCCGATTTGATCCAGTGAAGAAGCGAATGCTATAAGCCCATACCTCGAAACTCGACCATACGTTGGCTTCATTCCAACGACACCACAAAAGCTGGCAGGCTGTCGAATAGAGCCCCCTGTATCGGAACCAATCGATAAAGGAGCCTGGTAGCCTGCAACCGCAACAGCCGAACCTCCAGAGGATCCCCCGGGCACGTAGCATTTATCCCAGGGGTTGCAGGTTTTCTGGAAATAAGATGTCTCTGTGGAGGAGCCCATCGCAAACTCATCCATATTGGTCTTTCCCAGCATAGGCATATTGCGGGCTTTTAGCAGAGCGACGACTGTGGCTGAGTAGGGGGGGATAAAATTCTCAAGCATTCTGGATCCGCAAGTGGTACGAATACCTTGGGTACACAGGTTGTCTTTGAGCGCGATGGGGATGCCCTCCAAGAGACGGAGTGGTTCTCCCCTTGCGATTTTTTGATCAACGATGGTCGCAGTCTCTAGGGCCTCTTTGTCTGTGAAGGTCAAAAAAGATTGCAACGTTGGATTTGTTTTTTGAATTTGATCTAGGCAAGCTTGGGTTAGCTCAGTAGACGAAAGATCCCCACTCTGAAGCTTCTTAAACAATTCAGTTGCGGAAAGATGTAGCAAGCCCATCAATCCTCTGCCAATATTCTGGGAACACAAAAAGAATGGTTTTCCTGGGAAGGAGCATTTTCCAGAATCTGTTCTGCATCAAAAATGCTCACGTAATCCTCTTTCATTACATTCTGAGGGGCATTGACATGTGCAGATGGTCGAGCATTCTCTGTGTCGAGTCGACTTAGTACGGATGCGTATTCAAAAATGTTATCCAAGTCCTTTGAAAATAAATCACTCTCATTATCGCTAAATCGCAGTCGTGACAAAGTCGCTAGATATCGGACAGTCTCCTGAGTAATCACGGTCAAGATCGATTATGCTCTAAAAGGTAAGCTGCCCAGACGCACTAAACTCACTCAGAGGAGAACCAATGCCAATCGTTTTGGTAATCATATTGACATTTATTTTTGCTATGAGGATTCTAAAACTCGCTCCAATAACCTGAGAATTAACATCCAACTTATCTTGTTTACCCATAACATACCCCGCTCTAACCGTCACTCCTCCAAGCCATTCGATAAAGGGAATATCTGCCAGCTTTTGCTGAATCCCAAAATGAAGCGTAGTGTTATCTGCATTATCAAACCGGGCAATATCAAAAGCCAACAAAGTATTTTCTGCGCTACTATAGCCGAGTCCAATTCGGGGCACAGACACTATGGCCTTCTGATAGGTTGATTTATTCTGAGTAATCGACTTCCCACTTTTATCCTCCCAGTTAACCTCTGTCGCAAAAGCGTTTTCAATCGAGACTCCTACAGAAAAATCGCCAAACTTACTCATTGCACCAACATTCAGGGCAAGCATACGCCCCAACTTGTTTTTGTTGTCATCAAGCGCAGTTCCCTTGGCACCTTCTGCAGATAGTGCTGACCAGGTAGAGGTCGAATTAAACGCCTCTACCGAAATGGCTTTAATCGTGACCCCAATGGCCAGATTTTCCGCTGGACGCCCAGATAAACCCCACGAGAGAATATTTTTTCCGAAGCCATTCACCGTTTGTCCTGAGGAGGAATACCGAATAAACATGTTTCTTGCTGTATGTGCTCCGAGCGCAAATCCCGAGGTGAAGTATGATGCGCCACCTGCCATATAAAGATGCATGGACTGTCCGTTCAATGCTGATTGTAGTGCGCTATTATTCCAGCCTACGCTATTGTTCCCAGTCGTGTAGGTCAAGATCGTTTGTTCAATCTTGCGAGCTCCTTCGTCGTTCATCATCGATGCTTCAAGGTTGACATGTCCGAGCATACCAGGATCGATAAATGAAAGCCCCGCTGGATTATAAAAAAGCGCATTTTCATCATTGGCAATGGCAGCGTAGGCTCCACCAAGCCCTATAACCTTCGCGGAAGCAAATTCCGCCTCATTGAAGGCAAATCCCAGACTCCCAATCACTCCGACTCCCACTATCCATGCCAATTTATGTAACATTCAAAACCCCTTTCAGTATGAAGCTGATTTCATTATACAGAAAAAGATGGATTACTCAACAGAAGGAGGCTGAAATTGAACTTTAGAATATTTTTTCGTAGCATGAAGCAAAAGTCTCATAGGGGTTCTTGTAAATGTAGTCTCCACGTCTATCCTCTGGACAATCAAGCATGAATTCATTAAACCTCGATTTGTTTTGATGGACACTTTCCCAATCAAAATGCGCCATCACCTTTAATGCTTCCTCTTTACTCAAGGGAATCTTTCTCATGCCAATATTGTACAATTGATTTTCCTCTATGAGCTGGCGTTCATGCCTTACAACATTCCAGCCACTTCGAAGCATGAATGCATAAAACTCTTCAAAACTTAAATTATAGCTATGAACTGCGTGTCCGATCTCATGCTTAAGAACAGCAGCGAGTTGCTCCCGCTTTTCTAGGTCAAAAATATATATTCTTTTGTTTGATTTGTCATAGGCTCCATACACACGATTCTTATGCATTTTGGTAAACATCCCTGCGGGCACAGTCTCCATATTGAGTTGCAACCCTTTATTCTTTACGATCATTGTTACGCCAGAAAGATGTTCTGGGGGGATGGACTTCAGCGTTAAATAAATATCTTCCAACTCCTCTTCGCTGAAAAGGTTGTCCGAATTTTTAACCTTAATTTTAAATGCTCTCATAATTTCTGAGGCTATCCACTGCATTGATGCAGGAACATCATACAAATGGATCACTGGGCCCCGAGTTGCCCCATAATCTGTCGAATGGGTTCTTGGACGAATGGGGGCAAAATTGCCAGTATTAACAGACGCTTCTTGTCCGACATTATTCATCCTGGCAGAGCTCCATAAGCTCATCGGGGAAAAACCATATCTGCTAACCGAACTGATCATAGGATCTCCTACTTAAAGAGTTTATACTTTACAAGACCTTCAATCTGAGACACGGTCTTCATAAAGCTTGCAACCGGAACAATATTAAAACGAGCATTCTCTGAGATTACCACTTCATAGGTATCCTCCGACTTGCGACTAAACTTCGTCTCTAAAATATCTGGATGAAATATCCCATCATTCGCAGGGTCTAACCTAAACCCTCTCTGCGAATATTCTTTCCAAAAATTTTTATCAACTGGAGTTCCCTTTACGTTTCTTCGATGATTAACTCGTACTCTCATGATGACCACCCCTTTTCTTTTCTCTATATTAAATATATCGTACGAGTTTTGAGAAAATTTCACTAAACTTAAATATTTCTCATTATATCTTGAATATTTCGTAATAGAAGCGCTCATTTAGGGGGTCGCCTCCTTCAAAACAAACCTTCCCCATAATTCCTATCGGAAATTTGACGGGAATATTTGTATTCGTTTTTTCGGCTGTATTATTGGAAAGAAGATCGAAAAAAAAAGCTTGCTGGCAACGTCCTACTCTCCCACAAAGTTTCCCATGCAGTACCATCGGCGCAGAAGGGCTTTACTTCTGTGTTCGGGATGGGAACAGGTGTTTCTCCTTCGCTATAATCACCAGCAAGCTCATAAACTTGCATAATTAAGTGTTTAACTCATCTTATTTAGGTTATTTCAAACCTTTATAGTAAACCAAGCTGAATAGATTAAGGCCTCGACCAATTAGTATCAGTCAGCTTAACACATTACTGCGCTTCCACCTCTGACCTATCAACCTTGTAGTCTTCAAGAGGTCTTACCCCCTTACGGGGTGGGAAACCTAATCTTGGGGTCGGCTTCGCGCTTAGATGCTTTCAGCGCTTATCCGTTCCAGACGTAGCTACCCGGCGTATGCCGCTGGCGCGACAACCGGTACACCAGAGGTCTGTTCATTCCGGTCCTCTCGTACTAAGAACAACTCCCCTCAA
>CAYHOI010000020.1:0-23820 GCA_964358175.1 uncultured Candidatus Marinamargulisbacteria bacterium | reverse complement strand
TCGCGGCGATCATGGGACTCCCCATCGGGATCTACATCGGCCTCAAGGACTACATCCGGGTCGATAAACGTCGTTGTCGGAGAAAGTATGGTCACCCCATTATACCAATGCCTCTTGATCGTCGACTGATACAGATAATTCGCGACGATTGCCAAATCTTCACGAGAGTTGATTCCACGCAAGAGTTCTGCATTTTCGAAAAGAAAAGGTATCACCTTCAAATCACGCTGCTTTCCGAGCGTAACAATGTCCGTCAGATAGTACTCCTTTTGTTGATTATTGGGTGTAACACGCTTGAGGAGCTCAAAGAGAAGCTCTGTGCTCACCAGATATATGCCAGAGTTAATTTCATGAATACGGGATTCCTCCTGGGTCGCATCCTTTTGCTCAACGATTTTTTGAAGAAAGGTTTGACTAGTGTCCCGAACAATTCGGCCATATCCGGTCGGATCCTCCAACGACGTCGTCAGAACGGTGATATCAGACTTATTTTTGTGATGAAAATCATACATTGCGCTAACCATATCAGCATTCACCAAGGGTACATCCCCCGCAAGAATCAATGCCGGGAGACGATTATTCCGAATATGGGTTTCGCATTGCATCACGGCATGGCCGGTACCAAGCTGCTCTTTCTGAAATACGTATTGGGCATGACCATAGCTCTCGGAAACGATGCGTTGGACATCCTGGGCACAATGTCCCACCACCACATAAATATCTTCGGGAGAAATTACACTCGCTATATTATCCAGCAAATGAAGAATCAGAGGCTTTCCCATCAACGGAACCACCACTTTGCATGTCTCGCTTTGGAGACGTTTGCCCATCCCAGCAGCTAGAATAATCGTATTCAGCTTCATCTCGCCGACATGATACACACTATTGCGAAAGAGAGCAACCTGTCCCTACAATACCTGGTATGGTCAAAGATACGCTTTTTTCCGTTCCGATGAATCCTGTTCCCTTTTTCACCTTTGATCATCAGGTTGCAGAGGTATTCGATGATATGATCAGCCGATCTACCCCCTTGTATCATTCGCTTCAAACCCTTATTGCAAGAATTTGCGTCCATCTTCATCGGAAAAACTATGCCATTTATGATTTAGGATGTTCTACGGGCCAAACGTTATTCACTATTTCCAAGCTCTGTCCAGACGCTCAACTCATCGGGGTGGACTCCTCCGCAGATATGATTCGTAAAGCTCAGCAAAAATGTTCTGGCTTGGATAATATCTCTTTGATCACAGACGATATATGCAACGTTCCCATTGAAAACGCTGATACGATCCTTCTGACCTATAGTTTGCAATTCGTCCCGACCAAAAAACGGCTTCCTCTTCTGCAAAGGATCTTTAACGCATTGCCACCCCATGGGACTCTCCTGCTCAGCGAGAAAATCCTCTCACCCAATCATCCTGAGCTATTTTCTTCACTGCATACCGACTACAAACTCGCCCAGGACTACTCCGCGCTCGAAATTCGGCAAAAACGGGACGCGCTTGAAAACGTACTCATCCCAAAAACGCTTTCGGAGAATATCAATCTCCTGTCCTCCGCCGGGTTTACACAGATTGAGACGATTTTTCAGTATGTGAATTTTGTGACGATTTTGGGCAGGAAAGAGAATTAAGGATTATAGTCCATCAATACATATTTGAGCATGATGTAAAACTTTTTGTAATTCTCTATAAACTGATCAAGTAGCTCCTCTAATTTTCTCCTAGAACCTTCTTTTTCGGCACCTAATGAATGCCTTCCTTTCCCAGATTTAAAACCCTTACTTTGAGTAATTGCACTGGAACAATTCTCGATATTTTTCAATAATCCATCGACTTGTCCACTTAGACAGTAAAGTGGCAACATTGTGACCCTTTTCCCCCATTGTTTCAGATAAGCGGTCTCCGTCTCTTTCATCAAATCAATTGCAAACCTATCCAGACCCTCTCTATTCAACTCATTCCCATATTCCTCAGCTTTAGCTACTCTTTTTTCGACCTCCTTTTTAAATGAAACTTCAAATCTCAGCTCATCAAATAACGTGTTCAATAGTGGGACAACACTCTTATCCCGAGATGTAAATGTCGGCTGGGATAACCGAACTAAATTTGGGAACACAGATTCGGAAAGCACTGAAGCTATGATTTTATAACGCATGATACTAATATATCGGCAAAAAAAATCAGAAATTTCACGAAAATATATCGCTTTTTTTCGATCTAATTTGCAGGGAACAGCATCATCTCCCGTAGCCCCGCATTGAGTTCATACCGTGGGTGAAAGCCTGTTGTGGCTTTTAGCGAAGAGATGTCGGCGAGCGAGTGTCGAATGTCCCCCTCACGAATCCGTCCATAACGAATCTTGGGCGAAACTCCATTTGCCTTGAACATAGCCTCCGCCATCTGTTGAATGGTCGTTGAGGAACCGGCTCCAACATTGTAAACCCCAAACGAAAGATCCTGCTTCTCGGCACACAAGAGATTAGCTACTACAACATCTTTGACGTAAACAAAATCACGGCTTTGAAGTCCATCCCCATGGATGAGAATATCCTCGCCCCCACGAACACGATCCATAAAGATCGAGATGACCCCGGAATATTCACTTTTAGGATCCTGTCTCGGTCCGAAAACATTAAAATATCGAAGGCCAACATAGGTGGTTCCGCCTTGAGCTGAGAAGTGTTTAGCTATTTGCTCATTTTCAAGCTTATGCTCTCCGTAGGGGGAAATAGGCTTTGGCACCATGCTTTCTGCTTTTGGTAAGGCTGGGTCACTGCCGTAAATTGCGGCTGACGAGGCGAAAACCACTGTCTTCACCTGGTAATCACGTGCCATTTCAAAAATAATTCGAGATCCCTCAACATTCACAGAGCGAGTAAATGCAGGCTCTTCAATCGAACGTTGCACCGAAGCAATGGCCGCCTCGTGAAAAACAATCTCAGGATGGGTTAGTTCAAAAATATTGCGAATCTTCACTTTGTCACGAATATCCGCCTCATAGAGAGTTATGGAATCTGAAACCGGAACATTTTGATGCTTTCCCGTCGAAAAATCATCGACAATAATGACCTGATCCCCTCGTAAAAGAGCTTGTTCAACAATATGGGATCCAATAAATCCCGCTCCCCCTGTGACAAGGATCTTACGTGGCATGAAGTTTTTGAATAAGGGTCTGTGCAAAAGCTTGAGCTGATGTTGGGCCATCTGCTGTAATAAATCTTCCATCTACCTCCACTGGTTTGCCTGTGTATTTGGCACCAAAGTGTACAAGTCGCTCCTGATCAGCAGAAAAAATGGTTGCATTTCTTCCCTGAAGCAATCCCGTTTCAGCGACCAGCTGGGGAGCCATGCAAATGGCCGCGATCCATTTATTTTCCTGATCAGCCTGTTTTATAATTCCCTGAAGGAGCTTGTCCCCAATATATTCATACCCTCCCGGCCCACCGATAATAACAAGGGCATCGATGTGATGGACATCCAAGTCTGCCAAAACATGTTCCACTTCGAAAGTCGCTCCGAGCTTTCCTTTTGCAGTTCCCTTCTGGGTAGAATAGATTTTTACCTCGCACCCTCTCTCCAGAAAGTATCGATAAGGCACAAACAATTCTTCGTCCCGAAAGCCAGAAAAGGCGATCACCATAGCGATTCTATTCACTTTTCTGTAGCCTCAGTAATTTTCGATAGTTGACTTCTTCGAAAATCTCAATCAGAACAATCCTCAGAACAGAGACAAATGGAACAACCAAGAGCATTACAAAGATACCGCCAATGGCTCCCCCCAACATAATCGCCAGCATGACCACCAGCGGATGAAGCTCTACGCTGTTTCCAACGACCACAGGGTTAATCAATAGATTGTCGATAAGCTGTACTATAACAAACATGACAACAATCATCAAAATAAAATGTGGATCAAATCCCTTATCAATGATGGATACAAATATGGCGGGAATCATGCCCATGATTGGACCAAAATAGGGCACCAGATTGGCAATGCCCGCAATCATTCCAATAATGATAAAGTATTTGACCCCAATGACATAGAGACCCACTGCACTAAGTATCCCCATGAACAAAGCATCCAAAGCCTGACCCCGGATATAATTACCCAACTGTTTAT
Source organism: uncultured Candidatus Marinamargulisbacteria bacterium (assembly GCA_964358175.1). Classification (GTDB taxonomy): domain Bacteria; phylum Margulisbacteria; class Riflemargulisbacteria; order GWF2-35-9; family GWF2-35-9; genus CAYHOI01. Next base: position 19,698 of record CAYHOI010000020.1, on the reverse strand, counting down.
CCATCCGGTAGGCTAAATTGCGATAGAATTCATAGTATTGGTTTGGAATAAGTTCATAGAGCTTTCGTTTTAAGAAGGAACCATCCTTCAATAAAAAGAACGTAATAAAAGGGATAAGCACCATATTCATCAGAACGTTTCCAATCGTTTTTAGAAGAATAGGCACATTTTTGAGCGTATTTTCCATCATTCCTTCTGATTTGCTTCCCAGAAGACTCATGGCATCAAAATCCCTAATCGGCATTGCTGGAAACATCACTTGAATGTGGGAGAGGAGCGATTTAGAGGCCTCTGTTATATAACTGGCATAAGTCGGTAAATTCGATTGAATCAATGCGACTTCTTTAATGAGTATGGGGATAGCAATCCAAAGCCCCATCCCAACTACCCCGAAAAATACTACATAAATGAGCAATACGGAGACTATTCGCCCTAGGCCAAATCGGATGTTCATCTTGCCGATCAATGGATTGAGCAGATAAGCAAGAATAATAGACACTGCGAATGGGAAAAATATTTCCCAAAATTGGAATACAAGAACACCCAACACCCCCAATCCGGCAACAAAAAAAGCAAAATCACGAATCAAGGTTCGTTGAGGGATTACGGTCATGATGATTGACTCTTTGTTCTCAGCAATTCATTGTTCACCCGCAAACGTTCACTCAGGACGATTCCGATATTCCAAAGAATTTTACAAGCCAAATCAGGATAATCTCCTTTTACTTTGAGAAGATCTCCTCGAAAAAATGATAAAACGGTTACTTTTTCAGTTTCTACAATCGCAGCTGCAGAACGCGGGGACTCATCCAGCAAGGCCATTTCACCAAAAAAATCTCTTTCACCTAAGCTAACGAGATTTTGCGTACAACCATCAGAGTGTTCCAATCGAATATTGACAGTTCCACTCGTAATAATATACATGCCAGCACCCGGCTCCGATTGCCGAAAAATATACTCGTTTTGCATAAATTTTCGTGTCACCACATATCTCTCTAATCTCCCAAGCTCCCGCGAGGATAAATCATGAAAAATCGGCACGTTCAAGAGGTACTCTCGAACATGAAGGTCGCGACGTTTAAAAAGATTGCCCCATACGGAATCGATTGTCATTAAAAAAATCTCCTTTCCAGAATAATGTACCCCAACAGGATAGCCAGTGTAAAGCCGTGCTCAATGGCAAATCTTCTCTGGTCGTAGACCAGACGCCATTTATCCCAAAAATAGCGAAAGATCAGGATCCCGAAACTCAAGCTCCACAAAGGCGTTGTCAACAAAATCACGGTGATCATACGAACACCCATTCGCCCGTAAGCGTATCTTAGTAAACGCAAATTTGAATCAACGCTTCGATCATAGTAAAACAAAAGGATCTCTACAGCATAGGCAACATAAATACACAGACCTAGAATAAACCCACTTTTGACAAAGACCGTCCAAGAGAGCGTCGCATCGTAGTGCCGCAAGCACTCATAAATGAAGTTCGACTGGAGAACAGGCTCGTATCCTGGCATAGCGACCCACATGACGGTCAGCAGAATAAGCAAGTGAAGAAATTGATCCAAACAGAAAAAAACAAAGGCAATTGGAACCAGGGTACGATCTAATTTCAGTTTGAAATGGTCAATCACCACATGGGACGCTGTTGTCAGAAAAACCCATAGCAAGAAAACAGGAAACGACTGTGCAAGAGGCCAAGTAAGGAGAATGGCTACTATCGCAAAAATTGAGGCATGAAGAACTCCGCCCCAGAGACTCCGAGTTTTAAAACGATATATGCGGTTGGTTTGAAGAACATAATCCGCCAAAGCATGGGAAAGAAAAAGCAAACTAATTAAAGCAATCAACACTGACTCCCATCAATCAAGTCTACCATACCTGTTTACTTCACATCAAACGTAAATCGGACTTTTTTCCCTGATGCGCCAAGAGGCGATGCAATGATCTCGTAGTGGCCCTTCTTCGGAGGTGCACTCACTTTCACTTTTGCAAGCCCCTGGTCATCGGTAAAAACAGACATTTTTATCAAGGTTTGTTCGACTGGAGTATCCAAACTTCTGACATTAAATTCAACAGGTATCTTTTCCAATGGTGTCGCAGAGCTATCAAGAATTCGCAGAGCAAAGTACTCCTTCGACTCTTCGCCAGGTTTAATCGTCTGCTTATCTCCACCCAACACTTCAAGAATTCCTACTCTATTGGTTTCAATTTTAATATAAAACGACAAATAATCTCGTTTCTTCCGATGCGTATAATATGCACGAATTTCTCTCACACCCGGTTCATTGTCCACAATTGTATTAAATGCAGATCGTCCCTGAATATCGGTTTTGCTCCCCCGACGCGAATAGCGTTGTTCTCCCCCAATCTTCTGATGATACACCCACACAATATCAGCATTGGCAACGGGATTCCCATAAATATCCTTGGCCTGAACCACCAAATCATCCTCCAGTCGACTGAGCCCACCCACCAATTGATTGTCCCCTGACACACCCCTAACCGAATCCACTTCTCGCGCCATAATCATCATCGGAACCTTATGGACCACCTGACTTCTATCCGATGGATAAATTCGCGCCTCATAATGTCCCTGCTTCTTTGGCATCGTCACGGAAAAACGCCCCTCACCCTTCGAGTTCGCTACGCTATCTGCCCCACAGATTGACTCTAGGCCTCCCTCCTCAAAAATATCCAAACTCATAGGGATCTTCCCAAGAGGATTATTATATTTATCAATCACACGGTAAGCAAAAGCATCTTTTACGATCTCCCCAGCACGAAATCCTATACGATCGTTGAGGGGATTCAGCAATTCTACCCCGCTCACCGAAGACTCTCGCGTTCGAACTGAAGAAAAAGCTTTAACTCGATAGGAGCTGTCCGTCACAAACAACCAATACTTCCCAGCATTTTTCGGCAAAGTCACTTGAAGCTGACCGATCCCATCTTCATCCAAGCGGACGGATCCATTAAAAGCATTACGAACCACCTTTTTTTCGGAAAGAATATTGAAATAAAACAACCCCTGCCTTAAACGATTTCCGTAGGAATCAAATGCCTTGAAAGAAAAATCATCCGTGGTTGAACCTACTGCCAACAAACCAGAAGATTTTCTCATGAGTTTTATCGACTGAGGACTTGTAGCAACGGCTTCAATGGTCACTTGTTTATTCAAGCTTCCCATATTCACTTGAAAACGGTATTTCCCTGCCACTTTTCCCAATTGAGGTTGGAATAGTGCAACTCCTTGTCTATTTGTCTTAAGACGAACCGAATAGGACTGCTTATTTTCTTGTGCGGGTGCAGCAATACAACGAACATCCAGGAAGACCCCTGGAACGGGTCGGTCGTTGTTATCTCCCAGAAAAAGTCGAAAGGCTTTTCGTGGCTTGTGCCCCACCGTCGCCTGAATCTCTTCCGGCTCAGCTGTCAACATAGAGATATTCTCTGGAATCACATCAATCTTGACCCAAGTGATTACCGATGGGGCATTGTCTCGAAGATACTTTGCCTTGAAGTCAATCTCATCTTTTTGATCACTGACCTGGAAGTTGTAAGTCACTTTGCCGTCCAATCCCGTCATTGCGAAAATATTCTGCTGGTAGCGGGTTCCTTCTACCGTGCGCGTATACTCAAACTCTACACGACGATGCGGGAGGATATGACCGTACTGGTCTTTGAGAATGAATGCCATATCTTCTGGAAGTACTCGACCAGATAAGACCTTCATAGAGGATGCACTCGTTAAATAAAGTCGATATTGACTCGGTGCCTTGGCACGAATAGAAAAGATTGCTCTCATTTTGCCTACCTCAACCATAGGAAAAATCTCCGATTGATCTACTTTTTTAACCAATAGAATCGCACGAGCCACGCCATCCGAATCCGTTGCATCATCTTTTTCTCCCCATGAAAAAGCAGGAGAGTCCTTCCATTTAACCTCAGCTTCAGGAATGGGATTTCCCATGTTATCGAGTACCTTAATTTGCAAAGGCTGAGGTGCCATTTGGTTCCACTCTACGGCCTGATGATTACCCGCTAGGATATTGATTTTGGCAGCGGATCCAGGTAAGACCAAGAGGGTAAAGGCAGCAGCACCTTCCTCAATTTGATCGCTTTCCGCAACAATGGAATACTCTCCCATTGTCTTCGGAACATTGAACCGAACAGAAGCAAAACCCTTACGAGTCGTGCGAGAAACCTTTTTAGCCACCTCCTCCTGTTCACCGTTCAGCATAGTAAACGTTATGGGAATATTGGCCACCGGATTATTGTAACGATCAGTCACTTTCACGGCAAAAGGAGCCTTCATCGATAACCCGATAATAGATTGGCGCTCCTCCTGGCCTAACACAATCATCTTTTCTGGATGTAAGGCCTGGCTTTGCACATTGTAGGTCAGAACAATGTCCGTATTCTGAAGACGGGCAACAATCCAATAATTTTTAGCAATGTCCTCCATTTGATAGTCCATTTTCAAGACACCGCGATCATTCGTCCGTGCCTCCATAAACTTTACCGACTCCGTAGATCCCATGGGTTGTAGGTAGAACTCAATAACCTGTTGAGGAACTGGGTTCCGATAGGGGTCAATCGCTTTCAAATGGAAAGCAGATTTCATCATGGTTCCGATGGGTGCGACAAGTGTAAAACTCTTGTTTTGATTCTCCATCGCAACCGCCCTCAAAGCCTTTGTTTTGAATCTAACATAAAATTTTTGGTTGCGAACAGTCAACGTTAATTTATAGTTTGCGCATTTTTGTGAAAACTGTATCCCGATCCTTATCTTTCCATCTGCCGAAGTTTGAAACGAATAGGGTGTTAACAACTGTGTCAAAACACGGGGCACTGCGCTCAGTTCGACATGAACAGTTTCGCCTACCAAAGGTTGTCCTCGATGATCACATAACAGGAAGTCCATCGCCTCAAAACGTTGCGAGACCTTGTAGGTATCCCCTGGCGTCAGGGCTGTAATGATCACTTGTTTCGCCCGCTCCAGTTCAGGGCGTTCCACCATAAGATAATGAACTTTAGAGGAAACAGAGTCGGCTATATTCGTGATTCCAAGGGTAATATTGTGCATAACCCCAGGGGTTCCACGGATGATTCCAATAAAAGTTTTCATCAGGAGATTAAACACTTTAAAGAATAGATGGCTAAGCGTTTTTGCCAACCAAAGAAGGACTTCCGAAACCAGAATAAGCAGTTTCCATAAAAGGATGCTGATCGATCTCACTAACCAAACAATCCCCTTCCCCACAAACGTCATTGATTTATACAGATAGGGAAAAGCAATCGACGTAAAAGACTGAACTCCAGAGGATAATCCAACCCAATACCTTTGGAGCTTCTCGCCTATGGGAGTTTTCTGGTATGCGATATCAACATACAAATGATCGTCATCCATCATCTGAATGGTTTTATCCAGCGTTTTTCGCTCTGTTACAAGCACGTGAACACCATTGATCGAAATCTTTACAAAGGGAGCAAAAAACGCTCCTCTAACACGAACATCTGCCTTCTTGTCGGGAGTGACCAGCGTAATCTCAAATCTAAGACGAGTGGAATGTTCTTCCTTGTCGATCATTTCCAAAACATTATTCGTTAAAGAGGTCCATTGAACTTCTTCAATATGAACAACTCCTTTTCGAGTGAGTACTTGGAGAGGCTGTTGATTGAACCGTACTTGTTTAAATGCGAATGGATCGCCACTCATAGCGAGACTCGACTCCCCCAGGTTAAGATCCATGGTCAGTTTGACGGGCGATGTCTCATGATCAAACCAATAAAATGCAACAGGTAAGCACACCATTACCAGCACATAAAGGAAGATCATTATTTTTATGAAGTTGTTTTTCATGTAACACTTTCTCAAGGGGTTGGTTCAGGCAATACAAAAAATTGTAAACTGGACGAGAACAGAATTCAAGGAAAATCTGGGATTTCCATAAATTCTCTCACCCTCGCGAGGATGGCATCGCGTACCTCAATGATTTTCGCATATTTTTCTTCATCAGAGCCGGTAAACGACGATGGATCTGTAAAACTCCAATGGAGACGACGTGTTTTGCCTGGGAATGTCGGACAACGCTCACCGCTCGCTTCGTCACACACCGTGACCACATAGTCGTAACGCTTGTTCATTTTTGATTTAACTGTTTTGGTCTTGTTTGACGAAATATCAATGCCGACATCGTTCATTGCGGTTACCACAAGGGGATTGAGATTACCAGGCTCAAGCCCAGCACTTTCGGCTTCAAATCGACCTTCATCCAACGTGTTTAGAAAAGCCTCAGCCATTTGACTGCGTGCAGAATTATGCACACAAACAAACAGAATCCTCTGAGGCATCATACTTTCTTAGCGGGATAACTTTGCCCCTTGAGCTGTTTGATATCCCCCGTAACCATGAAGTTGATCCGCTCGCCGATATTTTGCACATGATCCCCGATTCGCTCTAGGAACCGCGTGATAAACAACAAATAAATCCCAGAGCTGATGACCTGCTCATCTGGCTGGAGCCGCATTTTATCAATGTAATGTATAAACAAACTTCTCTGTATCTGATTGATCTGTCCGTCAAACTTCTGAGTGGTCTGCGAGAGTTTCACATTCTTTTCCTTAAATGCAATCATGATCTGCTCCACCATCTGTCGCAATAGAATGGTCATTTCTGCGAGGGACGAGAAATCACCGAATTCTTGCAGTTCTACAACTTTTCGTGTTTTTCGCCCAACTTTTCGGATATGATCCCCTATTCGCTCCAAGTCGATGCTGATTTTGATGATACACATGATCGTACGCAGATCAATCGCCATGGGCTGCTGGAGCGCAAGAAGTTCCATACACATTTTCTCAATTTCAAACTCCAAATCATCAAGCCGGCTTTCTTTGGTGATAATCTCTCGAACTTTGTCTGCATCCAGCACCTTGCTTTGAAAAACAAAGATGAGATCTGACAACAAATCATGAATGATCTCGCCCATAAGCAACACCTTATTCTCTGCTTCCTTCAATGTATTATGAAAATTGTCTCTGGTCACGCCAATGCCTCCTTTTTATCCAAAACGACCGGTAATATAATCTGTAGTTGCCTGGTGCTTGGGGTTGGTAAATATATGTTTGGTCAATCCATATTCAACCAACTCCCCGACACGAGTCTCATTCGTATTAAAGAACGCTGTATAATCCGAAATCCTAGCTGCCTGCTGCATGTTGTGCGTCACAATGACAATCGTCACCTCTTTACTGAGCTGCCGCATCAGATCTTCAATCTTCAAAGTCGCGATCGGATCCAGGGCAGAGCAGGGTTCATCCATCAGAATCACTTCGGGACAAATGGCAAGGGCTCTGGCGATACAAAGTCGCTGCTGCTGACCGCCAGACAGCGAAAATGCAGATTCATGGAGCTTGTCCTTCACCTCATCCCACAAAACCACTTTACGTAAGTACTGCTCAACCAGCTCATTTAGTCTCGATTTATTTCGCTCACCGTGCAGTTTTGGGCCATATTGAATGTTTTCAGAAATCGACTTTGGAAATGGATTGGGCTTTTGGAAAACCATACCAATCGTTTTTCGCAAGGCAACGACATCCACCGATGGATCATAAATGTCCTTTTGGCGATGCATCATCACCCCCTCATGGCGAACATGTGGAATGAGATCATTCATCCGGTTAAAGGATCGCAAATAAGTAGACTTCCCACACCCGGATGGACCGATAATCGCAGTAATCTTCTTTTCATACATGGTGAGCGTGATCTGATCAATCGCTATTTTTGCACCATAATAAAAAGAAAAATTGGTTGAGCTGAGAATCGATCGAGTCATAGTCCTTGGTAGCCCCTCCTGAAACGATATCGAATACCAGACGCAAGCACATTGAGCATAAGGGTCAGGAGAATAAGCACCGATGCTGTACCATACGCGATACCACGAACGCCTTCGATATCATGATGCTGGGTCGACATAATATACAAATGATAAGGCAGTGCCATGAATTGCGCAAACACATTAAAATCAACCGATGGTAAATAAAAAGCCACTCCCGTAAAAAGGATGGGGGCTGTTTCTCCCATTGCTCTGGAAATCCCAAGAATAACCCCAGTCATGATGCCTGGCAGTGCAACCGGCAAGGTGGTCGAATAGAGCACCTGCCATGGCGTCATCCCCAGAGCATATGAAGCGTCCTTAAAGGATCTAGGGACTGTTTTGAGTGCCTCTTCAGTCGTGGTAATAATCACGGGAAGCGTTAGAAGGCCAAGTGTCAGTCCAGCACTGAGAACACTCGTTCCCAGATTGAGCGTTTTAACGAAAATAGCCAATCCAAAGAGTCCGTAGACGATAGAAGGCACTGCTGAAAGATTGCGAATCGACATCCGTATCAGACGCGTTGCGAAGGTATCGCGTGCGTACTCCTGCAAATAAATTCCGCTACAAATGCCTACTGGGATGGCTGAAAGCGAAGCAACAAACGTAACGAAAACCGTTCCAACCAACATGGGGAAAATGCCACCCTCTTTCATCCCATTCTCCGGCAGTGCTGTAAGGAATCGCCAAGACATTGTGCCCATGCTATTTTTGAAGATCACCACAAGCACAAGCAATAGGAACAGCAAGACGACGCCAAAGGTGACGTAAAGAACGACATTAAACATCTGTTCTATCAGTTTTTTATATTGAAACTTAGTCGTTGTCATGAACCTACCTTTACATCTGACTTGTCTTTTTGTCCGTCTTCTGCGTTGTGAAATCTTTCACATAGCCAAACTATGCGAAAGATTCCAAGCCTTGAAGCCAAATCAAAAATACTGCGTGATCTGTAAAGGTTATTTCGTTCCAATTCCTTAGGCACGAGAACCCTTTCGAACAAAATATTCGGCAACATGATTGATCAAAAAAGAGATGATTAATAAATATAATCCCAAGTTAAATAAGGCATAATAGGCATTCGTATCGTAGGCAACCTCCCCCATTTCAATCGCAATCGTCGCCGTCAGGGTGCGAACCGGTGACAAAATGGTCTGGGCAATCGCTGGTGTATTTCCGCACACCATGAGCACGGTCATTGTCTCACCAATAGCTCGCCCCATCCCCAGCATAATTGCAGCGAAAATACCCGACTTCGCAGCCGGAAGCACCACCTTCAGAATCGCATCCATCCGTGAAGATCCCATAGCCAATGAGGCATAGCGATACTCCTTCGGCACAGCACTGATCGCATCTTCTGATAAACTGATGATGGTGGGCAACACCATAAATGAAAGGAGGATTGAACCGTTTAGAACGGTAAGCCCGCTCCCGATGTGAAAAATCTTCGCGATCATCGGACCTAAAAAAACAATACCGAAGAAACCAATCACCACCGAAGGAATTCCGGCAATCAACTCAATCGTAGGCTTGAGAAATACACGAAGTTTATCGGGCGCAATCTCTGCCAAAAAAATCGCACAGATCACCCCAATAGGCACTGAGATCACAAGAGTCACCAACGTCACAAACATCGTGCCCCACAATAATGCCAACATGCCGTAGTGTTCCCCCTCCCATCCAGTAGGATTCCAGTTGGTCGAGGTAAAAAATTCTGACACCTTGACCTCATGAAAAATAGGCAGGCTTTCTTTAAGCAGGAAGATAAAGATTCCCACCACTGTCACCACAGACAGATAAGCACACCCCCTGAACACCCACTCCATCAGTCGATTCATCTTTTAGAAAGACGATCTGTGATGGGATAGAATCCCTCGTTGACAACTACTTTTTGGCCTTCTTTGGACAATTCCCACTGGATAAAATCATCCACAGAACGCCGAGATTTTGTGTCGATGTATTGGTAAAGTTCTCTCGCAATAGGATACTTACCACTGATAATATTCGCTTCCAGAAGAGGCGTATAGGACTGCCCCGTTCCAGTAGAGATGCTCAGGATCTTGATCCCTTTATATAACTTACCCCCCTGCCCCACATAAGCCACGCCCACATAACCAATTGAACCTTCATCGTGTCGAACAGATTCAATGATTTGTGAATTTCCATTCATCTGATGCATATTCTTGGAATATTCAGCTGCAAGAACATGTTCACGAAAAAAATCAAATGTTCCAGAATTAGGTTGACGTCCGTAGAGTGAAATCGGCTTATTTGAGCCACCAATCTCTTGCCAGTTCGTAATCTCTCCCTTGAAAATCTTGCCAACCGTCTCCATGGAGAGCTGTGTCAGTGGATTTTTGTCATTCACGATAACCGATAGGGCATCAATGCCGATCGCAATTTGACGTGGTTGAATACCTTTTTTCTTAGCTTGATCGATTTCCTTGGTCTTCATTGGACGTGAAGAATTTGCTATATCCGTTTTCTGATTAATCAAAGCGGCGATCCCGGTTCCCGAGCCGCCACCATTCACAGATAGAGAACAAAGACCTGGTTTCTTATTCATATACACCTCAGAAAGCTTCTGAACGAGATTCACCATCGTATCAGACCCATTAATTCGAACCCTATCACCTGAAAAACCCAAACTAAGCAACCCCGATACCACTAAACATAAAACAATACTCTTTTTCATCATCTGCCTCCTTTTTCCTGTCAGGATTATAGTCTATCCCTATTGCGAAAAGATAACGACATTATGACGAATAGATGACGAAATCGACAAGACGAAAGATCAGGTCTATGAGCTACAATCATTTCTTTGTGGAAATCCGTTGAAACATCAATCATGTACAATACTCCTCTCATCATCCATTTCATCAAATTAGTTTAGACACTAGAGCTTTACTCCCATGAATGGCAGCCATTCACAACAGGGCCTCTCGCAAGCTTGCCGGGAATACAAGATGCGATCAATATATCGTTACTCATAATATCCCCCGGACACTAGTGAGCCTAAAAGATTATATATCGAAAAAAATAGACGGATTCGTTTTTAGGCAATAACCACAAGGCTTTCAGGCAAATTTATCTACTTTTGATTTCTTGGATTCTAAAAATAAGTGAAATTTTGTCGAGTTGCCACCGATATATTAGAATAAGTAAAAGTTTAGAGGGTCCCCCGCTTCCAAATTGCGGAGCACAAAGTGGAACCTCAACGACTTGACTATCAATCAATAACGATGGAGGTTTTTATGAAAAATAAAATGATATCAAATGTTAAAGAACTCTTTATTCAAGATACCCGCAACTCTAGATTTGTTCCTGCAACCATTGGCATAGTTGACGAAACAAAAAGAAGTTTCTTTGAGAATTGGAAGCTCTTTTCTGACCATTTTAAGGTTCGTGAGCGTATAATATTTTCCATAAATGAAGTCACATATGGATTATTTACCAAAATACCTGACCTAAAATACAAAGATTTTACATTCGAGCCCATTCAACTTCAAGCATTTCTTACTCTGTCAACGTACGAATGGTCTGGAAAGGAATACCCATTTGTATCTGATTTCAAGACAGCCCCTTGGAATAGTAATAGCAACAAGAACAATAAGGACACCGTAAGACTATTTAGTGGCTCAATGACAAGTTTGTTTTACCATATCATAAAATTGAACCTTGGTCGATTAGAAGAACATTCTCCAATTTTAGTAGACATAGAAAGCTGCTTTGGGGAGAAAGAAGACTATATAAATAGATTAGGGTTAAGAATCAAGGGAGCCCATGATGTTTTATATGGCCTTCAAACATACGAACTTTACAGCATTGGCGGTGGAGATCCGAAATATACAAAGGAAGAACACGCTATATGGGTAAAAGCGTATGAAGAAACCCAATTAAATAGGAAAGATAAAATGAAAATATAATACTAAATTGTAAAATATTTCCATAGATCTCTGGGATTTCTCAATTCTTTCACCGATATATTAAATATGAACCTTAAAATAATATCAATTTCCTGCTTAGATGATTGGGTGAAGGGGATGGACGCCTACTATTCCCATTTAAACTCTAATAATTTCGTTGAAGGGGCTAGCGGCTTTTTCTGTATAGATCACCGTTTTAATTATCTAAGAATTCGACCTTTGAGTGTACTTTTGATTGACTCTGGCGAAGGAAAAACCATATTTGTGGATGAGCAAAAACTTCTGTATTCCAATTGGGAGATGATTAAGAAATTGCAAGCATCTCCACTTGAGGAGAGGTCATCTGATGTTCTTGAGATTATCTCATCGTTAAACACTCTGGCATTATGTGACGTTCATTACAAAAACTATCCGAGATATAATGAACCTGCAAAATGGATGGTGTCGTGTCATTTTCAAATTGCCATTCTAAATTTATCGGTGTTATTATTAGTTGAAAACGGCCCGAAGAAAAAAACAATAGATCTCATTAATACCATCATCAGAAATTTTCTTTACGAGAATCCCTCAGATGCAAATTGTGTCAATATTGCATTAACTGGATGTTTATCAATTTTGTACACAATCAATAAACCCTACGTATTGCAATCACTACAGAAAAAGGTTGATATTATCAAAGAAGAGTCTATGAATGATTTGCAAGGATCGATACAGAAAAATGCAGTCTTTCTAAAGTATCTCATTTACAGTTTTTATATTTTTATTATTAATACGAAGGATTTCAGTATTACCCAAGAGGATCATGCTCTATGGGCAAGCTTTTATAAAAAAGTAAAAGATGACGAAAACACAAACCATGATCCTTCTCCCATGGAATTAACCTCAGAACAATTAATAAGAAGTGACTTCACCCTTTATTTAAATCTTATTGTACGCGTGATTAAAATGTCACCCTGAACAGGGTGCCAGAGCCGCCGATATATTCCACTTGGCCACCAAGCTGATTTTCACTCAGCGATGTTATTAGTGAAAACCCCAGTGATTGCGTTTTGCGAATATCAATGTCGCTCGGCAATCCCACGCCATTATCCGAAATGGACAACTCATATTTTCCATCCGGTGTTTTGATCATTCGAATGACGATCTCTCCACCTTGTCCTGAGGGGAATGCATATTTAAGTGCGTTCGAAAAAACCTCATTGACAATAAGTCCGCAGGGGATAGCCATTTCCACATTCAGACGAAGATCGGAAATATCACAATCAACTCGCACATTACTTATCCCGTAGGAACGAATAAGATCCCGCGTCAAATTGCTTACATAATCACTGAAATCTATACTTTCAAGATCACTCGAACGATAAAGTTTCTCATGAATCAGCGCCATCGACTTGATTCGATTTTGACTTTCTCGAAAGACGGCTTTGAGATCAGGATCTTGAATAGATCGGATTTGCAAATTCAGCAAACTGGAGATGATTTGCATATTATTTTTTACGCGATGATGCACTTCTTGTAACAGTGTTTCCTTTTCTTTCAGCGACTTCTCGAGCTTGAAGTGCATTTCTTTGAGCTCCGTCACATCAGTATATACCGCAATATAGCCATCGATTTTTCCCTCATTTGAAAAAATAGGAGAAATCGTCAGCTTTGCAATATAGGTTGTCCCATTTTTTCGTTGATTATGAATCTCACTACTCCATGCCTCACCAGCCAAGAGACGTTTCCACATCTCATCATAGTACTCTTTTGAATGGATACTGCTCTTAAGTAAACGGGTTGTCTGACCCGCTACATCATCAAGGGTGTACCCTGTTAGCGCCGTAAAAGCCGAATTCGCATATTCAATTCGCCCTTCCTTATCCGTCAAAATCATCGATTCCCCTGCTGAGATTATTCCCTGACTCAATCGACTGACCTGACGAATCAAATGATTGAAAGCAATGGCCAATTATCCAGATCTGCATAGGCGATGACGATGCATTCTTCATTTGCTTCTGCTTTCTCAAACAGGTTTCGTCCCAATGTGAAAAACCCATATCGGTTGTAAAGTCCGGTCAGGTCATCTGTCAGCGCGAGATTTCGAAGCTTTTGTTCCACCGATCGCTGCTGAGTTCTGTCTTGAAAAGTAATCACCATGCCTTCAACGATATCATTTTGAATCAGCGGTGCCACGTTATATGAAATAGGAATACGATGCCCTGCCTTGTTGATCACGAACGTGTCGCTAACTGAATGAAACGATTTCTTTTGGCTAACGATCTCCGTGATAAAATCAATCCCGGCCTCTTCGCGTCGATCAGAGGCAAGCAACAGGAGTTCATGAAGATTTTTCCCGTCTGCCTCAGCTTGGGTCCACCCTGTCAGACGTTCTGCAGAAGGATTCATCATTTGAATGTTGCCGTTGTTTCCTGCAACAATCACAGAATCTGTAATACTTCGCAGAATCGTTGTTAGCCAATCGCAATTTCGATGCACCTGACTTTCAAAGTTATGTTTTTCGAGAGTAAGCTCTATCATGGACTTCATTTCACGATCATCAAAAGGTTTAATCAGATAACCATAAGCGTGTGAATGCTTGGCTCGATTCAGCAGTTGCTCATCAGAATTGGCTGTAAGGTAGATGACAGGAATACTATTTTTCTGATAAATATGATCAGCGGCAGTAATTCCATCCATATCCCCTTTGAGATTAATGTCCATTAACACCACATCCGGTTCTAATAGTGACGCTTTTTCAATGGCCTCCAAACCGGAACTCGCCTGCCCTAAAACCTCATATCCCATGCTTTGAAGACTAAATTGAATATCCGTGGCGATAATACATTCATCTTCGACAATCAATATCCTCTTAGCCGACATTGCAACCCTCCTTATTGAAGTCCTTATACAGAGGTTATGCCCTAAATTGAGGAAGTTAAACATCGAACTTTTGACGATTGTAGATGGAAACAATCAGACCCTTAACAAGATATCCTAGACTACCTGAGCAGGGATCTTTAGATTATCTCGCTTCTCTAAAAAATACCCTGATATTTGTGGTCGACGGAGAGGTGAGGAATTTCTTGTCGTTGACTTCTTGTGAAAAGTTATCGATTTGTATCGATTCGATGATCACCGGAAGGTTGATCTCAATGGCTTTGGGCAAACGAGTGTATACGTTATTAATTTGTATTTCTAATTCATTTTTCCGGGTCACTTCGTAGCGAAAATTAATCTGGCCAAAGTGACTGGGGGCATGCTTGACCTCCAACGTTTCAAAAAGAGATATCCAATCCGTTGGAATAACAGGGGTTAACACAAGGATGTCCTCCTGCTCATAAAAAAGAAGATGGCGAACCGCCATAATAAAGTCCGCTGCCGCCCAACCATGATGTCCATCCCCTACCACACCTCCGAACGTGAAGGGATGAATAGATTCAGGCCAGGTAAACGTGTGGGTCGCAATATTGGTCATCCACTGGAGAATGTCTAATGCGCGCGGGTCTCGTTTCTGGAGATAATATTGAACAAGATGCATATTCAAATAGGTGCCATGTCCAGAGTGGTTAATGTCGTGAAAAAACACATTATTTACAAAACAGTTCTCACGAAGGAACTCGACCGTATTGGTCAACCGTTCATCCTCAATCGACAATAAGTTCAACGGGTAGACCGTGACCAAATTCCCAATCGCTGCACTATCTACATAACGGGTCGGCGCAATAGGCAGACTGGGTTTATCCAGCTTGGTGTTCGCCCAAGCCATAGAGGCCTCAATATCGACACGCAACGTAGCAATCGCGTGATCCATGTCTTTGGTGACAAGATGCTCCTCCGGAAGCTCATCCATCAGAAACCTGGCATCCAGTAATCCCTGGAGAGACCAATAATCATCCCAATAATAATGATCATTTCCGCCAAAATGCTCCGCGCTAAGTCCGATCGGCATAATCCCTTTGTAGGGAACCTCCAGTGAAGCGGTAGATTTTAGTTTTTTGATAATCCAGCGCGCTCCCAACTGCACAGAGGCAATGAGCTTGCGAACGAGATCCTTGTCACCCGTCATCCGATAATACTCTGCGATGATCCAGATCGCCTGACCATTGCTATCCCATTCAGTCTGCTGAGAATAAAAGAAACCATTCAGCTTCTGACGGGAAGGATAGGTCAAAAGCACTTGGCGAGTCTCTGCGGCAAAGCCACTTTTGCATAATGCCTGTAGAAGGTAGGCCGCATCCCTGAACCAAAAATGATGATAATTAAAAGGTCCGGGAGCAATACTATTCCCATCAAAAAAGAGCAGCATATAGGCGATATTTGTTTTAAAGGCTTTTTCGAGCTTTTTGTCAGGAATAGATATAGAAATAGATTCTTGGAGCTTTCGTTTCCAATCCGAGACAACATTTTGTTCATACCCCTCAAAAGTCCCCTCAGAAAAAATGATCCGCGCAATGGTCATCTTCGCGTCCATCGGAATTCGAAATTCGAAGGTTTGATCCTCGCCGGGATTCAAATAGACGGTGTACCCTGCACTTGCTGTACAAAGACCCGCATTACAGACACTCTCATATTGAGAGGGAGCATCTTTCCTTGAAAACTGAAGGGTTACATCTCCGTCCTTGAGATTCGAGCAAAGAACTTGTTGCGGTTTTTGCATCAATACCACCCCAAGACTCCCGTTTACATAAAAGGCCTCTTCTCTATAGTTAATTCGATGGACGAGACTGATTCCTTCAGGATTATAGGGTCTAATGGAGAGGTAAACCGCAATATCATCCCCCTGATGCCCATGATTCGTAACTCGTACCTGATGAAAAAGGATTTCCTGCCCACGAATTACATTCGCAAAGGTGGTGATCAGAAGCACAAAGTTTTCCACCTCAAAAGAAGTTTCAATCATAGGAATACTATGGAGAACGCGTTGTTTCACTTGCCGAAGCTGCGAAGGCGCATAAAGCTTGCCTTGATGAAATGCGAAAATATCGATGGACCAACTATCGATATTGGCAGTTAAGAGTCCTCGGGGGTCAATGATCGCCTCTTTTTCTTTTCTCAAATTACCCACCGAAGTCCAATTACGATGTCCCACATTAATGGAAGGGATCTGGAACCCGCGTGGAATGAAACTAAGCCCCCTGTAGTCATATTGCCGGATAACCCAATAGGGCCAGACCCAATTGGAATACTGGCTAAAAACAATTCGGTTGTAGATTCCTCGCATAAGATTAAGCACATTTAGGGAAATCAGATCCTTTGGAAGCCCAAGTCTTGTCTGCCTCCCGGCAATTCCAATAGGCTTTAGATAGGCGATCGCAGACTTGGGAATGCCAAAACGATTCGAAATAAACTGGAGAAATGTCTGCTTGAAAAAATTAATCATACTTTAAGCTTCTCTGCCAATGAATCCAGCCGATAGGGTTTGAGCCAAATTTCTTTCAGACCCTTTTGAATTAAACGAGCCACTTGTGCCTTGGCAAGGGATTGAGAGGTGACAACAATTCGAGCTGAAGGATGACTCTCTCTAAGATTCTCTACCACGTCCATGCCATCAGCGTCTGGCAAGAGAACGTCTATGAGGATCGTATTCGGAGAAAAGGCAGCTGCAAGTCGCACCGCTTCCGCACCCGTTCGAGCTACCTTTACCTCAATACCCTCCTGCGTCAAACGCCCAGACACATGAGCACAAACAAATTCAGAGGGATCAACAAGTAAACAGATCACACCGCTAGTATAAATGAGTTACGTTAATACGGGAATAGCTTCTGGAGAGATGAGTTCATGATAGAGTAAGTCGGATTAATGCTCACGATAAAAAATAGGGTGGATTCCAGGAAACTCTAATTAAAACGTTAAAGCGAACTTGTCTTCTTTACTATTCTCTTTGAGGCGAACCTTATATTTGTCGAGGAATTGCCCTAACTTCTTAGAATATTTCTGTGCCGAGATAAAAGCATTCTTGATGGGCAATCGTTTGAACATTCGATATCCGTTATCCTCAAGAATTTTCTGATATTCTTCCAATTTCAGAAACGTTGCCGAAGGGAATAAACAATCCTGCCCAAAACACCGAATCTGACCCAAATCTGACATACCATGCTGTACCAGGGTCAGAATATCAGGAAACCTGTTGATGGGCACAACAATATCTACATCTGTAGGCAATATTTCGCGAGCAAGACGTACGGTTTCGAGAAGAACCTCATACGGAGGCTGTTTATAGGGATACTCATGTTCATCCATCGGCATAAAAGGAGCAATTTTGACACTCTGGATATGTCCGTACTCTTCGTGAATCTCCTTAATCTTAACGAGCGTTCTTATCCGATCCTCAGGTTTTTCGCCAATTCCAACCATAATGCCTGTTAAAGTTGGAAAATTCAGTTTTCCTGTGGTCTCTAAGAATTTGACTCGAATATCTGGATCTTTGCTGGGAGAACGGTGATGCGCACGATTTGGAAGTAAAAAGTCTTTACTGAGAACCTCCAAACTCAACTCAACCGTTGCAACAATATCTTGCAAGTATTTCAGCTCGGCTTGAGAGAGAAACCCAACATTAAGATTGACGAGCAACCCTTCCAAAAACGCAAGTTCAGCCACGGTATACACGTATTCGACATAACTGTTAAAGCCCCACACATCAAACTTGGCCCGAATACTGTGATAGCGATCAGGTCTCTCTCCCGCGACAATGTTCGCTTCACGCGCGCCAGCCCGACGAGCGGTCTTAAACACTTTGATCGTTGAATAAGGGACAACCAAATCAGCCTCTCGTCGAGGAAACGAACAATAATCACATCGGTTTCGACAAGCCGTAGACAACACCACGTCCACCGCACTGGAATATGTAATCAAATCGTCGCTATCCGAATAAGGAAGGATGTCCTCGTTAACGCTAAACCCACTTTCGTTCAATTCGTCCACAAATGATCATTATACAGAGTTGCGCTGAGACGTTCAACAACTATAATGCTATAATCCAGAATTCTTATGCTTCCCACTTGTCCTCACTACGGCGTATGTGGCGGTTGTTCACTGGCTCACCTGCCATACCAAGAACAATTAGACTTCAAGACGAATAAGGTTGCATCAGCTCTTAAATCTTTTGAAGTGGATCTCTCGCCCATTATTCCTGCTCCTTCACTATACCACTATCGCAATAAGGTTGAGTTTACTTTTTTCCCTTTGGAAAACCAGATTGTCGGACTGGGATTCCATCAAAAAGGACAGTTCAGCCGATTCGTTAATCTTGAGAAGTGTTTAATTTCGACTGAAAATAACGGCCTTCTCCTTGATTTAATTCGAGATTGGGCACATTCTGAAGGCTTTTCCGCCTATGATAAACGCAAACGATCTGGTCTTCTCAAATATTTAATCGTTCGAGATTCCTTTAGTACCGGTCAAAAAATGATCATTCTGGTCACCAATGGTGGTTTCGCAGAACAATTTATGGGTCTCGAACGGATATTGAGCCAGCACTTTTCTTTGGCAGGTGTGATTTGGTCCAATCAACCTGAGCAAGCTGATACAGTTCTCCTTCTTCACTCAGAGGTCTTAGCCGGACAACCAGCATTCATGGATAGTATTGGATCGAAGAAATTCATGATCCCCCTCAACTCATTCTTTCAAGTCAATACGCAGGCAGCAACGATTCTCTATGACCTCATCAGATCTCATATCCAGCACAAGGATCATGTGCTTGATCTTTACTGTGGAGCTGGAACGATCAGCTGTTATATAGCCGACAAAGCACAATCCGTTTTTGGGATTGAGGTCGTCGAGTCTGCCATTGATAGTGCTTACGAGAATGCGACACTCAACGGGCTAACTTCCCTTAGTTTTAAGGCCGGTCGAGTTCGGGAAATACTTGCCAACAGGGTTTCAACTCTGTTTGCCTTGGATTATTTTTCGATTGAGGC
>CAYHOI010000019.1:0-23821 GCA_964358175.1 uncultured Candidatus Marinamargulisbacteria bacterium | reverse complement strand
ACTCTGCCGACGTGACGATGGAGGTCATGGACTGCATGACGGAGGCAGCGTTCTTTTTAATCATCTCAATATCCCCGTTGGTAGATATGATCTTGCTTTGAAGGATATCGATAAGATGTTTGCTTTCCGTTGTGCTTGCGCTGATTTCTTCGGCTGATGAGGACAAGTTGTGAATTTGTTCAGAATCCGCATCTATAGACTTTAAAATGAGTCCCAATGACTTTTTGACATCGTCCGCCAGCTGGACACCCTGTTTAATATGAGTCATTCCCTGTCCCATGGAATCAACAGATCGCTTGGTGACCACCTGGATATCTTGTACAATTCCGGTGATTTCAGTGGTCGCTTCCGCTGAGCGTTCAGCAAGCTTTCGCACTTCATCCGCGACAACCGCGAATCCTCTCCCCGCATCACCGGCTCTGGCCGCCTCAATCGCAGCATTTAAGGCGAGAAGATTGGTTTGGGAGGCAATATCAGTGATGACATTGATGATTTCTCCGATTTTCTCTGAATTATTACCAAGCAGAAGAATTTGTTCTGACACATCTCCGACCTGACGATCAATTTCCGACATGGACTGAGCGGCTTCCTCAACTTTCTGCTGACCAACCCGTGCCGTTTCTCTTGTGGCCTTGGATGACTGGGAAATGGTTTCGAGGTCATGGTTCGTTTGAATGATCGATTGACTGATTTGTTCGATGATGGAAACAACCTCTTTGCTACTGCTTAACTGATCCTCATAGGCACGCTTTGTTGCGTCGATAACGCCGTCAACCGCAATAATATCTCTGCTGATCTGGCTTAGCTCTGAACTTTGTGCGCTGGACCCTTCTGCGATGGTGTTCACCGCGACCGTCGTGTCACGAAAACCCTGTGAGGTGGTCACAAATGAACCGGTGAGTGTTTTTGCGTTTTGTGAAACAACTACTGCTGTTTGCTGAGACTGGCGAACGACATCCGCGATTTTCTCTACAAATTTATTGAAGTAGGCGGCCATTGTTCCAATCTCATCCTTTGAGGTGATGTCGATTTTCTTGGTTAAATCACCTTCTCCTTCAGAAATATCCTTCAGCCGTTCAGTAAACAGACGAAGGGAGCTGGCAATGACTTTGCTGATCATTAAGGCAAGCAGGCTAATCAGAACGATAAGTCCTATGGCAACGCCGACCAGAAGGGTGTTTCGACTCTTAATCAGTTCGCGCCCGGACTTTTCATCGGTTGTATTTTCTTCGATTGACATCTGAACAACCTTGTCAATCGCTGTGCGATGTTGGTCATATAACGTCGTAAGCTCCTTTAATACGGCACTTTTGCCCGTAGAATCGTTGTTCCTAACCGCAGGAACAAACCGTTGATCAACCAGTTCAAAAAAACGAACCGCAGGCTGGTAGGAATCCTCTATGAGAATTTTCTTGAGTTCACCCTCCGGCAAGTTATCTATCCAGTACTGGTGACGATCATTAAAATCTTTCTTGAGCTGAACAAGCTTGCCGATGTATCCATCTCTTTTGCTGGAATTTTCTTCATCGTTGAGGAGCTGTACCACCAGATAGG
The DNA here is from genome assembly GCA_964358175.1 of uncultured Candidatus Marinamargulisbacteria bacterium. Lineage (GTDB taxonomy): Bacteria > Margulisbacteria > Riflemargulisbacteria > GWF2-35-9 > GWF2-35-9 > CAYHOI01. The sequence goes on along the minus strand of CAYHOI010000019.1, from coordinate 22,267 downwards.
TCTCTAAAATATACTCGGGAGGAGGCAGAACATCCGCGATGAGGTCTTTCCCGAGAACGATATTCTTGTAGAGAGGTCCATTGACCTTGATGGCGTTAATGGTGTTGTTGGCAATGACGCCGTATAAAATGAGCCCCCCGATCGCGATTCCGCTTAGGATCAAAAGCTTGCTCGAAATTTTTATTGATTTTAATACAGTTAACATTGTCGCACCCCCAAGAAATTTTTAGTCTACGAGACTATATAAAGCTATGTTGCGAATAAAGTCAATAACTTATGAAAATATTGTTCTCATTTTTATCTTGCTTGAGGAAAGCTTTAATATTTGATGTTTTTCAAGTAAATTTATTGATATTTACGGAAAGAACTGAAATTCAGCTTCTTGTCAACAGAAAATCAAATCGTAATGAGAGAGAAAAAAAGACTGTTAACAAGTAAAAGGAAATTTGTTATAGTCAGACCGACATTAGAATGACTCAAAAATGAGGCCGCGAAGAAAGGGGATAAAAAATGAGCTTGGTTATTGAAAATTTATACTACTCTGATGAGCACGAATGGGTGAAGGTGGATGATAAGAATAATGCCGTGATTGGGATCACTGACTATGCCCAAGACTCTTTGGGAGATATTGTGTTCGTAGAATTGCCACAGGTTGGCGAGGATTTTGCCCAAATGGATCAAGTCGGGGTTCTGGAGTCTGTTAAAACAGTCAGCAATATCTATCTGCCTGTGAGTGGTCGCATCACAGAAATCAATGATGCGGTTGTCGATAATCCAGCACTGATCAACTCCTCACCCTATGATGAAGGTTGGCTGATTAAAATGGAGATTTATGAGCCTGCTGAATTGGAAGATCTCAAATCTTCTGAGGAATATGAAGAACTGACCAAAGATGAGACTTGATGGGACTTCTCCCTGGGGATTCTGAAGAGACTCAACTACTAAAAGCGTCTGGGGTAGAGTCCTTTGAAGAGCTTTTACGTGATGTCCCTGTTTCACATCGGCTCAAATCTCTGAATCTTGCTGATCACCTCAGCGAACGCGATGCCGAACAGTTCTGTGAGAGGCTTTCACAAAGGAACAGGGTGGTTTCCCCAGCACGTAGTGCTCTGGGCGCAGGGGTTTGCTATCGATATATCCCTGTTGCCGTTGACATGATTTCATCGCGAAGTGAATTTTATACAGCCTATACCCCTTATCAGCCGGAGATCAGCCAGGGAACACTGACAGCGATTTTTGAGTTTCAAAGTTATATCACAGATCTAACAGGGATGGGTGCTAGCAATGCCAGTCTTTATGATGGCGCAACAGCACTGGCGGAATCGCTCCAGATGGCGAAGAGAATTTCTGCAAAGAAGAGTGATCGGTTTGTGATTGTGGGTGCCATCCCTCCTCAATACCGTGAGGTTCTGGACACGTATAACCAAGGATATGGCTTTCAGTTGGACTATTTTGATGCTGTTCCTGACGTTCGTCTCGGAGAGGATATCTGTGCAATGGTGCTCATGCTTCCTGATTTTTTTGGAAGGATACAGGACTATTCAGCGCTCATTGATTCGGCTAAAACAATGGCGATTGGAGTGATCTTTGGCGTACTCAATCCCTTGGCATTAGTGCTTTACAAGACTCCAGGTGAGTGGGGAGCAGATATCGTTTTTGGAGAGGGGATTTCTTTGGGGAACTACCCTTCTTTTGGAGGGCCTGCTTTGGGATTTATTGCAACCCGCAAAGAGTTCGTCCGCCATTTGCCAGGGCGAGTTGTGGGACAGACGCTCGATAAGCAGGGGCGAATAGGCTATGTTTTGACATTTCAGACCCGAGAACAACACATTCGCCGAGAAAAAGCGACCTCCAATATTTGCAGCAACCAGGGGTTAATGGCTCTGAGAGCAACGATCTATCTTTCACTTCTGGGATCAGTCGGACTGACTCGTTTGGCCAATGAGATTTCTGAAAAAACTCAGCATTTGATTCAAGGTCTATCGCGTATTCCGAAGCTGAAGATTCAGCCCAATGAACAGTTTTCAGATGTTCTAGTGACTTCGGATACCCTTGATTTCACAGGCCTTAACCAGTTTTTACGTGAACAGAGTTGGCAGGGTGGCGTTGTCTTGGATCATCTTTACGCTTATTGGGATGGGTCCTATCTTGTGAGTGTGAATGAGTTCATGAGTTTGTCAGATATTGACCAGCTTGTGGCACTGGTCGCGCAATATTCTGGAAGCCAGCTGATTTCCCCCAGAGTATCCAGCACAAGAGCAATTCGGCGTAAAGCGACTTTGCGAATTCCAGATCGTAGCGAAGGAGAGGTTGTGCGTCATTTCACACAGTTATCGACCCTTAATTATGGGGTAGATTCTGGTTTTTATCCTTTGGGCTCATGCACGATGAAATATAATTTTAAGTTACTGGAACGGGTTGCTGGGTTTGTGGGCTTTCAGCAATGTCACCCGTTTGCAGAGGACAAGGATGTCCAGGGAACGCTGGAGATGATGTCTATGATGAACGACATCCTGTGCGAAATCTTTGGCTACGAGCAGTTCACGCTACAGCCAGCGGCAGGTTCTCATGGGGAACACACGGGACTACTTATCATTCGGGCGTATCATCACAGCCGAGGCGATAAAGATCGTCATGTGGTCTTGGTGCCGGATACCGCTCATGGGACGAATCCGGCTAGTGCCTCTGTTGCTGGGTTCGATGTGGTTAGTATCGCGATCAATGAACAAGGCAATGTAGACATGGCAGCTTTAAAGGCAGCGTTGAAAGCACATAAAGTAGCGGCACTGATGCTGACCAATCCTTCGACGTTGGGTCTTTTCGAAACGCAGATTCTTCAGATTGCAACGTGTGTTCATGAAGCGGGCGGACTCCTCTATTATGATGGAGCGAACGCGAACGCCTTGTTGGGCATTATTCGCCCAGGAGATATGGGCTTCGATGTTTGCCACCTTAATCTGCATAAAACATTTGGGACACCGCATGGCGGCGGCGGGCCTGGTTCGGGGCCGGTTGGCGTGAAGGGTTTTCTGGTGCCTTTTCTTCCTGGTCCGCTTGTGCGAAAAACACAGGAGGGATTTCTTTTGGAAAGTCCAGGCTCTAAGAGTATAGGCAGGGTGCATGGATACCATGGTAATGTGGGAATTGTGCTAAGGGCATTTGTGTATATTCTTTTGCATGGACAAGACGGACTCACTCAGGTGAGCCGGCGAGCCATTCTGAATGCAAATTATTTGCAAGCTAAGCTTCGATCTCTCCTTAAACTACCTTTTGATCGTGTGTGCATGCATGAATTCGTTCTCTCGGCCTCTCGGTTAAAAAAGGAAACCCACGTGTCGGCATTGGATATAGCCAAGAGGTTGATCGACTACGGCATCCATCCACCGACGATCTATTTCCCGTTAGTTGTACCGGAATGTCTCATGATTGAGCCGACAGAATCAGAATCTTTGTCTTCGATGGATCACTTCATTGCGATTATGACCCAAATTGTAGACGAGGCGAAACATCAACCAGAACTTCTGAAAAATGCACCGCACAGTCGTTCAGTATCTCGTCTGGATGAGTCTCGTGCCGTTAAAACGCCGATTCTTACCTTATGGGATCGATAGCGACAAAGAAAAACCGCCGATCTATACGTCTAAAAGAATACGATTATGCACAGGCCGGCGCATATTTCATCACCATTTGCACCCAAAACAGGGAATGTTTCTTTGATCAATATGCGGTTTTAAAAAACATTGTTAATAATCAATGGCAAAACATCCCAACCCGTTTCCCAACCGTAACATTGGATGCATTTGTCGTTATGCCAAACCATATCCATGGAATTGTTGTTATCGTAGGGGCAGGTCTCGCGCCTGCCCAAAATGAAAACGCGCCTGCCCAAAATGAAAACGCGCCTGCCCAAAACGGAAACGCGCCTGGCAATAATAGGGTAGCGGGGCAATATGATATAGGGGCAACCGGACAATATGGTACAAGGGCAACCGCAAGGGTTGCCCCTACGGATATTCCAACAATTGGATTGATCGTTGGACAATTTAAATCGTTGTGTGTCAATGAATGGTTGGGGTATGTCAAACAAAATGATGTCAATATTGTCGGGAAATTTTGGCAACGCAATTATTACGAACGCATTGTCCGCAATGACGATGAATTGGATCGTATTCGGGAATATATCAGAAATAATCCGTTAAATTGGGAAAGAGACAGGAATCATGATGACCATGATGGCCTTTAGGATGAAGAGATTGCAAGTATTCCTCGATGACCCCCTTTCTGCTGTCCATAACATGCAAAGAGACTCCGACCTCTTTGCGGATGCAGAGAAGGGTGACCAACAGACGACCCTGCGATTTTACGACTGGGACGTCCGTAGCCTGACCTATGGACATAACCAAAAAGAGGACGTCGTGAGCAGGTATATGAAAGATCACGATTTTCCGTCTGATATGCCCTGTGTTCGTCGACCCACTGGTGGCGGAATTGTGATCCACGAACCCGGAGGGATAACCTATTCCCTGGTTGTACCGCTGGTTCATCTGGTCAATCACAGTTTGCTTGCGGTCTATCAAGAGTGGTCACGTCAACTTTGTGAATGTTTGTGTGCCGCGGGATTGTCGTGTAGTCTTCAAAAGCAAGGGCGACAGGTTTTTCGCGAGAAACGAATTGCCCCCGTTTGCACAGAGTTCCCAGCAAAATATGAGCTGGTATCTGATGGAGAGAAAATTGTCGGAAGTGCCCAGAAAAAAGGGAAAAATGCTCTGCTCTCCCAGACCCAGTTTTTTGTCCGGTTGGAACAACGAGATGAGACGCGAAAGAGAATTGCCGAAATGTTTCGAACCACGTTATACTCTGAATGAGGTGAAATAAATGCGAAGCGATCAAGTAAAAAAAGGCGCGAGTCGAGCTCCACATCGATCTTTGTTTAAGGCAATGGGTTATACCAGTGATGAGCTGAAGAAGCCGTTGATTGGGATCGCGGGTGCGTACAATGAACTTATTCCAGGCCATATTTTCCTCGACAAAATTATCGACGCCGTGAAGGCCGGTGTCTACGCGGCTGGGGGAACCCCCATGCTCTTTCATACGATAGGACTGTGCGATGGCATCGCTATGGGACATGAAGGAATGAAGTATTCTTTGTTGACACGGGAAATTATCGCAGACTCCGTTGAGGCGATGGTGAGAGCCTACCAGTTCGATGGTCTCGTGATTGTTCCGAATTGTGACAAAATAATCCCTGGGATGTTGATGGCTGCTGCACGTTGTAATATTCCGACCATTATGGTGAGCGGAGGCCCGATGCTTGCTGGTGGGAACAAAGCCCGCAAACTGGACTTGTCGCATGTCTTTGAGGCGGTGGGTGCTTACGAGGCTGGAAAGATTACGGAGGAAGAACTCTGTTGGATTGAGGACAAATCCTGTCCGGGCGCAGGTTCTTGCTCAGGGATGTTTACCGCGAATTCCATGAACTGTCTGGCGGAATCGCTTGGCATTGCCTTGCCAGGAAATGGAACCATTCCTGCAGTAAAGGGAGATCGGATTGCCTTGGCCAAACGGACAGGAGGGGCGATTTTGGAATTGGTTCGGCGAGAGATCAAGGCGCGAGATTTTATGACCAGTGCCCATTTTCGAAATGCGTTGGCGGTGGATATGGCCTTGGGGTGTTCCACCAATACAGCTCTGCACTTGCCTGCGATTGCCCATGAGGCACAATGTGATGTGACTTTGCATATGATTAACGAAGTGAGTGACAAAACACCTCATTTGGTATCTCTTCGTCCTGCAGGGATTTATCACATGGAGGATCTGGATGATGCGGGCGGTGTTCAGGCGGTTATGGCAGAGCTTGCCCGGGTGGGCTTGGTGAATACAAGTCTTCTGACGGCGACGGGTTTCAGCCTCAAAGAAAATCTGGTATTTTCACGTAATGAGAATGAAGAAGTGATTCGCCCTGCCAATCGACCCTATCATCCGATTGGCGGGCTGTCGGCTTTGTTTGGGAATCTTGCTCCTGAAGGATCGATTGTGAAGCAATCTGCTGTTGCGAATTCAATGCTTGTTCATACAGGACCTGCAAAGGTCTTTGACAGTGAGGATACTGCCGTTGAGGCGATGAAGTCTGGCAAGATTGTTAAGGGCGACGTGGTGGTAATCCGTTACGAGGGACCCAAGGGCGGGCCAGGGATGCGAGAGATGCTTGTGCCAACGGCGACCATTGTGGGAATGGGACTCGATCAGGATGTTGCCTTGATTACGGATGGCCGTTTTTCGGGAGCTACACAAGGGGCAGCTATTGGTCATGTGTCACCTGAGGCAGCTCAAGGTGGGGCTATTGCTGCCCTCAAGGATGGCGATATGATCGAGATCAATATTCCCGAAAAAACCTTAAATGTCCGTCTGACGGATTCCGAAATAAGTACACGACTGGCGCAAGCTGTTTCGCCCAACCGAGAGTACGCGGGAACCCTGGGCCGATACCAGAAATTGGTTGGATCAGGTAGTACGGGTGCTATTCTCGGCTAACAGGGATATCTCCTAGGAGCTGGGAAGAAATAACCTTTCAGAAGACGGACAAAACGACAAGTCGGATGTAAATGTATACTCGTCACGAATTGGTTTTCGGTGAAGTGACGACGAGCGACGCTTACTGTGCGTAAGCAAGCGAGGAGTTGCAAAACCGAAAACCAATTCGGTCGAAGTATAATTCCACGACAATGACTTAGAGTTGATTGTTAGGGAAGTCTTCTTGCCATAGCATTTATCAAGCTATCACTGTGTCTCTGCGTCTTAACCGTCGAGGTCAGGAGCTCCTGCTTTTAATTAAATTTCAAAATTAGAAGAAATGTTGCAACAAACACGATTTTCTGTCGATATATTTAGAAGGAAATGACAAAATCTCTAATTTTGAAAGAATTGAAAGGAGAAAGAAAATGGCACGAAAAACGGTTTCACTAGGGTTGACGACGCAGGTAAGGATTGAGGATCATTTTACGGTAAAGATAGACGGCAAAGATAACATTATATTTTCGGTAATATCTGGATCGTGTCAAGGAACGGAGCTTGGGAAGGCGGTGGAACAATATTTGATGCTAGAGAATACGGACGTTTCGAAGGTAAAGCACGTGGTTCTTGATGTCAGGTCAGATGTCGATATTTCGATGGCTTTATTTATGCTGGCAGCATCTCCTGCGGTTCCTGCGAATAAAACAATAGGAGTTGGGCTAATGCCAGAGGAAAAGGCGACTATGTCGATTAAGGTAAATTTCTATTCAAAAAATTTTGTTACCCAGATTCTCAATGCAATTCTCAATACGGCGAATGGGTCTGTGGGAATATTGCAAACTCTTGTTCCTTTTTTTGAGAAAAAGGTTGAATTTATTGTTAGAGCAAATGAAATGAACCCTAACGATAACAAAAAATTATTTATGCAGATGATTAATACCATAGGAGTATTGGCTGTATCTCAATTTAGGGTTAATGAAGGAGAAAATCATGCGATCACATCTCTTCAACGATCACTAATAGAATTTCATCAAAAGCATGTCACGTATTTGCCAAGTGAAGGGGAAGTGCAGCCTTTTAGGGAAGGATATGGAATACCCACGCTTTCTGAGCCCCTGTATAATCGAATAAACAAGGGGCTCTTGTCGGGTGAAATTTTGGGTAACGAAAAGGATCAAACAGGTGATCTGTTTTGCTTGCCTCAGGAGGGGCATTTTGCTTCTTTTGATGCAGGCAATCCTGTCGCCGCAGCATATCTTATTCAAAAGATGAAGGAGTCCCCAAAGAGTATTAATCTCATTCATCTCATGCTTACCCATACCCACATTGACCATGTTGCCTATCTTATTCCCATTCTCCTCGCAGCGAATGAGAAGGGAATTCTGGTTCACTTATATGGGGCATACTCTGTGAATCCGAATATGGAGATGGATGTCGATTCAGTTGTAACAACCCACTCAAAACTATTTAGCAATACCAAGCTTATTGATCTTAGCCTGTTGTTTTTGAAAACATATCTGTCTCCTGATAACGCATTTTCTAGCACAGCCATTGATCCTCCTTCCGAGATAGCTCACTTTTACAAGAGTAATGGATATGTTGTGATCCATCCTTCCCTAAAAAATGAAGATGAAACAATGGTTAGAATTGATACCGGAGACATTAATCCGACTAAGGGGCAAACGGTTGATCAAGTTTCGAAAAGTATTCAGACCTATTTTAATATGCTGACTGATGTTGCCATACATCTTGACGGAAAAAAATCTTATGAAATGAGAATGGAACTTGGTCATTTTAAGGGTATGGAAAATCAAATCCAGGAGGATCTTGAGGGTTGGAAGTCGAACTTTGAACGAAAGAATAAAAATTGTACGGTTGTGATTTATTATTCGCATCTGAAAAATGTCCATGGAACAGTCTCAACTTTGGACGGTAAGCCCATAAGTAGTACCTAATAATGCTTGCAAAGACTATTAGCCTTCCCTCTTTATCCACCTGGGAAAAGATTACAGAAGAGGATCAGGCTTGTCTGACAGGGCTAAACTGTATTTTTGAAACGCTTAATGGTGATAATGGGGGCTTTGTACGTGGACTGATGGCGTCATGTGAAGTTGCTTCACTAAATGCTGAAACAGAGCTTATTAAGCAAGGTGATTTAGAGGCTAAATTTTGTTTTGTAATTATTTCTGGAGAAGTGTTGGTGAAAGTGTGTTCTGGCACCACACACACTGATCTTGCTAGAATTGTTGGTGGGACAGCGGATAGTATTGTAGGCGAGAGAGCGCTACTCTTAAATGAACCCCGAAATGCCTCCGTTGTTATTAGCCAAGATAATACCAGAATCATTCGTATTCCAAAGAAAGCATTCCTTGAATCTGAGTCAAGTGAACAGCAGATTCGAATCCAACTTCAAGAGCTTTTGGGAAACAGAGACCGTATATTGTTCGAAAATGTTGCCATAGGAAAGGATCGGATGGCATGTTTGCAAGGTATTATGGATAAAGGTAGGACTGATCGCTTCAAGAATATTGGAATCGAGAAAATAATTGAGGAGGAAATACGTGCATTGTATATGGCCTATAGCCGACATTCAGACCGCATGTTTCAAAATCATCTTGACCGATTTGGTGAATTTTTCTTAAAAATTGTAACTCTCCTTCCACTCGATAACGACAGGGTCTTTGATGAAAACGCGAGGAGCCTGATGAAGCTCAAAGAAATAACGCCATACCCCCAGCAGCCTACTTGGAGAGATCCTGCTCAACCCGAAACTATTGTGGATTTGTTGAGCAGAGGGTGGACTACCGCCAAGATTACTCAGAGCATCAATAGAATTGGTGAGTTTCTAACTGCGATCCAGTTTAAAGTGGATTCTTTCCCCATTTTTATTTCTCCAAAAGCCGAATTCACTCACAGGTTTCATCAGTTCAGTCAATTAACGATTCCAGGAGATAAGACTCCCGATGAATTTGAATTCACGTTGGAGGGTTGGCTTGCAACAGAAATAGCCAAACGATTTTTCATTAATATTTTATCCCAATACAACAACTCTCTTGGCGAATTATTTGAAACCCCGGGAAACGTGACCCTCAGTGAACACCATCCGGCAATTCTTGAAATCAAAAAAAAACAAATTCTGGATAAGCTTGATCCCAGGGTTTGTGCACAGATGCTTTGGATGAAATTAGGCTTGGCTATCCTCTCAAAGTCGTTAGTAGCAAAGGGAATCGATTTAGCTGAACAACAGGGAGTTATCAAGAAGTATTTCGAGCATTTTTTAAGGCAGTTTAATAATGGGTATGATCATATAGCTCATGATGCAGACAATATTCCTTCCAAAGGAGCTGGGCTACAAGCAATACTGGAGCAGTGTGTTGCATGGGAAGTAAAATGTCTTTTCTCTCCCGGCCTCAGAATAGCGTCTAATGTTCGTAAGCAGGAGCCCTGCATTCAAAGTTGTGAAGATTTCGTAGTCCATCAGGAAGGTGTTGCTGGAAATATGGTCAATTTTTTAGGAAGAGTCGACTTTCAAGTCGGAACACTCATTCGGGAACCCAGCAAAGTCTTTAAAGAATCCACGAAGCTGCTTCATGATGGGGAGATTTATGAATTATGTGAAAAGGATGACATGCTCTTTGTGATGGAAACATTTCTTGAGGTAATAACTTCTCTTGAGAAAAACGAAGCCATTACGTTTGTTCAGCAAGTGATGAAGGGTATTGGTGACATGAAAAAGAACCTTAAAATTCGATGGAGTCCAAGAAGAATTCTTTGGCTTGCTTTGGAATTTACGGCAGATATCTGGGCGGCGAAATATCCTGGAGCATGCCTGGATCTTGTCCATTACAGTTTTATCAAGGACATAAAATGTCGCGAGTTGCTAATTCACAACTTGGGAACGGTACGTCAGACAACGGAGTTTGGGCGACTTAATAAGGTGCATCAACTAGCTATTAAATATGCGATTGAATTTAAGAAATTCTTCCCGGAAAAACCCTTGCGAATAATCGATGCCGGTGTTGCTGCTGAAGCTTTCCCCCCTGAGAACGCGGCGATTACTTCTCGTGAGCTTTTCGAGAAAGTATCCCTTCTCTTTAAAGATGTGACCCTTTTCGCTATAGATCGCCAAGGGATTTCGGATTCAACGAGTGCCCTGGGGTTTGGAATTCTTCACTCTGAAAAATATCTCTTACCCTTTGATCGGGCTGGGTTGGTTTATTTGGAACACGATATGCTTCAAGCCACCCACCCCTTGCCGCAAAATTCTGCACAAATAATCATTGTCGCCAATGTGATTACACATCTTGAAGATGAAGCTCAAACGCTTCTCATCAAGAATGCTTTCAAGCTCCTAAAGCCGGGTGGGATGTTAATCTTTGGTTTTGATGAAAACGGATATTCTGTGATTACGAAAGGAAAGGATGAACAGCCACGCTTTGTGGGCTACCTGAAATCGCTACTCTCAGTTTCAGAGTTATCTCTGAAAATAGAAGACGCTTTGGGCTCCTCCCCTGCCTCGTGGGAAGAGATAATGGAGCCATACCATAACATACCTTATCAGTAGTCCTGTTCTCTGCTGTTATTCCCATTCCAGATCAAGCGTAAGCGATCTATGGAACTGCATGGTTGGCGATAGCTGTTGAAGGTGTTAGGGTAAGCGGGGGAGAAGCCCTAGTTGGATGTTCCAAGGGAGCAGTGCCTCGTAATCCGGAATGGATGTACAGTAGGGTAGCCTCTTGATAAGGGCGCAGTAATATTTGAAAGGATCGGCGTCGACATGTATATATCCGTTGTACCCCAAGCCTACTACCAAAAAAGAACATCGGAAAGTATGCGGTTCATAGATCGCTTACGTTTGCCCGCCAACCCCTATGAACGTTAAGGCTTCTACTTTGGGACAGGCTCTAGAAATAAGAAGTCCAGGAAGACCTAGCAACTAGGACATTCCTGGACGTACTTATGCTTGGCTTTTCGCTAGAGCTATCTATTCTAGATCCAATGACCATCCCTTCTTAAAATCTATGGATCCATTACCACAAAACTGCACTTTTTTAATCGCATCAATCCCCTTTGTGGAAAAGTGATAGGTGCCATCCGCTTGCGGATCAGCCGTATTTATCCAGAATTCGAATTGCTTACCAGTTTTCTTATCAACCACCTCTAGTTTAACCTGCCCAGTGACCTTAGCACCTGAAAGCACAATATCTCTTCCTTCAGGTTTAATGTTTTGATTATCAACACCAAAGGTTTGGTGCCATTTAATCTTTCCTTTTATAGCAGTCCCATTTTGCACTGCACCTAATATGCCAAGACCATTGTCATAAGTGAAGACGCTACTCAGATTTTCCTTGTTAGTTGATGGTGACATAGCAGCGACAGCTTCGATTGGAGCTGCATCCCTATCATCATTTTGAACATTGACAGAACTGATGTCAAGTTCAATCACAAGAAGTTGCTCAGCATTAGAAGCATCCTTCCCGGTATAAACCTTAAGATACTTGGCTGCATCTAGCCATTCTTGTTTGGTGTCTATTGACTTTGCACTTCCATCTTTCTCTGCAATTTTTGTGAGTTCGTTTTTCTGACCCGTCGTTAACGTTTTAATACCACCTATTGTTGCTACACTTAAACTTCCCATGATTATTCCTCCTATAATTTTTATTTTTTTACTTTTCTACAAACCTATTAGGCTCGACTGAGCCAAACTAATTAAATCATCCCTCCTTTCGCAATAAACGTTTCTGACCAGCATCACTCCCGCAGCTCACAACTGTTAGCTCACGATACAGGAGATATCACGCCCCTATATTTAAGTTATCGGCAGAGAAAGTGATTTATTCCACGTTTTTTCATCGACTAAGAAATCCAAAGTAGGTTCATCAGGCTGGAGGGCTTGTGGCGATTGGTCTAAACGAACGCATCGCGTTTTTTGAATATATTGTCTTTTTGGCACATTTTGGACAAAAACAGGGGCATTTGCCGGCTTGAGGAGACGCTACGCCCTTGGCTTTAGGTACGGTTCAATATTTCGAGAAGCGTTTCGGCCGAGATCATGTCGCCGGACTTCAGGTTGAGTTTGGCGAGGAGTTCATTTTTGAGACGTCGCTCCACCAGCGACTGGAATTCCTCGGCACTAAAGGTGCCGAAGATGGCTTGGTTCTTGATGTAGACCACAATGCGATTAGCCCCCTTAAGAAAATCGTGGGTCAAATTCGATCCGTTCCTTGAGTTCTTCTTTAACCAAATTCGTATTTGATTTTCCGAGTGTAACCCAGTCAATTCCCTTTTCTTCCTTCAGGTAACGCAAGAGTATATATCAAGTATATTCAGAAAAATACCCTTGATCGAAACTCTTTTTAAGCACACCGTCTTTTAGACGCAAGAGGGAGTCTTTGAGCTGTGAGGAAAAGCAAGAATAGACGTTTACATCGACAAATTCGCCATCGCGGTAATAGTGGTCTCGCAAGGTGCCTTCATAGTTTCCAACTTGTTTGACGATGTGCTCAGAGCTTGAATTGGTGTGGTAGATGTAGCCGTAGATTTTGTGGAGGTTCAATTCATGAAAACCAACCAAAAGAGTCAGAACGAATGCCTCTACCCCGTAATAAGAATTTCGAAAGCTTTGCTCTCCGATTGCTAAATTTATTTCTGTGTTGCGATCTTTCCAGTTAATGTTACGAAACATCATGAGACCAATAGGTTGGCCTGTTTTGCTTTCCATAATGAGGGTGAAGTCGGGACTCGTATCTTTTGCATTCTGGGACAGCAGGTGGCGAGCCTTTTGGGTGAACTCAGCTAAACTGTGCAAAGGGGAGCCGTATAAGTGTTTGATAAACGAGGGATCGTGGAGCCAACTTGCGATCTTTTCGAGGTCGGTCTCTTCAGGTTTTCGAACTTGAATTTTCCTGCCGAAAGGGAAACTCATTCTTTGTTCTTTACCCAGCCGTAGATTATCACGGCATGGTATTGCCCACAGTAAAATGCATGATCATTTAGCATTGCTTCTTTGATGAAGCCGGCGTGCAAAAGGACATGTTGTTCAGGGACTTCATTTTCCAGGACAAAGCAATAGACGCGTCGTATATGCTCACTCAAAAATAGCTGCGAACAAATCCTTCTAAGTTCACTGGATAACGCTGAGATATGCAAGGTAGAATTACAGAATAGATTCAGCTTGATTGTCTGTGCCAGTTGATCCTTATGAGATAGTCGAATTGCGCCGATGAGCTCATCCTCGCTTTTCAGCAAAACAAATTCTCTGGACGGGTTCTGCGATAACTCCAACATGAACTCAGTCAAAGAATACCCCTTTAGTGAACGTAGTCGCATATAACTGCTTGAAAAGAAGTTTCCTTTTTTGGTCAGCAGACTGGCTGTTTGAACGGTGATAGCCGTACTCGTTTGCATCATGTTTCCCTGCCCTGTTTCTTATTTTGAGCCCTGTTTAAACCAATAGAACCACCACCGTTAGTTTTTGTGATGGCTCTACGGGGTTCGCTTAACAATAGGACGTTGTATTGATGTCATTTTTTTCATGCGTAATGGTGCTCTTGGTTAGGGAAGGTGCGGATTCTACCTTCTCAATGACGATATCTTCCATCTTGTTCACCTCCTTTCCTCGGTGCGCTTAGGGTTGACCGTTTCCTGAAGAGAAACTGATTCTGAATCGAGTGAGAGATCCAGCGTTGTTGTGGCAATATCCTTAAGTAATTCATCGTGTGAAACTATAACGATTGTCGTGGTGGTTCTGAGTTTTCTGAGGATTTCCTTTTGGAGTAATCGACTTTTTAAATCAAGGTCATTGGTCGGTTCATCGAGAAGTAAAACACGTGGGCTACCCAAAAGGGCACGTAGGAATCCCACCTTGCGACGTTGTCCGCCGGAGAGGGATTTTCCATTTTCACCTACGAGGGTATTTAGCTTTTCAGGGAGTTCATTAATCCAGGTCCAAAGAGAATGACGCTTGCAAAAATCGATCAATTCTTTCTCTTTCATATCCCTGCCCATCAAGAGATTTTCAGATAGAGTTGCTTCAAAGATGCAGATTTCCTGAGGCATCCATGTTAAAGGCTGTGCACATTGGATGTGTCCAGAAAGGAGTGGGTAAAACCCTGCGATACATTTCAAAAGCGTGGATTTCCCGCAACCGTTACTGCCCTTAAGGAGCATCAGCCCCTGAGCAGACAGCGAGAGGTTAATCTTCTCAAAGAGGGGCTTTTGACTATTGGGGTATGAAAAAGAGGCTTCATGAACATGGAGTCCACTGAGCGAGTTGCTGGTTTGTGGAGTATGAATGGGCAGAGTTAAAAATTCAAGGGTTCGCTTCCATGCAACACGCACTTCTTGCCAATTTAGCTGTGTAGAAGAAAGGCGAAGCAGGGGGCCATAAGAGGTTAAGAGTAGGGAATAGAACGCAATGAGAGTGCCGAGGGTAAGCGTGTGCTCCTGGATCTGAATGCATCCGATCCATAGAATACCAAGGGGAATGACTGTAACAACAAGCGAAGCCAACAGCGTAAAGGTGCTCTCCAGTAGAGATAATCTTGTTTGGTGTAGACGGACAGAGTCATTAGTCGAGTGATATTTCGTCAAAGCCCAGCTCTGTGCTTGAATGGATAAGATGGCCCATATTCCCTGTAAAAGATCTTGTAAGTTTTTTCCTAGGAGTGCCTGTTGTTCATAGGCGAGTTCATTGGCATTTTGGATTCGAATTTGCATATATTGTAGCAAGAACCACAATAGGGGAAGACCCACAAGGCTGATTAAGGCTAGTTTCCAGGAAAGCCAGAATAAGATGAGAAGACTGACAGAGAGTGACAGAATGTCGATAATGAATTTATTGAATAGTCGTATAAAGAAACTGATAACGCCTTGAATCTCATGAATGAATCTGTTTGCCACGTAGCCGCTATGATATTTATGAAAATTCATGGGAGAAATAGTTAGCCAATGAGCCAAAAGCATCTCCTTAAATTCTTGGTAGAAACGTTGAGAATAGTCCACGAACAGCTTGTTCTCAAGGTATGAAAGGCCACTTGTGAGAAATGCGCAGAGCAGAATTGCAACAAATGCGAGATGTATCTTGTCTCGGGAGAGAAACGTGAGGCCTTCGTCCAGAAGGAAACGTATTAGAAATGGGGCAGGGAAAGCCAATGCCAAGGATAAGCCCGCCATTACAAAGAGAAGAAGTTGGGTGCTCCAGTTTTTTCTGATGAGCGAAAATAGTAGCTTAGAGCCTCCTGTCATCATCGAGCCTCCCATCTTTAATTTTTATCAGTCGTTGTGAAAAGTGTGTAAGCTCGGTGTTGTGGGTGACGAGGAGGATTGTTTTCCCTTTTTTATGCAGATCGCAAAGGATGTTCATTATTTCTAGCGAGGTTTGTGAGTCCAAGTTGCCTGTAGGTTCGTCTGCAAGAATAATCTCGGGGTTGTTTATTAACGCCCTGGCAATGGCAACTCGTTGTTGTTGTCCTCCTGATAATTGAGATGGGAGTACGTTGATTTTGTCGGCTATTCCGAACTGACTCAAATAGTCTTTCATGTCAAACGAGGTTGAAATATCGGAATATCGTCTTGGGAGTGCTACATTCCTTGATACGCTGTAGCGTGAAACGAGGTGAAAAGACTGAAAAATAAACCCGATTTTTCTGCTCCTAAATGTAGCTTTTTGATTTGCCGAGAGCTGAGAAGTTTTCAGGTCATCCAGCCAATATTCTCCAGAGGTTGCTTCATCAAGCAACCCCAAGATATAGAGTAAGGTGCTTTTGCCGGATCCAGAGTGACCTACAATGCTAACAAATTCTCCGGTCTTTATCTCTAAGGTCATTTCCTGAAGGGCCGTTACTGAAGGGATTGTTGCTTCGTAGACTTTTGAAAGATTCTTTAGCGTTATCATGAATTTGCTCCTTTTCGTAGAGCTTCGACAGGGTTCAGCTTTGAAGCTTTGATCGCAGGATAGAGTCCGAAAAGTATGGCCATGAGCGTGTTTACGATAAGTCCGATGAAAAGAGGTGTTACCCAAACGATATGGAGTGCTTCATGTGTTCTGATCCAGAGGATGAGGTGAATGGTGCCCAAGACAATGCCTCCAATTGCGGATCCAAGAAGTCCTCCGACCAGACAGATCACGATGGTTTCGAATAAAAATAAGCACAGGATGTCAGACTCTTTCGCACCGATTGCTTTGCGAAGTCCGATTTCAGGGTATCTTTCAACAACCGTGACCAGCATAATGTTCATGACCCCTATCCCTCCAATAAAAAGAGAAAGAGCCGCAAGACCGCCAAAAATAACCGAGAATATAAGCCCCAGCTTGTTCATACCTTTGGCAACTTCATCGTAGGCCAAAACAGTATAGGAACTTTGTGGGAGTGACCGTTTTATGTAATTCTGAAGGAGGGTCTTGAAGGCAATTGGATTTTGTAAGAGATGGAGTTGTACATAAAAAGAATGAATTTTGCGTGCTGGATTGTAGATCGTCTGGTATACGCTATAGGGGATGTATGCCTTGTAGGAGTTGCCCATTCCTGAAAAGATATTTTGATTTTCCTGACCAACAATCCCCACGAGACGATAGGTCTGATGATCTAGCCAGAGCGTATCTCCGAGCTGAAGTGGATGCGATTGTGTTAGCTTCTTGAACAGTGCTTGATTGACGACACAAACACGATCCCGAGATTCGATGTCCAAATCACTGATGAATCGACCTTTTGTAAGGAGAACGTGTTGAATAGGGCGATAGTCTGGCTGGGTTCCTACCAGGTTCACTTTCCCAACCATTCCATCTTCGAAAGGATAACTTATGTCATTAGATTCGTTTAAGCAGAGGGATTTAATGCCGTGAAGCTCTCTCTCTAACAATCCAATATCGAGCTCGGACAGGAATGCCAAATGTTGATTTTTGGCCAGAGAGGCGTAGTCTTGCATCACGAATAACACATGACTGCCCATCGATTCGAATTGTCGGTTCAGGGTGAGTTTCGTTGTGAACGTAAGGGCCAAAATGAGAAAAATAGTGAGTGTTCCGATGATAATGCCTATAACGGATAATAGGCTTCGCAACCAGTTGCTTCGTAGGTTCTGACCAGCTTCCTCAATGAGAGACAGACTATTCATTAGAATCGAACCTTTTGTCCATCCGCAAGGAGTTGATTGGCATCATTGACAAAGTGAGCATAGGTCTTGAGGCTCTCTCTATTTCGGATTTGTACCCGATCCAGCGAGTGCAATCCTAGGAGGACTTGAACGGTATGAAGTCTCTTGTGTTCATCAATTCCGTAAACAATATAATCGCCTTTTGTATTCTTCGCGACGGCACTGACAGGTAGAGACCAGGTTGCTCCGCTACTTTTGTAAGAGGCCCATATTTCAACAAGGATCCCTGAAAAAATGGAGTCATTTATTACTTTGGAAGGCATGGCGACGCTCACGGGGTATACACTTGAAGCTCCTTCAAGTAATGGGACGCGAGATATTTCTAAGATAGAGCTGCTTGTGAGGATATCAGGAAGACTTGGAAACTTTAACAAGACGTCTTCATTCACCGAAAGATAGGGAACTTCATATTCATTGGCTTGTGCTTTGACGATCATCTTGGAAGGATCAATCATTTCAAGGATTTCTTGATCCTTTGCAAGGTGTGTTTCTTCTGAACCGATTTCAATAATCTTTCCGCGAACTGGAGCCAGAACGGTGAGATGTTTTCTCAAGGCTTTCTTCTCGGTGAGCGTTCTTCGCAAACCCTGTTCTTTCATGGCCTCTGAGGATTTTGTTTTAAAGTTTGTCAATTGCGTTTTGATATAATCATAGTCTAGCTCTGTTTGTTTGAATTCAATTTGGATTTGGTTTAATTCCTTTTGTGAAATGGCTCCTGATTTCTGAAGTTCCTGGCTGTCTTGCCAGGCAGCTCTCAGCTTCTCATATTGGATAAATTTTTTACGATGATCCAGACTTAGTCGATCAAAAGCTTGCCTGTAGTTTGCCTCGGCAAGGTCAAGTTGCTGTTTTAAATCGTTGATTTCTTGTTCCAGGGTTTCTGAGCTGAGAATAAGGAGCGGTTGATTTACACTGACAGAATCATTTGCCTTTACCAAAAGCTTTGAAATCTTTGAGGGGACAGGAGCCGTAAGCCTTATAATGCTCTGGTATTCGACAGTTCCAGTGAGGCAAATGGTCTTGGTGAGGGGTGCAAAAGTTAGCTGAGTGGCTTGTACCCTGGGGATTTTATCTTGATGAGACTTGGCGAGGTTCAATGCAACAAATAGGAGTACGAATAGTCCACAGATAAGCCAATATCTTTTATTCATGAGGGGAAGCCTCCTCTTCTAGGGGGATATCAAATGCTTTACTTAGTTCGAGCCAGCCCGTGACGCATTGATCTCTGTACTGCATGGCTCTGGTTCGGACATCAGAACAACTTTGAAAATAGTTTTGTAGCTCAAGGTAAGAGATGAGATTTCTTTTATACAGATCGCCTATTTGGTGTAGATTATGCTCCGCAATACCTAGTGCTTTCGAGGATCGTTGGTATTGAGAAAGGTAAAAGCGAATTTGTTGATAGCTGGTGCTTAGGGTATTGCGTGCATTCGATAGGGCGAAGTCTTTGTCGGATTGAGACTTCTTGTAGGACATTTCAGCCGCTTTACTTTGGGGGAAGGAGTTGGGGCTAAATAGTGGCCAACTCACGAGGAATCCGAGTACATTACTTTGAGCTTGAAGAGGGTCTTCGAGAAGATGAGTGCTGTTTTCATCGGATCGCCCATAAGATCGCTGTGCATAAAATTTGAGGGAGGGATGACCTATTGATTGGGACTCAAGATCGATCCAATATTGTCGCTTTTCTTCAAGTTGCTGGAACGTGATGTCAAAATTCGCTGAGAGCATGGTCGGGAGTCTTTCGATATTCTGGCTGATCACTTGGAGAAGCCTGTCAGTACAATTGTCTGATTCAATATCTGGTGTAATTTCCAAGGAGTCCAAAAGTGTTTTCTGGGCAAGCAATTGCATTGCAGACTCTTCAAGTGTGATTAAGCTGGATTGAAACTGTAGTCTGGCATTTGAGACAAACAAGTCGCTGAATTCGCCTCTGGTATAGGCATGCTCTGTATTGGAGAGTACCTGTTTATACAAATCGGACTGCTCCTGGTATAAGTGTGTCCATTTCTGTTTGGACTCAAAAGAGGACATGAGTGAAAGTAGTTGTACCTGGGTTTGCTGAAAAACTTGTCGATAGCGCAGTTCTGCTTGGTCGCGAGCCAATCCTTTTTGAAAAACACGATAGAAGTTGGATAAACCATTTGTCAGCAAGTTGATATTGAGTTCGATACTTGCATTGGCGACGTAATAGTCTGGAGAGATTGTCTGCGAGGACATGTCCAGGGTTCGGTGAAGGCCTGCGCTTGCAGAAAGATTGGGGTAAAATGCTGACACGGCATCGTCATAGGCTGCTTGAGATTGAGACAGAGCATATTTTGCGGAGCAGACGGATGGCCATGTTCTTGACTTCTCTTGAAGCCACCCCGCTGAGCATAAACCTGCCAGGAGCAGACAAAATAGGCCATAAGATCGGATTACCATAGAAAACATCCCAAATAGGCTAGGAGCCAAGCAAATAACACTAGTCCAATATCTGCAATTTTTGCGTTAACTTGTTTGCAGATTTGATAAAGGTTTAATGTTGAGAGGAGTAGGAATAAGTCAAGTCTCTCAAAAATTGACTGAATAAAGGCTGGTGAATTGGACAGGAAAGGAGCTAAAGAAAAGGTGATGGCCTCAAGATTGAGTAGCGTTGTGATGACGAGAATGACCCCTTTCAGGATAAAAAGGGGGATGAAAATCCATGCCAGTTTGTCAAAGATGTCCGACCAGTGAAGGGTTTTGTATTTATTAAGAAAGAAAGCCAGTATCAAAGAAACAGATACGCAAAAGACCAGCCACCTTAGCGTATGAAGTCCGCCGACAACCAGAAGAATTACGGTGATGATCGCTGTCGGTTGATGGACGAACGTAAGCGATGAGGCAAGAGCTTGAATCCAAATCAATAGAAGATTAACAAGGAGTAAGTATTTCATTTTTCTCCCTCGTAAGGATAGAACTGTAATCTTTTTGATAGCGAAGATAGTCTTCGGAGTCTAATGAGTAAATGTGGACATGTTGCCACTGACCCTCTCGCCAGTACTCGTTCCGAAGCGTGGCATTGTGTTTGAAAAAAGCCAGCCGTTGATAGATCCTTGTCATACGTTCATTGTTTGAATGGGACGCGAAGTAGAGGGTGCGGAGATTTAGAGTTCCAAATCCGTGGAGACAAGCTTGGTATACAGAGGAAATTCCGAAAGAACGGTTTTGAAATTCGGGGAAAATGTATGCACTGCAGTGGGCTCTACGGTCAATAAGGTTTATGTTTGTAAAATAGACAACCCCTACAATTGCTGAGGCCACAGGAGTGAAGATCCAAAACAGCTTTGTTTCTCCCAAAGATTCTTGCCAAAGGTGGGTGAGTAAGTTTGCGCGCTGAACTGTTTGCATGAGAGCCTCAGGGTATGAACCCATCATGGCGTTTTGAAGCTCAAGACTTTGAAAGCACTGGGTGAGCAAAGATTCGTCGCCAGGAATGATACGCATAAGAGAAATCCTATTCATGGTAAAACCTCGCAAGAAAAACGAGTGGGTCATACAGTCCATTCATGTAGTGATACTGGTGAAGTTCGCCTTCCTTGCTAAAGTCGAGACTTAAAAGAGAGTTGAGCAAAATCTGGTCAGATTCCAAGCATTCTACAGATATTTTAAAGATTTTGTTGTTGTCGATAATATCTTTCTGGAGCAGTTCCCATCCTAAATTTGCATTTCTGGAGGTAGCGAAAAATAAATTCAATTTCAGGACATTGGGTTGTGCTGGGGATTCAATGATTCGAGCCCACCCCAAAGGGGTTCCTGCTCCAATTTGGAATTCGGTTCGATATCCATTCTTCTCTAGCCATTGAAAAAGGATTCTGCGGTCGTAGAGTTCATATTTGCGAAGGGGATCCAGCTGGAAGAAGGAGGATGGGTAGGCTGAGTGCTGTGAAGCGGATAGATCCTCGAAAAGCAGCTCAAAATTTTCTTGCTGAACGGGTGTGAGGCAAGGGCAAAATAGGGAGTCTAGGGTAGCCATTTGTTCGCCTTTTTGTGAAATCGGTAGAGGAGCAAGCACAAGAGAACCTGAATGCCCCAGAAAGTACACCAGTCTTGAACATTGAGCCGAGGAAGAAGGGGAGCTCCCATTAAATAGAGGTCAATTAAGAAATGGGTGAGAACACAGGGCCACCATCCATAGTAATAGAAAATCCAGGAAAAGATCAGTCCCAGTGGAAGGAGCTCGACTACTCTGAAATAGACAGGAAATACCGCATATTGGGTGTGCAAGAGTGCCCAGATGCCAGAGGTGAAGAGAGCCGATACCCAGTAATTTTTTAGGACTTTGTCGAGCAAAGGGGTTAGCATGAGTCTGTAAACTGTTTCTTCGATAAGTCCTGCGAGCAAGGCCAATATCGCAATGTTTATCATGGGCCAGTATGGATTGAAAATATCCGTGGGAATATTGGCCAATACGGTGATGCCAAAAAAGGATTGTCCTGTCTGGTAGAAGAGACTGATGATTCCGAGCCATAGGAAGCAGATGCCCCAGATCAGCGCGATGGGGTGGAGTTTGAAATATGGGGGGGGGAGTGCCGAGGCGGATTTGATCGACCAGCCGGATACGTACGTGGAGAAAAAGAGCAGA